>JASHSK010000215.1 GCA_030038755.1 Gammaproteobacteria bacterium
CCGGGGTATTCAGCGCGGATTCATCGATTATGAGTAGGCTTGGGCATCATGAGAATCTGCGCGTGCATGGCTGTCCGTGGGCGTCCGACATCCCTTTCAGAAGCCGCAGTGCCCGCTCCAGAAGCTGCAGCGCTCGCTCCCTCCCGGTACCATTGCCCCCATGCCGAGCGGCGCCCTCCAGCATACGCGCCGCACGAGCGGCATCGCCTGACGACGGGCACGAAGGTACGGCCTGACGTCACCAACCTCAGGAGTAGTTCGTGCGGGCTCGACAGTGGCTGCTGCACACGTTGCTCGTCGTGGCAGTGCTGTTACAGCACTCCAGCGCGATGGCCCCTTCGGGGCAGGCGGCCGCACGCGCCCAGCCGGCACCGCCCAGGTTCGGGTTCGCGGATGTGCAGCGTCTTGCGCAGCAGCGTGCCGCCAGTCCGTACATGGACCGCTCGAGCCCACTGCCCGACAGTCTCGCGCATCTCACCTACGATCAGTACCGTCAGATCCGATTTCGCCCCGAGCGCGCCCTGTGGCGCGACCAGGCCATGTTCGAGGTGCAGTTCTTCCAGCGCGGATTCAATTACCGCCGCAGCGTCAACATCACCGAGGTTGCGCCCGACGGCACCCTGCACCCGGTGCTCTACGACCCGGGCGACTTTGATTTTGGCAGCAATGCCGCCGCCGTACACCCGCAGACCCTGCCTCCGAGCCTGGGGTTCGCGGGCTTCCGCGTGCACTATCCGCTGCAGCGGCCCGATTACAAGGACGAGCTGATCGTGTTTCTCGGTGCCTCCTACTTCCGGGTGCTGGGTCGCGATCAGAGCTACGGGGCCTCGGCACGCGGGCTGGCCATCGACGTGGCCTCGCCCCAGGGCGAGGAGTTTCCCTACTTCAGCGATTTCTGGCTGGTGCGCCCGCCGCCGCAGGAGCGCACGCTCACCATCTACGCGCTGCTGGACAGCCCGAGCCTCACGGGCGCGTACCGATTCGAGGTACGACCGGGCGGCACCACCGACGTGGAGGTCAGCGCAACGCTCTACCCGCGTCGCAGCGTCGACAAGCTCGGCCTTGCGCCACTCACCTCGATGTACCTGTACGGGCTCAACAGCACTCTGGCGGAGAATGATTTTCGTCCCGAGGTCCACGACAGCGACGGACTGATCGAGCAGACCGGTACCGGGGAGTGGCTGTGGCGGCCGCTGGCGAATCCCAAGGCGCTGAGCGTGTCGAGCTTCTCGGACGAGCATCCGCGCGGCTTCGGTCTGGATCAGCGCGATCGCGACTTCAACGACTACCAGGACGAGGAAGCGCACTACCAGCAGCGGCCGAGCTACTGGGTGGCGCCGCTGGGGGATTGGGGTCAGGGTCGGGTCGAGCTGGTCGAGATCCCGAGCGACGAGGAGATTCACGACAACATCGTCGCCTACTGGGTACCGGCGACCCGGCTGGTACCGGGCAAGCCATTCAGCTTTTCCTACCTGCTATCGGCCTATCTGTATTCGCCGCTGTGGCCCCCCGGCGGCCGCGCGGTCGCCACCCGCACCACCAGCATCCCCGGGCATGCAAGCGCCAACACCCACCGCTTGATGATCGACTTCTGGGGTGGGGATCTCAATTTGCTCGATGCCTCGCAGCCCGTGCAGGCTCAGATCAGCGCTCACAACGGCACCGTCAGCGGTATCACGGTGCAGCATCTGGCGGAAAACGGCGTATGGCGCGCGACCTTTGACGTCGCCTCCAAGCCCGGCCAGAGTGTCGACCTGCGCTGCTACCTGACGCTGTATGGAGAGGCGCTCACCGAAACCTGGACATATCTGTGGACACCCTGAGCAGACAGTCATCGGAGCCCGTCGTACTGCGTGCCAACGGCCTGCGATCGCAGGCGCTGTGGCGTCGCTCGCTCTTTTTCGGCCTGACGCTGCTGACGGCGCTCGCCGGCGGACTGCTGATGCTCGATGTGCTGCGCGCCAACGGGCTGTCGGGACTCAACATCGCCGGACTCGTGATGTTCACGGCGCTGTTCACCTGGATCACCGGGGCGTTCTGGACCGCGGTGGCGGGATTCATCATCCGCCTGATCGGCCGTGATCCGGCCATTCTTGCCGCCGCGCACACCTCGCACCGCAGTGTGCGGGGCCGTACCGCCATCGTCACACCGATCTTCAACGAAGACACTGCGCGGGTGTTCGCCGGCGTCGAGGCCATCTGGCGCTCGCTGATGCAGCAGCGTGACCAGGAAAGCTTCGATTTCTTCATTCTCTCCGATACGCGTCATGCGGAAACCGCCTGCGCCGAAGAGACCGCCTGGCGCGCCCAGGTCGCCCGCCTCGGAGCGCAGGGGCGGCTGTTCTACCGCCGCCGCAGCGAAAACACCGGGCGCAAGGCCGGCAACATCGCCGAGTTCGTGCGCAACTGGGGCGGCGCCTACGACTACATGATCGTGCTGGATGCCGACAGCATCATGAGCGGCCAGGCCCTGGTATCGCTCGCACAGGTGATGGATGCGCATCCGGAGGTCGGCATCATCCAGACGCTGCCGCTGCTGGTGGGACGCGAGACGCTGTTCGCGCGGCTGCTGCAGTTCGCGGTGCGGCTGAACGGCCCCATGTTCGCGAGCGGTCTGGCCTTCTGGCAGCTCGGCGACAGCAACTACTGGGGTCATAACGCGATCGTGCGGCTGCGGCCGTTCGCCGAGCATTGCGCGCTGCCGCGCCTGCCGGGCGCGCCCCCGTTCGGCGGGGAGATCCTCAGCCACGACATCGTCGAGGCGGCCTTCATGCGCCGCGCCGGCTATCAAATCTGGTTGATGCCGGACATCGCCGGCAGCTGGGAGGAGATCCCCTCCAACGTGATCGACTTTGCGGCACGCGACCGGCGCTGGGCGCAGGGCAACCTGCAGCACGTCGGCGTCATGCCCATGCGCGGACTGCATTGGCTGAGCCGCGTGCACATGCTCACCGGCATCCTCTCCTATGCGACCTCGCCCATGTGGCTGCTGGTGCTGGTGCTGAGCTCCATCGTGACGTGCCTGGCGGCGCTCTCGAGCCACCAGTACTTCCAGCCGGGGACCTACACGCTGTTCCCCAGCTGGCCGCAGTACCGCGACGGTGAGATCGCCGCGCTGCTGACGATGACCATCACGCTGCTGATGCTGCCGAAACTGCTCGGTGCGTGCCTCGCACTGCGCGACCGCGCGCTGCGCCGCTCCTTCGGCGGCACCTGGCGCCTGATGGGCAGCCTGCTGTTCGAGCAGCTCATGAGCATGCTGCTCGCCCCGACCATGATGCTGTTTCATTCGAGCTTCGTGCTGCGCGCGCTGCTGGGCCGGAACGTCGGCTGGGACGCGCAGGCGCGCGGTGATCGCGGAGTCGGCTGGCTCGAGGCGCTGAGGCGGCACGGCTGGCACGTGGGGCTCGGCCTGGTCTGGGGAGCCGCCATATTCGAGCTCGCTCCCGCCTTCATCTGGTGGATGCTGCCGGTCATCGCCGGCCTGCTGGTCCCGGTGCCCTTCACGGTGCTCACCAGCCGCAGCACCCTCGGTCGCCGCCTGCGCGCGCACGGCTTGCTGCTGACTCCGGAGGAATCCTGCCCGCCACCGGAGCTGCTGTCCGTCAACCGGCACGTACCGCTGCCGGTCAGCCTCTCACCGCTGGCCGCCGCTCAGCCCGAGCAGCCCTCGCCCCCGCGCCTGCCACAGCGCGTGCCGCTGGTGATGATTTCCACTCCCCCGTCGTACATCGGCAGCTTCGCCAAGCCGGCGCCGCTGAACGTCGGCCGCTGAACGGCCCGCCATCCATGGCATGATGCTGCGCGCGGCGGGATCGCCGCGGCGCCCCGGTCGCTGCGGCGCCGCCGCCCCGGCGCAGCGCAGGCGCACGCAATGGAGCACACATGGGTCGCATCTTCGAAGTTCGCAAGCATGCGATGTTCGCCCGCTGGAACCGCATGGCGAAGCAATTCGCGCGCATCGCCAAGGACATCAACATGGCGGTCAAGGCCGGCGGCGCGGATCCGGCCGGCAATCCAACGTTGCGGCGAATCATGCAGAATGCGCGCGCCGTCAACATGCCCAAGGACAAGGTGGAGGCGGCGATCAAGCGCGCCTCGGGACGCGATGCCACCAACTACCACGAGGTGCTCTACGAGGGATACGCGCCGCACGGCATCGCCCTGATGATCGAGACTGCGACCGACAATCCGACGCGCACCGTCGCGCACGTGCGCAATGTGATCACCAAACACGGTGGCAATCTCGGCACTGCCGGTAGCGTCAGCTTCCAGTTCCGCAAGATGGGGGTGTTCCGCCTGGATCCGGCGGGGATCGATCAGGACGAGCTGGAGCTCGATATGATCGATCACGGTCTGGAAGAAATGGGCGAGAGCAGCGGCGACAAGGGCGAGCCGCAGCTGGTGCTGCGCTGTGCATTCGAGAACTTCGGCAAACTGCAGGAGGCGCTCGAGGCACGCCGCATCTCACCGCTGTCGGCGGAGCACGAATACGTGTGCGCGGCGCCCGTGGAGTTGCCGGAGGCGCAGGCAACCGAGGTGCTGGAGCTGATCGATCGGCTGGAACAGGAGGACGACGTGCAGCGCGTGTTTCACACGCTCGCCTGAGCTTCTCCCTGGGAGCGCTCGTCGTCCTCCTGCAGCGACAGCAGCTGTGCATCCCCGCCCACGGCCGCCGTGTTGATCGTCACGGTCTGCTCGACCAGCAGCCGCTCCAGCGGATAGCCGCTCCTGCCCTGCCTGATCACCACCGGCACGATCGGACCCTCGGCCCGCGCCAGCTGCGCACGCAGCCGCTCGAGCCAGGGGGCAGCCTCCGCGGCATCGCTCTCGTCGACCAGCACTGCCTGACTGCGCTCGGGCCCGCCCTCCGCGATGCGCAGCCTGCCGCGCAGCGCCGCGGGTAGCGCCGCGAGCAGCGTCATGGCCAGCGTCGCGGACGGACCAGACTGCGGCGCATCGAGCGCATTGCCCGTCGCCAGGGCCGCGGCGAGCTGCTCGATCAGAGCCGGCATCGAGTGCGCGGTGGCGCACAGCCGCCCGCGCTCGCGCAGCCGCAGCTCGTTGCTCTCGCCCACGTATCCGCGCAGGCTCACGCGCGCCCCGAGCAGCGTGCGCCGGGCGTACTGCTCGGCGCGCGATCCCAGCCACTCGCGCTCGCGCGCATCGAGGATGGCGGCGTCGCCGCGCAACCAACCGATCAGCCCCTGCAGCGCCGCGGGCGCGGCGCGGGTCGCCGGGCCGGGCGCACTGCCTGCCGGCGCACTGCCTGCCGGCGCACTGCCTGCCGGGGCATCGCCTGCCGGGGCATCCGGGGCATCGCCTGCCGGGGCATCCGGGACATGGCCTGCCGGGGCGTCCCCTGCGGGCCAGCGCGGTCCGGGCGAGCGCTCCAGCAGCGCGTGCAGGTACAGCGGACCGCCCGCCTTGGGACCGGTACCGGACAAACCCTGTCCGCCGAACGGTTGCACGCCGATCACGGCACCGATCATGTTGCGGTTGACGTAGACGTTGCCGGCACGCGCGCGCTGCACGATGGCTTCGATCGTACCCGGAATGCGCGAGGCGATGCCGAGCGTCAGGCCGTAGCCGGTGGCATTGATCTCCTCGACCAGCTCCAGCAGCCGTTCACGCCGGAAGCGCAGCACGTGCAGCACCGGGCCGAACACCTCTTCGTGCAGCTCTGCGATCGAGTCGATTCGCAGCAGTGTCGGGGCGACGAACACGCCCAGCTCGCAGCCCGCGGGCAGCGGCGCGCGGCACAGCAGCCGTTCGTGCATCGACTGCAGGTGTGCCTCGATGCGCTCACGCGCCGGCTCGTCGATCAGCGGGCCGATGTCGGTTTCCAGGCGCGCCGGATCCCCGACGCACAGCTGGTGCACCGCCCCCTGCAGCATCTCGAGTATCGGCGCCGCGATCTCCTCCTGCAGGCACAGCACGCGCAGCGACGAGCAGCGCTGTCCGGCGGAGTCGAACGCCGAGCGCAGCGCATCGGCGACCACCTGCTCGGGCAGCGCGCTCGAGTCCACGATCATGGCGTTCTGCCCGCCGGTCTCCGCGATCAGCGGCACCGGTGGACGGCCGGCGAGCGTGCGCGCGATCGCGCGCGCCGTGGCGGTCGAGCCGGTGAACAGAACGCCGCGCACGCGCTCGTCGGCGAGCAGCGGCGTGCCGACACGCGCTCCGTCACCGGGCAGCAGCTGCACGGCCGGCGCGGGGAAACCCGCCTCGCGCAGCAGCTGCACGGCGAGCGCGGCGGTCGCAGCACTCTGCTCGGCGGGCTTGGCGAGCACTGCATTGCCTGCCGCCAGCGCCGCCCCTACCTGTCCCGTGAAGATCGACAGCGGGAAATTCCAGGGGCTGATGCACAGCACCGCCCCCAGCGGCACGTGCGTGCTGGAATCGAACTGCGAGCGGATCTGAGCCGCGTAGTAGCGCAGGGCATCGATCGCCTCGCGCACCTCGCCGATCGCATCCGCAAGAATCCTGCCTGCCTCGCGCACGATCAGCGCGATCAGCGCGGGGGAATGTTGCTCGAAGCGCGCCGCGGCCTCCTCGAGCAGTCGCGCACGCAGCTCGACGGGGTAGCCACCCCAGAGGCGCGCACCGGCAACCGCGGCGGTGAGCGCCGCTTCCACGGCGGCCGCATCCGCCTCGTACACCGTGCCGATGCGTTCGGCGCGATTGGCGGGATTGCGGATCGCATACGTGCAGGACGCCGGGACATCCGCCGGCCCGGCAGCGGTCGCCACCATCGCTCGCACCTCGAGCGCCGTCTGCCGGCCCTGCTCCAGGGCCTGTGCAAGCCTTGCGCGCACCGTCTCGCTCTCCAGGTCCAGTCCGGCGCTGTTGCAACGTTCCGGAGCAAACAACTCGCGAGGCTCGCGGATGCGCGTGTGCGGGGCGCCGCCCAGGAGCGCCGCGGCCGCCACCGGATCCGCGCTCAGGCTGCGTACGCTCGCGCGCGCCGCGCGGTGCACGAAGGAGCTGCCGGCACCGTTCTCGAGCAGCCGGCGCATCAGGTAGGGCAGCAGCGCGCGGCGCTCCCCGACGGGCGCGTACATGCACAGGATCGGCGCCGCGCCCGCCCGCGGCGCCGGCAGTCGCGCCAGCTCCCGGTAGAGCGCGCCTCCCATGCCGTAGAGGCACTGGAACTCGAGCGGGCGCGCACCACCAGCCGGTGCGGCGCCAGCGGCAGGTGCCGCGCCAGCGGCCGGTGCGGCGCTACCGACCCGTCCTGCGCCACCGGCGCGTGCAGCCTCGTCAGCCAGCTCCAGGATGTCGGCGATGGTGCGCGCGTTGTGGGTGGCGAACTGCGCGGACAGTCGCGCATCGGCCAGCAGCTGCCGCGCGCAGGCCAGGTAGGCCACATCGGTGTACAACTTGCGCGTGTAGACCGGGTAACCGCTGAAACCCTCGACCTGCGCTGCCTTGATCTCGAGGTCCCAGTAGGCGCCCTTGACCAGGCGCACCCGCAGGGCATGGGCGCGCTGCGCGGCCAGCGCGGACAGGTACTCGATCACCGCCGGAGCGCGCTTCTGATACGCCTGGACCGCGATGCCGAGACCCGGCCAGTCCCGCAGGCTCATGTCGTGCATCAGGGCGGCGAGCAGATCGAGCGACAACTCGAGTCGGTCGGATTCTTCTGCGTCGATGGTCAGAGCGACGCGATGGCGCTGCGCGAGACGCGCGAGCTCGAGCAGCCGCGGAAGCAGCTCGCGCATGACGCGCCCGCGCTGCGCGTAGCCATAACGCGCGTGCAGCGCCGAGAGCTTCACCGAAATGCCAAACCCGGTGGCCGCGCCCGCGGCCCGAATGGCGTGCGCGTACGCCTGCAGGTAGCGCTCGGCGTCGGCGGCGGTCACTGCCGCCTCCCCGAGCATGTCGAAGGAATAGCGCCAACCCGCCGGGCCGCGTCGCGCCCGCCTGAGGGCGGTCTCGATATCGGCGGCGAACACGAACCGTCCCCCGAGCCATCGCACGGCCGAGCGCATGCTCGCGCGCAGCAGCGCGCGCGCGGCCCGCCGTATCGACGGGCCCGAGTCGGCGCGCGCCGGCTCGAGCGCACCGGCTGAGGCTGCAGTGGAGAGCCATGCGACGAGCCGCAGTGCCCCGAGCGGCAGCGGGCTCGACGCGGACCCGGCGTCGAGCCGCATCAGTTGATCGTGAATGAGCCGATCGGCGCTGGCGTCGTCAGGCACGCGCAGCAGCGCCTCGGCCAGCGACAGCAGCACCAGTCCCGCCGGGCTGTCCAGGACCAGCGTTCGCAGCAGTGCCGTCTGCGCGATGCGCGCGGTCGGCACACGGCGTGCGCCTTCGATGAGGCGCGCGGCCAGCGCCCCGGCCCGCTCCGTCTGCTCGCGGGAGAGCCGTGCCGCATCGATCAGCGCAGGCACACAGCGCGTTTCCGGCGCGCGCCACAGCAGCTGCATGGCCGCGCGCGCATCGGCCGCGGTGTGCGGCTGTGCCTCCGCGCCGGAGGCGGGCGATCCATCGCGCGCTGCTCGACCACCGCTGCCCACGGAGGCATTATGGCATCCGGAGGATTTCCCATCGTGGCCGACCCGCTCGCCGACGCCGATTCTTCGGCCAGCGCCGTGTACCCGCAGCTGACAGCCGACCAGCATGCCGTGCTCGAGGCGGCCGATCGCTACGCGCGCGAGGAGCTCTATCCGCTCGCACGCCGCATGGACGAAGAAGAGTGGTGGCCGGCCGAAGCCTTTGCGCGGCTCGGCACCGAGGGCTACCTGGGTATCACCGTGCCGCAGACCTACGGCGGGGCGGGGCTGGATCTGGTCAGCGCCGGTCTGGTCGCGGAAGCGTTTTCGCGCTGGAACCACGCCTTCGGACTCTCATGGCTGGCCCATGACAATCTGTGCGTGCACAACCTCTACCGCCACGCCTCCGAGGAGCAGCGCCGACGATACCTGCCCGACCTGTGCAGCGGGCGGCATATCGGCGCGCTCGCCCTGACCGAGCCCGGCGCCGGATCCGACGCTCTGGGCTCGATGCGCACGACCGCGCGACGCGAGGGCGATCACTATGTGCTCAACGGCACCAAGATGTTCATCACCAACGGCCCGATCGCCGATGTGCTGCTGACGTACGCCAAGACCGATACGGGGCTCGGCGCGCACGGCGTGTCCGCCTTCATCGTCGAGCCGGCACGCTGCCCGGGTGTACGCGTGGCGCAGAAACTCACCAAGATGGGGTTCCGCGGCAGTCAGACCGGCGAGCTGGTGTTCGAAGACTGTCACGTGCCGGTCGACAGCCGGCTCGGCACGGAAAACGGCGGCGTCGGCATCCTGATGACGGGGCTCGATCTGGAGCGCGCTGCCATAGCCTCGATCTGCCTCGGCGTCGCCGAACGGGCGCTGCAGCTGTCGGTCGAATATGCCAAGAACCGCCGTCAATTCGGCCGTCCGATCGCCGACTTCGAGATGATCCAGGCCAAGCTCGCAGACATGTACGTGGGCATCGAAACCATGCGCGGCCTGATCTATCGAGTGCTGGCCGTCGCCGAGTCCGTGAGTGCGCTGGGCGGCGGACGCGGCACCATACACGCCCAAAGCGCCGCCTCGGTGCTATACGCAGCCGAGACCATGGCCCGCGTGCTCGGCGATGCCGTGCAGATCCACGGTGGCAGCGGCTACATCTGGGAGTCGGAAATCAACCGCCTGTACCGTTCGATCAAACTGCTGGAGATCGGCGCCGGCACCAGCGAGATCCGCCGCCTGATCATCGCGCGGGAGTTGCTCGGTACCACCTACTCGCAGTGAACACGTCTTGCGGCGCTGCGCGCATCTGGTCCGCATCGCACTGCGGCGCGCGAGCGCGTCTGTAATTCCTTACTGCAGCGGCAGCAAAATTTCTGTAGGAAGTGCGCGCTGGGCGCCCGCGGCGCGTCGGCGCACGATCAGCGCCGGGCCGGCAAGAAAGGCGGAGCTGACGAGGCCGCCAGCTCCGCTACCCGACGCTCACCGATTTGCGCCATGCGCCTCGCCGCCCTTACGGCCGGCCTCGCGCGCCTTCTCGCGATCGTTGGCAAAATTCCCGGGGTTGTTCTCCTTACCCTGACTCTGCCCGCCTTTGCTCGCGATCTCGCGCTGCATCTCCGCATCCATGGACGCAAATCCGCGCCGCGATTTCGGACTGCGATTCTCCGGCTTGGTGTATTGGTTGTGACCGCTCGGGTTGTTGTTCGGCATGCTCATCTCCTTACCGTGCGTGGATGCCTCCTGCAATGATGGGCCTCCTGGACCAGCAGCAATGTGCAATCGCTATGCCACGCTTTCCATGCCGCGCTGCGCGCATTGCAGTATCATCGGCTCGGAACAGCGTGCCCGCAGCGCCATATAGAGCGCTCGCCGCGCATGCCCGGGAGGGGCAGTCTTGCCATCACCACGCATCTACGTCCTCAACGGTCCCAATCTCGATCTGCTGGGCGAACGCGAACCGCACATCTACGGCACGCAGACGCTGGCCGATCTCGAGGCTCTCTGCCGGCGCGCCACCGCGAGCGCCGGCGTCGAGCTGCTGTTTCGCCAGACCGCCGCCGAACATCAGATGATCGAGTGGCTGCACGAGGCTCGCCGCGCCGCCGGCGTGGTGATCAATCCGGCCGGGTTCTGCTATCACTCGGTGCCGGTCCTGGATGCGCTGCTCGCCTGCGAGTGTCCGGTCATCGAGGTGCACATCAGCAACATCCACCGTCGCGCGGAGCCGTGGCGGGCGCATTCGCTGCTCGCCCCGGCAGCGACCGGCATGATCACCGGCCTGGGCCTCGACGGCTACCGTCTGGCGCTCGAGCATCTCCTGCAGCGCATCGCGGGCTCAGCGCATTGAGGCTCAGCGCATTGAGGCTCAGCGCATTGAATAGGTCAGGCCGACGAGGATCGCACGGCCCGGGCCGGCTTCGAAGTACTCGGCGCTGGTGTTGTTGACGATGACCGAGCCGGCGTAGCGGCGGTTCAGCAGATTGTCCAGCCGCGCGAACGCGCGCAACTGACCCGTTTGCCATTGCCAGGTGTAGTCGCTGGCGATCCCGAGCACGTCGTAGGCGCCGGCATAGGCGGTATCGGCGTCGTTGGCGTATACCAGCGACTCGTAGGTGTCCGTCAGCAGCCAGTCCCAGCGGTCGGTCACCCGCCACTGCAGCTGCCCGTAGAGATCGTCCTCCGGCAGGCCGGGCAGATAGTTGCCCGCGGCCACCAGCGTATTCGGTTTCGCGCAGGGCACGGCCGAGCAGGCGTAGTAGGCAGTCTGCACGCGCGCATCCAGGTAGGTGTAGGCAATCTGCAGCGACAGCCGCGGCAACAGGTGCGCGTCAGTGCTCACCTCGACGCCCTGATGACGCGTCAGCCCCGCGTTGCCGTACACCGAGCGCCCACCCGTATCGGATTCCAGCACCAGCTCGTTGTTGGAGTCGGCGCGAAACAGCGCCAGCTGCGCGCTGCTGCCCTGCTCGAAGCGCAGCTTCGCGCCCAGCTCGAAGCTGCGCGACAGCGAGGCGCGCAGCGAGTAGTCGAGCCCCGCAGAGCCGTTCAGGCGGTAAGCGAGCTCATCGAGCGTGGGTGTCTCGAACCCTTCGCCGTACGAGCCATACAGATTCAGATCACGGCTGACCTGGTAGAGCACACCGCCCACCGGCGAGGTCGCGCCGTAACCGACCGTCCCGCTGCCGTTGGTGCCTCCCGGCGGCGTGTACAGGGCGGTGGAGCGGACATTGACCGTGCTGCGACGCACCCCGGCGAGCACGGTCCAATGCTCGATCGGCCCCCACTGAGTCTGCAGATACGGGTCGAGGTCGTACACCTCGTCGATCTCGTTGCGCCGCAGGGCCCCCTCCACGCCGAGGGTGGAGCCAATGAAGTTGTTGAAGCCCTCGCGATGCTCATCGAGCACGTCGTAGTCCAGCCCGGCGGTGATGTCCCAGGGCCCGTCGAGCAGCTGCGAGTGATAGTTCCAGCGCGGCTCCACTCCGCCGTAGCCGTTGCCGAGGGACACGACTCCACCGGGGCTGGTCGGCGCCAGCTGCGTACCTACGGGGATGGCCTGGAACTGCAGCACGTCGCGGTGCCCGCCGTAGGCCATCAGGCTGAGCGTATTCGCCTCGTCGATGGGAATGTCGTAGAGCACTCCGAGCTGTGACTGATCCACGCTCTTGCGCGTGTTGAACTGCGCCGCGGTCGGCGCCGTGCCCTGCGGTGAGGCGTTGAACTGCGCGCGCGTCAAACCCAGCGGGTCCTGCGCCTCGGGGGCATTGAACAGATTCAGCACCAGCGTCAGATGCGTGGCGTTGGCGAACTGGAACCCCCACTTGCCGCCGAGCGAGCTGCGCTGCGCGGCGCTGTGGCCGCGCGAACCGGCGGTGCCGAACTGCGAGACCCCGACGTTGTAGTCGAAGGCGCTGTCGCCGCCGAGCGCGTCCGCGCTGAAGCGCCGCTGCTCGAAGCTGCCATAGACCGCCGTCGCGCTCGCATGCAACGGGCCGCTGCCGTCGGCCGTGAACAGCTGGATGACCCCGCCTGCCGAATTGCCGTACAGCGCCGAGAATGGCCCGCGCAGCACCTCGATGTGCCCGGCGCTGGCCAGATTGAATTCCGACACGTCACCCTGCCCGTCCGGCTGGCTGGCCGGAATGCCGTCCATGTAGATGCGTATGCCGGCGATGTTGAAGGGCGCGCGCGCGCCGAACCCGCGAATGGAGATCTGCTCGTCCTGAGCATAGTTCTGCCGATCACGCGCCAGCAGGCCCGGGACGTCGCCCAGCGATTCGGCCGCATTGACCCCGAGCGCGTCGGGGGCGATCGACTCGGAGCTGATCGAGGCCGGCACATCGAAGCTCGGCTGCGCGATGCGTGTCGCGGTCACGGTCACCGCCGACAGCTCGTCGCTGCCGGCTGCAGCGGTCTCGGCGCTGTCAGTGCCGGAAGCCGCTGCGCCCTGAGGCTGCTGGGCGCTCGCCTGTGCGTACAGAGCCAGCAGGCCGAGCGCCGCGGCCCACTCCTTCGTCCATCTCACGCTAACCCCCGCCCTGACCGTGTCATTGCCGGTGCAGCCGAGGATAAGGCATCGGTGCAGCCGCAGCAAAGCACCTGCAGCAAAGCCCCTCTGGCAACCGGACTGCTCAGGCGGCGACGCGGCGGGCGAGGCCGCCGTCGAAGGCAGCGGCGATCACATCCTCGACGCGTTCGGCCCAGACCAGCTGCAACACCTCGCGGGCGCTCGGCGGGATATCCTCGAGATCGCGACGGTTACGCGCCGGCAGAATCACGGTGCGGATGCCCGAGCGGGCGGCGGCCACGGTCTTTTCCTTGATGCCGCCGACCGGCAGGACCAGCCCGCGCAGGCTGATCTCCCCCGTCATGGCGACGTCCTTGCGCACGGTTCTTTGCGTGAGCAGCGAGACCAGGGAGATGAAGATCGCCACGCCCGCGCTCGGTCCATCTTTGGGAACCGCCCCGGCCGGCACGTGAATGTGCAGATCCGACTTCTCGAACACCTGCGCATCGATGCCCAGCCGCTCCGCCTGCCCCTTGACCAGGGTCACGGCGGCCTGCGCACTCTCCTTCATCACCTCGCCGAGCTGGCCGGTCAGGATCAGCCTGCCGTTGCCCGGCACCCTTCCGCACTCGACGAACAGGATGTCCCCGCCCACCGGCGTCCAGGCCAGTCCGGTTGCAACGCCGGGCACGCTGGTACGCATCGCCACCTCATTCTCGAAGCGCGGCGCGCCGAGGATGCCCGCCAGATCTTCCGGTCCGATGCTGATCGGGCCGCTCTGCCCAGACGCGATCGCGACCGCGGCATGGCGCAGGACCGCGCCGAGGTCGCGCTCCAGGCCGCGCACCCCCGACTCGCGCGTGTAGTCCGCGATGAGGCGACGGATCGCTGCGTCCGCCAGCTCTACCTGCTGCTCCTTCAGACCGTTGGCCTTGAGCTGGCGGCGCAGCAGGTAGCGCTTGGCGATTTCGAGCTTCTCGTCCTGCGTATAGCCCGACAGCTGAATGACCTCCATGCGATCGCGCAGCGGCGGCGGCATCGTATCGAGCACATTGGCAGTGCCGATGAACAACACCTTGCTGAGATCGAATGGCACGCCCAGGTAGTTGTCGTGAAACGTATGATTCTGCTCCGGATCGAGCACCTCGAGCAGCGCCGAGGACGGGTCGCCCTGGAAGCTCGCCGAGAGCTTGTCGACCTCGTCGAGCATCATGACGGGATTGCGCGTCCCGACTTTGCGCAACGCCTGGATGATGTTGCCGGGCAGTGCCCCCACGTAGGTGCGCCGATGGCCACGAATCTCGGCCTCGTCATGCACCCCGCCGAGGCTCACGCGCACGAACTTCAGCCCGAGGGCGCGTGCAATCGACTGTCCCAGGGAGGTCTTGCCCACACCCGGGGGCCCGACGAAACACAGGATCGGACTGTGGCCCTCGGGGTTGAGCTTGCGCACCGCCAGGAACTCCATGATGCGCCGCTTGATCTTGTCCAGGCCGAAGTGATCCTCATCGAGGATCCGACGAGCGTGCTCGATGTCGATCTGTTCATCGTCCAGCTTCGACCAGGGCAGCGCGAGCATCCAGTCCAGGTAGGTGCGCGTCATCGAATACTCGGCGCTGCCCTCGCCCATGTGCTCGAGGCGGCTGATCTGCGCGCGCACGTGCTCCTCGACTTCCTGGGGCATGCCCGCCTTCGAGAGCGCCGCCTTGAGCTGCGCAGGCTCGTCCGTGCCCTCCTCGTCCTCCCCGAGCTCCTTGCGGATCTGCCGCAGCCGCTCGCGCAGCACCGCTTCCTTCTGCCGCTCGTCGAAGGCGGCGCGCGTGCGATCCTCGATCTCGCGGGAGATGCGCAGCACCTCCACGCGCTGGCGCAGCAATTCGAGCACCAGGTCGAGCCGCTCGCGCAGACCGAAGGTTGCCAGCACCTCCTGCTTCTCGATGGGCTTGAGGTCGATGAAGCTGGCGATCAGATCCACCAGCGCCGGAATCGATTCGATGCTCTGGATGGCTGCCGCCAGCTCCGCAGGCACCTGCGGCAGCAGCTGCAGGGCCTGCACGGCCATCTCCCGCAGGCGCAGTCCGCGCGCCTCGATCTCCGGATTGAGCGTGGTCGGCTCGGGGTGCAGCTCGATGCGCGCCACCAGGAAGGGGTCGCGACTGACGAAGTCGAGCACGCTGAAACGCTGCTCGCCCTGGCAGATCAGATGGTGCGTGCCATCGGGCGCGGTGACGTAGCGCACGATGCTCGCGACGGTGCCGATGCGATGCAGGCCCTCGGGTGCGGGATCGTCCTCCGCGGGGTCGCGCTGCAGCAGCAGCCCCACCTTGCGCCGTGACCTCATCGCCTCCTGCGCACCGGCAATCGTGCGTTCGCGACGAATGGCGATGGGCAGCACGACCTGGGGAAACAACACCGTGTTACGCACGGGCAGGACGATGAGTACGTCCTCCGGGACGGCGGGCGCGGCGCCGGCGCCGGCAGCGTCGGTCTGCGCCTGCCCTGCGGCCGGCCGCTCCGCAGGGGCCGCCCCCGCCAGCGGAGCAGCCGTCGGCGGAAGTGGCGGCAGCGGCGGCAGCGGCGGTGCATCATCCGCGGCGCTCATGGCCACTCTCCGATCAGGCGAATCTGCATGCAGCCATCGCGAAACTCATGTGCGGCGATCTGGTAGCGCCCTGCCGGCAGATCGATGCGCCGCTCCATGCGACCGTACGGGATCTCCAGCCGCAGGATGCGCGCGTGGCCGGGCGGGGTGGTCCAATGGCTGTCGGCTCGCACGATCAGCCCGCCCGCCACCAGCTCCACGCTGACGTCTTCGGCACGCACGCCGGGCATGGCCACCACGATACGCAGCTCCTGCGCGAGCAGGAACACATCCACCGGGGGCTCCCACACCGGCGCTCGCTGCGGTGCCGACGAAATCAGTTCGAAGAAGCGCCGGTGGCGCCGCTCAGCTTCCTCCAGCAAGGCGACTGCCCGCGCCCACATGGAAACTCCATCCCCTTCGAGGCCCATGGTGGAAAACTCCGTGCTGCTGCATCCCCGGCGCCGCCACCCAGGCGCGCCGCAGAAATTCCGCCAAGACTTATCACATCTGCCGCACCCACGATACCGGCAGCCGGTCCGGGCGCCGTCCAGACGCTGCGCGTGCCCGGCACATGAGCTCATGTCGGTTGTTGCACGGCACGTAGGACTAACCCTTAGTGCACATGTGCCCGCGAGGGGATTACACTCGGGCCCTCTGGGAGAGTTGTTGGGACACTCGAGCCATGGCGACATCCAATCCACTCGTCGTCGCCGCATCGACGTCGGCGACACGCGCCGTATCCGCCTTCACCCCCGAGCTATCTACTCTGGGACCCGACCCACAGGACGCTGGCATCGCGGGCCCACGCACCGACCGGTGCGCCGCACGCGAAGTCAGCGGCGAGCTCGGCTATGGTTGCGTCGATTGGTTCCTCTACGCCACCGATCCGGCCGTGCCCGTCGTGACACACCTCGCGCCAAACGAATAACCATCGCAAAGTCGTTGCTCTCGGCGGCCAAACAGGGTGAAGATAAAACCCGCGCTGGACATCCAAACGGCACGACCTGGTCACGACCTTCTGCGTTGCCGCAACGATGCCCGCGACGCCAACGTCATGAGTTCGCCGACAGGCCTCGAGGAGATACGCATGGCAGTAGAGACGACGCCCACGCGCGGTACGCGTAAGTCCGCGACAACCAAGACAGGGCGCACGCGGCAGCAGTTACAGCCGCGCCGCGCGAGTGGAGCAACCTTGATAGATCCGGAACGACGGCGCGCGCTGATCGCCGAGGCGGCCTACTTTCGCGCCGAGCGGCGCGGGTTCGCGCCCGGCCACGAAGCCGAAGACTGGCTGGCTGCCGAGATCGAGGTGGACACCGCGCTGACCGTGGGCGTGTTACCGAGCGGTAAGCCCGCGGTACAGTAGCTCACCTTCCACAGCTGCGCCGCGCTCGCGATGGGGCGCAGCCGCTCCTGAGGCTCCACGGCAGGCGCCGCGGACGTGCAGCGTTTACTGACGCTTCAACCGGCCCTGGACCACCGCGGCAGCCTGGCCTGCAGCTCCCGCAAGCTCGCCTCCAGCTCCGCCACGCGATCACACAGACCAAGCACCAGCAACAGCGCCGAGGCATCGAGCTCGAAGTCTTCCTGCAGCTGCCGCGCATGGCGCGCGGCCGCGAGGGCGGAGGCGCCATAGCGCGACCCCGCCTGATCGGGCAGCGGCTGAATGCCACCGCCCTGCACCAGCTCGGCCAGCAGCCGCGGCGGCAGACCCGACGATTCGGCCAGCTCATCGAACGACAGGATCTGTTCCTCGACCCAGAGGACTTCGTTGAGCTCAATGCGCATGGCCACTCTCCTGTGCGAGTTGTACGCGCGGGTCGAACGTGGACGCTTCGGCCAGCTGCTGGTAGAGCGCGCGCTCGCGCTCGTCCGTCACGGCCGGCACCACGATCTGAACGATCGCGTACAGATCTCCCGATCCACCCTGGGGCTTGGGCAAACCGCGGCGCGGCAGCCGCAGCTGCTGTCCGGCCGCCGTACCCGACGGCACCTTCAGGCGCACGCGACCGCCGGGGGTGGGCACTTCGGCGGTCGTACCCAGCACCGCTTCCCACGGCGCGAGGGGCAGGTCCAGGTACAGGTCGTGACCGCTGGGGCGATACAGCGCATGCGGGCGCAGGGAGATGTCCAGATACAGATCTCCATTGCTGCCACCGTTGAAACCGCGGCCGCCCTTGCCGGGCAGCCGCAATCTCTGCCCCTGCGTCGCTCCCTTGGGGATGCGTGCACGAAAAGCCTGCGGCACGCGTCGCAGCCGCCCCCGCTCGTCATACTCGGGCATGTTCAGGTCGAGATCGATCTGTGTCCCCTCGTACGCTTCCTCGATCGTGATCGGTACGGCGACCTCGAAATCCCGCCCTCGCATCGGCCGCTGCGCGCCGCCCCGCGCGCCCGCCGCTCCCAGATGTGCGAACAGGTCGGACAGATCGATCTGCTCGGCAAACCCCGAGTCATCACCCTGCCACTCCCACTGTTTCTGCCAGTCCGGGGACGGGCGGAAGTCCTCTCCGGCACGGTGGGTGCCCAGCTGATCGTAGGCGGCACGCTTCTGCGGATCCTTGAGCGTCTGGTAGGCCTCGGCGACCTCCTTGAACTTCTCCTCTGCACCCGATTCCTTGGAGACGTCGGGATGGTACTTGCGGGCGAGCTTGCGGTACGCCTGCTTGATCTGCTCCTCACTGGCATCGCGCGCCACCCCGAGGATGGCGTAGTAGTCCCGGTACTGCATACGACCTCGGCGCTGCGCGCCCGTGAACTGACTGACGCAGCGGCTCCGCGGGGCTGCGCGAGCCGCAGCTTAATAGCATGCAACGAGCGCGGTCCACACGCCATCGCCGCCGCCCGGCATCCTCGCTGCTTGGAATCCCGCCGCCCGTTATCCCACCGCATGGCATCCGGCCGCTTGCTGGTCGACGCCTGACCCCGGACGTAGAATGGCCTCATGTCGCCGAGCGGCGCGCCGAGGGGAGGAGTCAGACATGGACAGGTTTGGCGCCGCGCGCGTCGCGGCGGTGGCGGCGACCGCGCTCCTCATGGGGGCCTGCGGTAGCAGCACCAGCACATCGACGGGGTCCGGCGCCACCGCACACGGTACCCTTGCCGAAGACCCGCCGCTGCGCATCGCCTCGCTGGACGCCGCCGCATTCCAGGCAAATCTCTCCGCGAGCACCGCCGGCGCGCAGCTGCTGCAGCTCGCGGGCGCGCCCACCTGCGGCGTCGATTTCTATTATCTCAAATTCTGGACGCTGGGCGGCGCACAGGAGGTCACCGAATCCTCCGGCGCGCTGATGGTACCCACGGGCGCGGCGCCCGCGTGCTCGGGGCCGCGACCGATCCTGCTGTACGCCCATGCCACGCAAACCAACAAGCTGGCCAACATCGCCGACATCACCGATCCGAGCAATACCGAGGGCGCGTTGATCGCGGCGATGTTCGCGGCGCAGGGATATATCGTGGTGGCGCCCAACTACGCCGGCTACGACATTTCCACGCTGGGGTATCACCCGTTCCTGGACGCGCAGCAGCAGTCGGGCGAGATGCTGGATGCATTGGCCGCGGCGCGCACGGCGCTGCCGCACACCTTCGCCTCCGCGACCAGTGACAGCGGACAACTGTTCGTCTCCGGCTACTCCGAGGGCGCTCACGTCGCCCTGGCCACGCTGAAGGTTCTCGAGGCCGGCGGCGCCGAGGTGACCGCCGCGGCGGGCGGCTCCGGTCCCTACGCACTCGAGGCGCTGCTCGACGCGATCATGTTCGGCGATGTCGACATCGGTTCGACGGAGTTCGCACCGCTGCTGTCGACGAGCTATCAGCACGAATACGGGAACATCTACAGCACTCCCGGCGATATATACACCTCAACCTACGCAACCGGCATCGAGACGCTGCTGCCCAGCGCTACTCCGGTCGATACGTTGTTCCAGGAAGGCAAGCTGCCCGAGACGGCGCTGTTCGACAGCACCACCCCGACCGTCACCGTACCCGGCAATACCCTGCTGTCGGGGGAGCTGACGGCGGCGCTGCAGGCGCCGGCGGCCGACAGCAGCGCCGAGGCGCCCCTCTTCGACGCCGGCTTCGGGACGCCGTACCTGCTGAACGATAGCGTGCGGGTCGACTGGGCGCTCGACGCGGCCAGCGATCCCGACGGCGAGGATTCGCCGTTGACCGGCGCACCCGCCGCACCGACACTCGCGCCCGCCCCGCCCAGCTACCCGTGGCGCAACGCCTTCTATCAGAACGACATGCGTTACTGGTACGGCTCGCTCGCGCCGAGCGCACCGCTGCTGATGTGTGGCGGAGAGAACGACCCGACGGTGTTCTTCCCGGTCGACACGCTCACGATGGCGGCCTACTGGAGCGCCGTGCCGACGGTGAGCACGCTGGACGTGGATCCTGCAACCGGACCCTCCGGCCCCTACGCGGCCATCCAGTCCACCTTCCAGACCAACGAGGCCAGCGAGATCGCCTACCTGCAGACGCCGGCCGGCGGCGGCCTGAGCGCCGCGGCGGCCGAGACAGAGTTCGTGGAGGGCTATCACACGACCGTCGCTCCCTACTGCGCGCTCGCGATACGCGCGTTCTTCAGCAATTTCATCGGAGCGGGATCATGATGAAACCCTCTGCGCGCCTGGCGTGCGCCGGCCTGCTGGGCCTCGTCCTGACGCTGGGCGTCGCAGCAGAGGTGCGGGCCGATGACGGCACCGATGCGCCCGCCAACACCGTGCGCCTGGGCCTGTACGACATCTTCTATCACGTGCACGCCGGGAACCTGTCCGGACCGTACGTGCCGGCGGGGGTCGGTCTGGACGTGAACGATGTGCAGACGCTCTACGCCGCGTACGTGCGCACCTTCCTCACCCACTTCGATCTGGAGCTGGCGCTCGGCTGGCCCCCGCTCACCAAGACCGTCGGCCGCGGTCCCGCGACGCTCGGCTCGGTGCCCTACAACGGCCAGGTCATCTCCACGGCGCGCTGGTTCGGTCCGTCCCTGCTGCTGAACTATGTATTCTTCGATCGCAGCCACGCGCTGCGCCCCTATGTCGGTGTGGGCGTGAACTACACCAGCTTCTACGACCGCGACTCCACTGCGCAGGGCAACGCCGCCAGCGGCGGGCCGACCCGGCTCTCGCTGACCCCCTCCGCGGGGCCGGTGGGCACCATTGGCCTGAGCTACCACGTCACGCCGCGCTGGGGCGTGTTCGTCTCCTACTCCTTCTCCGAAGTACAGACCAACCTCAGCGCCGACACGGTCGGCGTGATCCGCACGACCCACGTGAGCTTCGGCCCGGAAGCCCTGATCGTGGCGGCCGGCTATTCCTTCTGACGCAGCCACGCCGGCACCGCCGCCGTCCGGCGTTGCTGCCATAGCTACGTCAAACGATTCAGGCCGTTGTAAGCGGCGACACGGTACGCCTCCGCCATGGTCGGATAGTTGAAGGTCGTGTCGATGAAGAAGCGCACGTTATTGATGTCGCTGCTCGCCATGACCGTCTGACCGATGTGGATGATCTCGGCGGCGCCGTCGCCGAAGCAGTGCACTCCGAGCACGCGCAGCGTCTCGGTGTGGAACAGGATCTTGAGCATGCCGATGCGCTCGTTGGCGATCTGCGCGCGTGCCAGGCTCTTGAAGCTCGCCCGACCGACCTCGTAGGGAACGCGCTGTTCGATCAGCTCGCGCTCGCTCTTACCCACCGAGGAGATCTCGGGGATGGTGTAGATGCCGCTGGGAGTCAGCTCGGCGCGCTGCGGCGGATCGCGCGGGTCGAGGATGTGGCGCACGGCGCGGCTGCCCTGCACGTAGGCCGCGCTGGCGAGCGCCGGCGGGCCGCAGACATCCCCTGCGGCGTAGATGTGCGGCACGGCGGTCTGAAAATACTCGTTGACCGCCAGCTGGCCGCGACTGTCCGGCGGCAGGCCGACCGCTTCGAGATTCATGCCGTCGGTGTTGCCGGTGCGGCCGTTGGCCCATAGCAGCACGTCGCAGCGGATGCGTCGGCCGCTCGCCAGCTCCAGCACCACGTCCGCCTCACGCGTCTGCAGCCGCGCGAACTGCTCGTGGTGATGAATCACCGCTCCCTGCTCGTGCAGATGATAGGAAAGCGCCTCGGTGATCTCATCGTCCAGGAAGGACAGCAGTCGCTGCTGGGTGTTGACGAGCGTGACCTTGCAGCCCAGGCTGAGGAATATCGAGGCGTACTCGCAGCCGATGGTGCCGGCGCCGAAAATGCCCACCACGAAGGGAGTGCGATCGAAGTGCAGGATGCTGTCGCTGTCGCGCACCAGCGGGTGAGTGAAGTCCAGCTCCGGGGGATGATACGGACGCGACCCCGTGGCGATGACGACGTGATCGGCGCTCACGCGCTGCGGCGGCGCGTGCGGCGGCCGCAGCTCGACGGTATGCGCATCCACGAACTGAGCGGCGCCGGCGAGCACCGGCACGCGGTTGCGTTCGTAGAAGCGTCGCCGGTTGGCAACCTGCGCCTCGATGACCGCCCCGGCCGAGGCGAGCAGCTGCGGGTAATCCAGGTGCAGCTGCGCGCGCAGCGGCTGCAGCAGCGGGTTCTCGCGCGCGGCGCGCAGCGTGCTCGCCGCCTGGCGCAGCGCCTTGCTCGGGATGGTCCCCCAGTGCGTGCAGCCGCCGCCCACCTCCGCATATCGCTCGATGACCGCCACACGCCGGCCGTTCTTGGCGGCCATCATCGCCGCGCCCTCGCCGGCCGGGCCGGTGCCGATGACCAGTATGTCGTAATGATCCATGCATCGATGGTAGCCGAAGGCGACCGCGGCCGCTGCGACGTGACCCGCAGCGCCGGGTGCTCAGACGGCGCTCGACAGCGGTGCGGCGATGCTCTCGAGCGTGCGGCCCTCGGCATCCACGCCGAGGCCGATCTCGGTGCCGGCGGCGATCAGCAGCAGCAGCGCCGCGAGCGCATAGCCGGCGCTGACACGCACGGCCGAATCCGAGCCGATGAGCCAGCCGAACAGCAACGGCGAGAGGCTGCCGCCGAGCGCCGTGCCGATCGCATACGCGCAGGCGATCGCCAGCGCGCGCGTCTCGAGCGGGAAAATTTCGCTGGCCGTCAGATAGGCCGAGCTCGCAGCCGCGGAGGCGAAGAAGAAGATCAGCATCCAGGCGGCGGTCTGCGTGAAGGCCGAGAGCCGCCCGGCCGCGAACAGCGCCGCGGTGACCAGCAGCAGCAGCGCGCTCAGCGCGAACGTACCTGCGATCATGCGCCGCCGACCGATGGTGTCGAACAGCGGCCCGAGTGCGATCGGGCCGAGCAGATTACCCGCCGCGAGCGTCAGCATGTACAGCCCCACGTGCGCACCGGGTACGTGATAGAAGCGTGTCAGCACGAGCCCATAGGTGAAGAACACCGCGTTGTAGAGAAACGCCTGACAGGTCATGAGCACCACGGACAGGACGCTGCGCGCGCGGTATACACCGAACATGGCGCGCAACATCAGGCCCAGGCCGAACACGCGCCGCGGGTGCACCTCGATGCGCTCAGTGGCGGGAGGGAGCTGCCGGGACGTAGCGGAAGAGACCTGGGCCTCCAGCGATTGCATGGTGCGCTCGGCCTCCCCGGCGCGACAGTGCGTCACGAGCCAGCGCGGACTCTCGGGCACCAGGCGGCGCAGGAACAGCACCGAGATACCGAGCACCGCGCCCAGCGCGAAACCCACGCGCCAGCCCAGCTGCTGTGGCAGCCAGTGCGGATTGAGGATCACCACCGACACTCCGGCGCCCGCGGCCGCACCGAACCAGAAACTGCCGTTGACCGCCAGGTCGATGCGCCCGCGGAAGCGGGCCGGGATCAGCTCGTCGATCGCCGAGTTCACCGCGGAGTACTCGCCGCCGATACCCACGCCGGTGATGAGCCGGAACGCCGCGAAGCTCGCGAAGCTCCAGGACAGCGCGGTGAGCAGCACTCCCGCCAGATACACGCACAGCGTCAGGTAGAACACCAGCCGGCGGCCGTTGCGGTCCGTGAGCCACCCGGACAGCAACGCCCCACCGATCGCCCCGATCACGTATGCCGAAGCGGCCGCGCCCAGCTGCGCGCTGCTCAGGTGCAGCGTGTGCACGTCCTGCAGCGCCGGACCGATCGAGCCGACGATCGTGACTTCGAGCCCGTCGAGGATCCACGTGATGCCGAGGGCGACCACGAGCAGCAGGTGCACGCGGCTCCACGGCAGGCGGTCGAGGCGCGCGGGAATATCGGTGCGGATCACGGCCTCGGGCGATGATGGGACGATGATGGCGGCTGCCTCCTGCGACCCTGCTGCCACGAGAGCCTGCCGGTGAGCGCGTGCGCGCGCCAGCGATGCGCAGCACCGAGCGCTCGTCAGACGGCCCCGTCAGTGAATGCGGCGGCGCGCGCGCCTGGCGGACTTCGCCTAGAATAGTGCGGCAGACGGGAGCGTGGCGACGGTGAGCGCGGTGATCAGCAGTGTCGTGGGCGCCTTCCTGCTGACCTTCGCGGGACTGTTCCCCATCGTCAACCCCTTCGAGGCCGCGCCCTTCTTCCTCGTCATGACCCGCGACCTCTCCAGCGGCGAGCGGCACGCGCTCGCCTGGCGGGTGGCCGTCAACGGCTTCGCGCTGCTGCTCGGCTCGATGGTGCTCGGGCCCTGGCTGCTGGAATTCTTCGGCATTCAAACACCGGTGGTACGCATCGCCGGCGGTCTGGTGGTCACCGCGCTCGGCTGGAAGCTGCTCACGCAGGAGCAGTGGTCCGATCACGGGCAGGGCAAGATGCCACAGCGCGAGGGCCAGTCGGCCGGCGCATTCTATCCTCTCACGATGCCGCTGACGGTCGGGCCGGGCTCGATCTCCGTGGCGGTCGCGATCGGCAGCCGCAAGGCCCCGGGCGGACTGCAGGTCTCCCAGACGGCGCTGCACGCCATCGGCGCGCTGATCGGGCTGCTGGCGATCGCCGTGACCATCTACGTCGCCTACCGCTCCGCGGAACGCATGGCACGGCTGCTGGGTGCCACGGGCCTGGACGTGATGGTGCGCCTGTCGGCCTTCATCCTGATGTGCATCGGCCTGGAGTTCATCTGGACCGGCTACAGCGCCCTGGCGCTGGCGGGGCGCTAGCTCGCTGGCGCGCCGCTAGCTCGCTGGCGCGGCGCTAGCCCGCTCGCGGTGCGCACTCGCTGTGCGGGGCGCACACCCGCTGTGCGGCGCGCGCCGTCGCCGAGACGGATTCCAGCCCTGCCGGCGGCGCTCATCTGGCACACTTGCCCCATGTCAGCCTCGCCGCCCACGCGCCACGCCCATCCGATCGTGTTCCTGGTGCTGTACCTGCCTTACGGGATCCCGGGCGGGTACATCATCGTGACGCTGGCATACCTGCTCTCGCAGGCGGGCGTGAGCGTCACGCAGATCGCCGCGCTCGTGGCCCTGTCGTACGTGCCTCAGACCTGGAAGGTGGCGTGGGCGCCGATCGTGGACACCATGCTGACGCTGCGGCTGTGGTACGTGATGGCCACGGCATTGAGCGGACTGCTGATGCTGGGCGCGGCGTTCGTGCCGGCGCGCTCGCAGTACCTCTGGTTGCTCGATGTGCTCGTGGTTCTGATGGGTGTTACCAGCAGCGTCTCGGGTATGGCCACGGAGAGCCTCATGGCGCATGCGACCGACCGCAGCGAGCAGGGTCGTGCCGGCGGCTGGTCGCAGGCAGGTAACCTCGGTGGGCAGGGCCTGGGCGGGGGCGCGGCCCTCTGGCTCGCACAGCACGCCACGGGCTGGAGCGCAGGCGCAGTACTCGCGGTCGCGTGCCTGCTGTGTTGCACGGCGCTGCTGGCGCTGCCGGAGCCGGCGCGCGTGCGCACCGCACAGCGCTACGGTGCGCAGCTGCTTGGCGTTCTGCGGGAGGTGTGGGCACTGGCGCGCTCGCGCAGCGGATTGCTGGTGGCGCTGCTGGTGTTTCTGCCACTGAGCACGGGCGCCGCCTCCAATCTGTGGTCGCCGCTGGCGCGCGACTGGCATGCGGGCGCCAACATCGTCGCGCTGGTGACGGGCGTGCTCAGTGGGTTCATCGCCATGGTCGGCTGCCTGCTCGGCGGCTTCATCACCG
Organism: Gammaproteobacteria bacterium; assembly: GCA_030038755.1. Classification (GTDB taxonomy): domain Bacteria; phylum Pseudomonadota; class Gammaproteobacteria; order Steroidobacterales; family Steroidobacteraceae; genus FEN-1191. The sequence goes on from JASHSK010000215.1 coordinate 25,678, forward strand.
ACCTCATCAATCGCAAGGCCTCCTACGCGCTCGCTGGTATCGCGATGGCGCTGTGTGCCATCGTGATGGCGCTCGCGCCGCACTCTCCGATGAGCTTCATCGTCTACACCAGTCTCTATATGCTGATCAGCGGCTGGGCGTGGGCGGCCTTTTCCGGCGCGACGCTCGAGGCCATCGGCCAGGGAGCGGCCGCGACCAAGTACAACGTGCTCGCCTGCCTGTCGAACATCCCCATCACCTACATGACGCTCGTCGACGGCGCAGCGCGCACGCGCTGGGGCCCCGCGGGAATGTTGTTCACCGAGGCGCTGATCGGCCTGCTCGCCGTGCTGATCTTCGTTGCCGTGGCCCTGGTCGCGCGTCCGCGCGCGACGACGGCGAGCTACGCGTCGCCCGCGGCGCAGTCATGAGCCGGGCGCGTGCGTGGACGCGGGCGCGGGCGAAGCCCCGGCCTCCGTCAGAAGCCGCTGCTCGAGCTGGCGCGCGCCCAGCGGCCTGGACAACAGGAAGCCCTGAACCTCATCGCAGCCACGCGCGCGCAACCACTCCAGCTGCCCGGGACGCTCCACGCCCTCGGCCGTGACGATCACGTCGAGGCTATGTGCCAGTGCGAGGATGGCGTTCGCGATGGCGGCGTCGCGCGGCGATTGATCCACCTGGCGAATGAAGCTCTGGTCGATCTTCAGTCGATCGGGCGGAAAGCGTGTGATGTAGGCAAGCGAGGAATAGCCGGTGCCGAAGTCATCGAGGGCGATGCCGCAACCGAGCGCCCGCAGCCGCTCGAGCGCCTCGCGGACGGTCGCGGAGTCCTTGATCAGCAGCGACTCGGTGATCTCGATCTCGATCAGCGAGGCCGGAATACCGGCCGCGGCGGCTTCCGCCTCGACCACGCGCGCGACGTCTCCGTGCAGCATCTGCTTGCCGGATACGTTGATCGCCACCGGCAGCGCCAACCCCCGTGCCTGCCAGGCGGCCAGCTGCCGGCACACCGCACGGATGACCCAGCTGCCCAGCTCGATGATCAGGCCGCTATCCTCGGCGATCTCGACGAAGCGGTTCGGGGGGATGTCGCCATGCTCGGCATCGCACCAGCGCAGCAGGGCTTCGACGCCGACCAGCCGTTGATCACGCAGGCGGAACTTCGGCTGGAACTGCAGTGCGAGGCGCTCCTGCTGCACGGCGTGGCGCAATCGCGCCTCCAGATCCAGCCAGTCGCGCAGCCGGCTGCTCATGGCAGGCGCATAGATGGCGACCGATCGCGCGGCACCGCTCTTCGCCTGGTACATCGCGGTGTCGGCGTTCTTCAGCACCGTGGCGACGTCCGGACCATCATCCGGATAGACGGCCACGCCGATGCTCGGCGCCGGGTAGAACTCCAGCCCCTCGTAGGCAATCGGATTCAGAAAGGCGCGACGGCACGCCTCGGCCACCTCGTCGGCCAGGGGCCGCACGTCCGCATGCCGCAGGAGAATCACGAACTCATCGCCGCCGAAACGCGCGACCGAGGAGACCGCGCCGTCGCGACGGCACTGCTCGAGCGCGTGCATCAGCCGCGCTGCGACCGTGCGCAGCACCGCATCGCCGACCGAGTGCCCGAAGGCGTCGTTGATGCGCTTGAAGCTGTTCAGATCCAGATACACCACCGCCACGGACTGACGCAGCCGATCCGCTTCTGCAAACAGCGCCTCGGCCGTCTCGATGCAGCGCTGGCGGTTCGGCAGACCGGTCAGCGGATCGAAATAGGCCAGCCGCTCGATGCGCTCGGCCGCGGCAGTGCGCTCGCTGGTATCCTGACGTACGACGACGACGTCACCGCCCTCGCGGCGGCTGAACCGCAGCTCATAGGATTGCGTCCCGCTCTCACGGTACTGCAGGCGGCGTTGCACTCCGTCCTGTGCCGTCTTCCGGATCGCGGACAGCACCTGGGGCAGCTGCTCCGCGGGCGCCAGCGATTCGACCTGCGGTCCGGCCGCATTGGGACTCCACAGGATGCGGCCGTCCGGCGCGACGACCCACAACGTGTCGGGAATTGCTTCCACCAGGGTGCGCACCTGCGTGACCCGCTCGGCGAGCGCGCGCGCCGCGGCGGCGTTGCGCAGTATGTACTCCAGCCGCCGCGGCAGCAGCGACCAGTTGACGGGCTTGGATATGAAATCGGTCGCGCCGGCCTCGAAGGCGCGCGTGACGGCCGTGGAGTCCTCATGCCCCGTCACCATGACGATCGGCACGGCAGGCAGCTGCGCCTGTGCACGCAGTCGCCGACACACGGCATAGCCGTCCAGGCCCGGCATGTCGACGTCCAGCAGCACGATCGCCAGCTCGCCGCTGGCCGCCGCCGCCAGGGCCGCCGCCAGGGCCGCCGTGCCGTTGTCGAACGCCTGCGGGGTGAGTCCGCGCGCCAGCACCGACTCAGCCAGCAACAGCCGGCCGATGTCCTCATCGTCGGCGATGATCGCGATACGCGGCGCGTGCACGGGCCGTGTGTCGGCTGCGTCTGCGCGGCCGGCTGCGTTGGCCGGGCTGGCCGCGTCGGAGACGTCGGTCGTGCCGGACGGCTGCGGCGGCAACTCCCACGATGCTCTGTGGACGGCCTGGCTCATGCGCTCTCCTGCCGCAGCTGTGTCAGTTCCTCCAGCAGCGCTGGATGCGCTGCCGCCAGACGCTCGTACAAGGGCCGCGCGTCGGCCAGCTGTCCGGCGCGACACAGCTGCTCGAGTTCCCGGAGGTTGCCCGCGAAGGCGCGCGCTCCGACGTTGCCCGCACTCGCGGCCAGGCGGTGGCACAGCGCCGCGGCGGCGGCAAGATCCGGCTGCTCGAGCGCCGTGCGCAGTTGCGCGAGACCATCCACCGAGTTGGTCTTGAACAGCTCCACGACTCGCGAATACAGATCGGCATGGCCGGCGGCCCGCAGGCCGCGCAGCTGCACGACCGTCGCCACATCCACGGTGGAGAGTGCAGAGAACGTGTCGGCTGCGCCGCTCCCGGCTCGAGCGAAGCGGTGCAGCAGTCGTGCGCACTGCTCGAGCGTGTAGGGCTTGCTGAGCAGATCGTCCATGCCGGCGCCCAGACAGCTGTCACGATAGTGTGTCGAGTTGTGCGCCGTCAGCGCGACGATGGGCGTGCGTCGTGCCGCCGTCTCACGCTGACGAATCAGCGCAGTGGTCGCGAACCCGTCCATTCCCGGCATGCTCAGATCCATCAGGATCAGATCGAAGTGTTCGGCCGCAGTGCGCGCGACCGCCTGTGGGCCACTCTGGACCCACACGCAGGTGCAACCCAGCCGGTCAAGGTAGCCTTCTGCGACAGCTGCGTTGACCGGATCGTCTTCGACCAGCAGCACGTGCGCAGCCGTGTCGGCGTCGCTCGGCGTCGTGCTGCTGCCCGTCGCGCTGCCCGTCGCGCTGCCCGTCGTGCTGCCCGTCGCGCTGCTGGGCGCCTCGGCAGCCGCACTGGACACGTCGCCGGCAGCCGGCCGTGCGTGGGCCGTGGCGGAGCGCGTCGTGGCGGAGCGTCCCAGCGCCGCGGCAATGGCCTCCGCCAGACTATCCCTGTGGACGGGCTTGGTGACCAGCCGGGGCGCGAGCCGCTGCAAGCCTGCCGCCTCCAGAGTCGCGGCACTGCCGACGACCACCAGCGCAGGCCCCGAAGCATCGGCAGGTGCGGCACCGGCACTGTCGGAACGCTCGAGCGCAGTCACAGCCTGCGGCATGCTGTCGGCGTCTACGATCTGCAGATAGGGCTGTGAAGCGGGCTGCGCACTCTCCTCTTCATTGATCACCGTCAGGCCGAGAGCGCGCACCTGACGCGCCAGAGAATCGGCCAGCGCCGGCCGCCGCGTCGCGATGCTCACGCGGGCCGGCGGCAGAGCGGCGCCGGCAACCGTGGCCGCGGCCGGGGCGCGCTCCAGCGGCTCGTCGCCGAGCTTCAGCGGCAGCGACACATGGAAGGTCGAGCCCAGCTGCGGTCGACTCTCGACGCGGATCGAGCCGCCCATGAGCTCCACCAGCTCGCGGCAGATGGCCAGGCCGAGTCCCGTGCCGCCGAAGCGGCGCGTGGTGGATTCATCCGCCTGCGTGAACGGCTCGAAAATGCGCTCGATCGTCGCAGGCTCCATGCCGATGCCCGTGTCTGACACGCGCAGCAGCACCGTGGCGCAGCCGGGCGCGCCGGACTGCACGTCGGCGCGGACGACCACCTCGCCCTCCACGGTGAACTTCACCGCGTTGGCCACCAGGTTCACGAGAATCTGCCTCACGCGAAGCGGATCACCGCGCAGGTTGAGCCACGGGCGTGGCGGCGGGCAGATGATCAGGTCGATTCCCTTCGTCTGACCCACGAACAGGTCCGCACATTCCTCGAGCAGCGCTCCCAGATCGATCGGCAGCTCCTCGAGCCTCACCTTGCCGGCGTTGATCTTCGAGAGGTCGAGCAGGTCGTTGACCGTCTGCACCAGGATGCGCGCCGAGGAACGGATCGTGCGGGTCAGGCGCGCCTGCGTCGGGCTGAGCGCGGTACAGGCGAGCAACTCCGTCATGCCCACGACACCGTTCATCGGCGTGCGCAGCTCGTGGCTCATGCGGTCCAGGAATTTGCTCTTGACCTGCAGCGCCTCGCCGAGACGCTCGTTGCTCTCGAGCAGCTCGCGCGTGCGTAGCGCCACCTGGCGCTCGAGGCGGGCTCGAGCGTGCTCGACGCGCCGCAGCCTGGCACGCTGACGACCCACGGCCAGAGCCAGCAGCCCCAGCAGCGCCAGCGCATAGGCCGTATAGGCGGTGCGCGAGCGCCACGGCGCCGGATCCTTGTGGATCGTCAGGCGCAGCGCTGGTCCCCACACCGAGTCGGAACTGGCGGCGCGCACTTCGAGCGTGTGGTTACCGGCATCCAGATTCGTCAGCGTGACGCGATGCTGCGAGCCGAGGTCGATCCAGCGGTCGGTCAGGCCCGAGAGACGATAGGCGATGCGGTTGCGCTCCGGCGTGGAAAAATCCAGCACTCCGAAATCCAGCGACACGATGCTGGCGCGATAACCGAGCGAGAGCCGATCACGCGCCCAGGTGGGCGTCGGGCCCACCAGGGGTGCACCCAGCACCTGCACCTGCGTCAACACCAGCCGCGGCGGCGCGCGCGCTTCGGTCAGGTGCGTGGGATCGAAAATATTGAAGCCGCCGGCGCCACCGAAGCACAGCCGGCCGTCGCGCAGCCGTGCGGCCGCGCCGGAATCGAATTCCTCGCCCTGCAGGCCATCCTCGCGATGATAGGTTTTGACGACCCCGGTGTCCGGATCCAGGCGCATGAGCCCCGCATTGCCGCTCAACCACAGCCGCCCGTTCGCATCCACCAGCACCGCATAAATCGTGTCGCTGCTCAGCCCGGCGTCGCGCGAAATCGTCCTGAAGTGCAGCGCGCCGCCGGCGCGCGCATCCCCGCGAGCGGCGCCGTGCGCCGTCTCCTGCGCCACGCCGGTGACATCGGCGACGGCCAGGCCGCCGCCATCCGTGCCGACCCACAGCCGCCCGTGTGCATCCACGGTGAGCGCGTAGATGGTGTTGGCGGGCAGCGACGCAGGATCGTTCGGGTCGTGGCGGTAGACGCGCACCACGGTGCCATCGGCGCGCGCCAGGTCCACGCCACCCCCGTTGGTGCCCAGCCAGAAGTTTCCGTGCTCATCCTCGGCGATGGCGCGCACGGCAGCGGCGCTCACGGCGCCGGGGACGCTCGGGGCTCCGGACGCGGATGACTCGAAGGGCAGCTGGCGCACGAGCCCCGTAGCCGGATCGAGAATATTCAGCCCACCACCGTAGGTGCCGATCCAGACGTGCCCATCCTGAGCCTCGTGGATCGCCATGATTCCGGCGGCGCTGAGACCGTGTGGATCTCCCGGCCTGGCCGCGATGGTTCGCACGCGTCCATCAGCGGACAGCTCGCGCAGCCCGCTGCTCATCGTGCCGATCCAGAGCGTACCCTGATGGTCGGTGAGCAACGACATGATGCGGCTCTCGCCGAGGGCATCAGGGTGGCCCGCGAGCCTGTCGAATGAGGTGGCTGCACCACTGGAGGGGTCGAACTGCGCCAGCCCCGCGCCCGCCGAGGCAACCCACACCGTGTGGTGCGGTCCATCGGCGAAGGCCGTGACCTGCTGGCCGTCGAGCCAACCCGGCTGGCGCGCACCAAGCTCCCAACTGCGCGGATCCCAGCGGCTCACACCGCCCGCCAGGGTCCCAATCCATACCAGCCCGGTGTCGTCCTCGTACAGCGACTTGATGAACGAGTCGCGCAGCGAGTCCGCATCACCCTGCTCGTGACGATAGTGCCCGAAGGTGCCGGTCCGTGGATCGAGCAAATCCAGGCCGTCGGTGGTCCCGACCCACAGGTGCCCGGCCCGGTCCCGAAGCAATGCGCGCACGTCGTCGCTGCCGAGAGAATCGGACTGCCGGGCATCGTGACGGAACGCCTGCAGGATGTGCCCGGAGCCGTCCAGGTGGGTCAGGCCGCTATCGTAGGTCCCGACCCAAAGCCCGCCGGCACCGTCCTGCAGTACCGAGGACACCTGGTGACCAGGCCACGCATGCACGAACCGCCGTTGCCGCGGATCATAGCGGTCCAATCCGGCTCCGGTGCCAACCCACACGGATCCGGTGCTGTCAGCGCTATCCGCCACCAGGGTGAATACGTGGTCGTCGATCAATGAGCCAGGGTCGGCAGCGTCGTGACGCAGGTGCCGGAAGGTGCCGGCGGCCGGGTCGAGCACGTCCACGCCCGCATCGCTCATGCCGACCCACACGCGGCCGCGTGCATCCACAAGCACGGCGTGCGGGTCGTCGCTCGCCAGCGAAGCCGGCTGCCGTGGGTCGTGGCGGTAGACGGTGAAGTCGTCGGTCGCGTGGTTCCAGCGGGCCAGGCCCGCATCCTTGATCGCGACCCACAGATCGTGGTCAGGGTCCTCGGCGATCTGATAGATGTAGTTGCCCGGCAGAGTGCCATGCGTGCCGGGCGAATACGCGTAGCGGATCAGCCGATCGCCGTCGTAGCGGATCAGGCCATCCTGGGTGCCCAGCCAGATGAAGCCACGCGAGTCCTGCAGCGTCGTCATCACCGTGCTCTGCGGCAGCCCGTTGGCCGTCGTCAGGTGCTCGAGGATGAGCGGCGGCGCGCTCGTGTCCGCCGCCGTCGCCTCGAGCGGCAGCACCACGAGCGGCAGCGCGGCGAGCAGCGCGAGCGACAGCGTCAGCAGCGACGCGCCGGGCGCCGGGCCCCGGCGCCAGCCCGGCTCGCTGTGACGCACGCTCACGGCTTTCAGCCACGGGCTACTGATTGGGAACCCAGTTCTCGATCGAAGCCGGTGCCGTCGAGGTGGCACTGCCCGGCTGCGAGGTCCACCACCACGGCACCGAGCTGTTCCAGGTGTACCCCTTGGTCCAGGTATCGGCCTTCGTCCAGGTGTCCGCCTTGGTCCAGGTATCCGCGTTGCTCCACTCGTAGCCGTAGCTCCAGGTATACCCGTCGGACCAGACGTAGCCCTGGCTCCAGCTGTAGCCCTGATCCCACGGATAGCCGGCATCCCACGTCAGCCCGTCGCCCGGTAGCGGCGTGCCCCAGGTGGAGGCCGCCATGTTCATGATGTAGAACTGCCCGCTCGCGTTCTCGTTGGCCGGGCCGCCAAAGTGTTCGGTGCCCGCCAGATCCGCGGCGACGTCGAGCCCGACGTTCGCGCAACCGCTCGCCGAGCTGTTGACCGCGGACACCGCATTGATGAGGCCCGCGCCCTGCTGGAAGACGCTGTACGCGAGCGTGCCCGCGGAGGTGACCGCAGGCTCGGCGGTCGACAGCAGGCGGCACTTCACCGTGTCCGGGGTCAGACTCGGGTCTTCCTGGATCATCTGTGCCACGACGCCGGTGGTCACCGCCGCGGCCATCGAGGTACCCGACATCGTGAACAGATTCTCTCCGGGCATCATCGAGTTCGGGTCGATGTTGGCCAGATAGCTGCTGCCGGACATCGATGCGGTGATGTGGCCGCCCGGGGCAATCAGCTCCGGCTTGACGAAGCCCTCGTAGGTCGGCCCCGTGGAAGAGAACGATGCCAACCGATCGTCGTTCGGATCATTGGGAGTGTAGTTGTCCGTGAGGGCTCCGACCGTGATCACGTAGGGCACGTTGCCCGGCACGTCGATCGTCATCGGCGTAGGCCCTTCGTTGCCCGCAGCGGCAACCACCACGATTCCGGCCTGCCACGCGGCCATGACCGCCTGGTCGATCGGGTCGTCCCAGTAGAAGGACTGCGGCGGGGCGCCAAAGGACAGGTTCAGTACACGGATGTTGTACTTCTGGCGATTGGCGACGATCCAGTCCAGCCCGGCGATCACATCCACGTAACGACCTTCTCCCGTGCCGTCGAAGGCCTGTACCACGACCACGTTCGCCTGCGGAGCGATGCTCAGATACTGACCGGCAAGATTCTGTGCGCCACCCGCGGCGATGGAGGTCACGTGCGTGCCATGCCCATACGGGTCACCGGTGACCGGGCCGCTGGCGCCGTCGAGCACATCCTGCGTGGCGAGCACGCGGCTGCCCCAGTTCTGCAGCACGTCCTCCCACAGACCCGAGTCCAGCACCGCGATCGTGACGCCCTTGCCGGTGATGCCGGCCTGCTGCAGGGTGTCGGCGCCAATGCGCGCGGGAAAGTTGGTGTAGAAGAGCAGGCTCGGCGTCGCAACACCACTGCCGTCCTGCGTGCTCGTGCTGCTCGTGATGGCGGAAACCACCGGTGTCGTGACGGAGCTGACGACGGGATTTGTCTCCACCGCGGAGAGCACCGGCGCGACCACGCTGCTCGTGACGGCGCCCACGGCAGAGCTCGAGACGGTCTCATTGACCGCGCTGGTAGCCGAGTTCACCGTCGATTCCAGGGAGCCGGTAAGGGATCCGAGCAGCGAGTCCGACTGACTGGTGCGCAGGGACCGATCACCGTACAGGCGCACGCCGAAGCGCTTGCGCAGCTGCGCCGCCTGGCGCACCGTCAGCCGCGCCGACACCGCATGAATGATTGCAAGCGTACGGTCCGCGTGCGCCCCCACGCTCTGCACGCTGTCGCGGGCGGCCGCCACCGATGCTGCCTCGACGATGTAGATGGACCCGCTCGTATCGGCGAGAGCGGATGCGAAGTGACCCGCCAGCAGCACGGGCAGCGTCACCGAAATGATCAACCGTTGAATGCGCATCGCTATAGGCCGCAAACGCGGCTCCCCTGTGTGTGATCCCTGGCGCCATTTCACGGGACTGGGCGCGCCGTCACATTGGAACGGACCTCACACTTTCGGGATTCGCGCGTGATGCGGTTCAAATAAGGGCCCGGTCAAATGGCCGGCGGCGCCGGGCACGGATTATGTCGGCAGCTGCGGGCTGCTACGGGCTGCTGCGGGCTGCTGCGGCTGCTATCGGCCGGTCATCGCGCCGGCTGCGAGCGCATCCGTCGCGGCGGCGGCGAAGCTATCCGTATAGAGGTCTCCGCTGCCCAGACGGCATCCCAGCCCGAGCAACGTATCGCGCAGCTGCGGGTCATCGACACCGGTGGCGATCGGTGTGAGCCCGAGCCCGCTCGCCACGGCGATACCGGCGCGGCAGACCTTCAACGCCACTTCGTCGTGCCGCACGGCCGTCACCCAGGCGCGATCGAGCTGCAATCCCCACAACGGCGCGTGCGCGAGCTGATCCAGAGAGCCCATGTCGCGGGCAACCTCATCGACCACGAGCTGTACGCCCAGCTGACGCAATGACTGCAGCAGCTGCGGAGCGCACGCCGTCAGCGTCCGCTCCGCGATCCGCAACTCCAGAGCCTGCGGCGGCAGCGCGCTATCCGCGAGGAAGCGCTCGATGTCGCCCACGAAGTCCTCGTGCAGCACGTGATGGCGCAGCGCGCCGAAGGAGATCTGCACGTCCGCCCCCCAGTGCGTGCGCAGCGCGGCGCAGTCCTCGCGCAGGCAGCGCAGCACTGCACGGGAAAGCTCCGTGGCAAGGCCCGTCGTCTCCGCGATGCGCAGGAACTCGACCGGCCGGATCTCCCCGCGCAGCGCGTGCATCCAGCGCACGTAACCCACCCATGCGACGCAGCGACCCGTGGCCAGATCATGCCGCCCGACGTAGCGCAGGCGAACGTCACGCTTTTCGATCGCCTCACGCAGTTCACGCGCGGCATCCAGCTGCGCACGCGCGCCCAGCGATGCCGTCTGGGAGAAAAACACCGCGCGCTGCGCGCCGCTGCGCCGCGCCTCGGCGGCGGCAGCGTGTGCGCGATCCACCAGTGTCCTGGCCGACACCGCCTCTTCTCCCAGGATCGC
>JASHSK010000216.1 GCA_030038755.1 Gammaproteobacteria bacterium
GCCGGTGGAGAACTCGCAGCAGGCGCTCTCGGATGTGGCCTCGCGCGCCCCCGGCTCGCAGATCACGCTGCGCCTGCTGCGTGGCCGCTCGGACATCACGGCCACCCTGCACGTCGTGGAACGGCCCGATCTGCAGGGCCGGTAGGCTCGCGCTCGCTGCAGCCACGGGTGTCGCCGGACGCCGCTAGTGCGGCACGCGCCGGATGCGCGCGCCGAGCTGCGCGAGCTTCTCCTCGATGGTCTCGTAGCCGCGGTCGATGTGATAGATGCGCTCGATCTCGGTCTGTCCCTCGGCCACCAGGCCCGCCAGCACCAGGCTCGCCGAGGCACGCAGGTCCGTCGCCATGACCGGCGCGGCCGTCAGGCGCTGCACCCCGTGGATGATCGCCGTGTTGCCCTCCAGGCGAATCTCCGCGCCCATGCGCCGCATCTCCAGCATATGCATGAAGCGGTTCTCGAAGATGGTCTCCACGACGGTGCCGACGCCGTCGGCCACCGCATCGAGCGCCGCGAACTGCGCCTGCATGTCGGTCGGGAAGGCCGGATAGGGCGCGGTGCGCACGTCGATGGCACGCGGCCGGCGTCCCCGCATGTCCACCTCGACCCAACTGTCGCCGCAGCCGACCTGCGCCCCGGCTTCACGCAGTTTCATGATCACCGCTTCCAGATGCTCCGGTCGCGTGTTCTTGATGCGCACCCGTCCGGCGGTGATCGCGCCGGCCACGAGGTAGGTGCCGCCCTCGATGCGATCGGGCAGCACGTCGTAATGCACGCCGCGCAGCTGCCTGACCCCCTCGATGGCGATGCGGTCGGTGCCCGCGCCGCTGATCTTCGCACCCATGCGGTTGAGGAACAGCGCCAGATCGACGACCTCGGGCTCGCGCGCGGCGTTCTCGATGACGGTGGTGCCCTCGGCGAGAGTGGCCGCCATCATGAGGTTCTCCGTGCCGGTCACCGTCACGGTGTCGAGCACCAGGCGCGTGCCGCGCAGCCGCTCGGCTCGCGCGCGGATGTAACCACCCTCGATGTGGATGGCCGCACCGAGCGCCTGCAGGCCCGCCACGTGGATGTTCACCGGGCGCGCGCCGATGGCGCAGCCACCCGGCAGCGACACATCCGCGTGACCGAAGCGCGCCAGCAGCGGGCCGAGCACCAGGATGGAGGCGCGCATGGTCTTGACCAGATCGTAGGGAGCGAAGCACTCGCGGATGGTGCTGGCATCGACCTCGATGCGCATGTGCTCGTCGAGCGTCACGGTGACGCCCATGCGACCGAGCAGCTCGATGGTCGTGGTGACGTCCTGCAGATGCGGCACATTGCCGATCGTCACCGGCCCCTCGGCCAGCAGCGCACCGGCCAGGATCGGCAGTGTGGCGTTCTTCGCCCCGGAAACGCGTACCTCACCCTCGAGGGCGATGCCGCCGGCGATCTGCAGCTTATCCACGCTCGCCGCCGGCGCCCGCGTCGCCCTCCCGGGCGCCCCCACCCCCGGTCGCCGATGCCTGTCGCGCGGACCACTCGGCCGGGGTGAAAGCCTCGATCGACAGCGCGTGGATTTCGCGCCCGACGCGCTCTCCGAGGGCACGATAGACCAGCTGGTGACGCGCGACGGAGCGCAGACCCTCGAACGCGCTGCTGACCAGCGTTGCGGCGAAGTGCGTGTCGTCGTCAGAGCGCACCTCGACGTGCGCGGCGGGCAGCGACCGGCGGATCAGGTCCGTCACCTGCTGTGCATTCATGGGCGCATCTTACGGCATCGGCGGGCGACCGCGCGGCCACGGTCCGGCGCGGGGCGGTATCCCGGAAAGCGGCCTGCCCGAGCCTGCCGCGTGGGGCGGCAGGCGCTATCATGCGCTGGGCGCGAGGCCTTCCATGAACGATGTCGAGCACAGTCAGACCGGCGAGACCACGCTGCTGCACGCGGCGCGCCGCACCTTCGGCATCGAGATCGAGGCGCTCGCCGCGCTGCAGGCGCGGCTCGACAGCAGCTTCACGGCCGCCTGTCACGTCTGTCTGGCCTGCGCGGGCCGCAGCGTCGTGACCGGCATGGGCAAGTCCGGGCACGTGGCACGCAAGATCGCCGCCACGCTCTCGAGCACCGGCACGCCGGCGTTCTTCCTGCACCCCGGGGAAGCCGGTCACGGCGACATCGGCATGCTCACACGCGGCGATGTGCTGCTGGCGCTGTCCAACTCGGGGGAGACCGCCGAGGTGCTCGCGCTGCTGCCCTACGTCAAGCGGCTGGGCGTTCCACTGATTGCGTTGACCGGCAGCCGCGACTCCACGCTGGCGCGCGCCGCCGAAGTGCACCTGGACGTCGCCGTCGCGGTCGAGGCGTGTCCCCACAACCTCGCCCCGACCGCCAGTACCACGGCGGCACTGGTGATGGGTGATGCACTGGCGGTCGCCTTGCTGACGGCGCGTGGCTTCTCGGCGGATGATTTCGCACGCTCTCATCCCGGAGGCAGTCTGGGCCGCAGGTTGCTGTTGCACGTGGAGGAGGTCATGCGCAGCGGCGATGCGCTGCCGCGCATCGCCCCGCAGGCGCCGCTGGCCGAAGGGCTCGTGGAGATGACGCGCAAGGGCCTGGGCATGACGGCAATACTCGATGAGGAGGGACGCGTACTGGGCGTGTTCACCGATGGGGACCTGCGCCGTGCGCTCGATCGCCGCATCGACGTGCACCGTGCCACCATGAGCCAGGTGATGACCCGCGGCGGGCGCGCCATCGGGCCGCGGGAACTCGCCACCGCCGCCGCGCAGCTGATGGAGCGCCACCGCGTGACGGCGCTGCTGGTGACCGACGAGGCACGGCACCTGCTCGGTGCACTCAACGTGCACGACCTGATGCGTGCGGGAGTGGTCTGATGCGCGTGCGTCGGAGCACGCGGCGCGCTGCGCCGCTGTCGGGTATTCGCCTGCTGGTATTGGATGTGGATGGGGTGCTGACCGACGGACGGCTCTACTTCGGACCCGAGGGCGAGCTGTGCAAGAGCTTTCATGTGCGCGACGGGCACGGCATCCGGCAGCTGCTGGCCGCCGGAGTGCAGGTCGCGGTGATCTCCGGACGGCAGTCCCCCGCCACGCGGCGGCGCTGCGAGGAGCTGGGCATCGCTCACGTGCACGAAGGGGTGGCCGATAAGGCCGCCGAATTCCTGCGCCTGAGCGCGCGGCTCGGCGTCGCGCCCGCCGAGTGCGCCTGCATCGGCGATGACGTCACCGACGTGGCGCTGTTCGCCCGCGCCGGACTGGCGGTCGCGGTCGCCGATGCGCATCCGGGCGCGCTCGCCGCCGCGCACCGGCGCACGCGCGGCATGGGCGGCGCGGGGGCCGTGCGCGAGGTGTGTGACTGGCTGCTCGCCGCGCGCATGCGTCGTCGGAGCGCGGCATGATCAGCCGGATGGTACTGCTGTTCATCGCGCTGGCGGTGCTGGCCGTGCTGCTGTACATGCAGCGCGGCGCGGTCGGCGGCGCGGAGAACGCCGCCGTGCAATCCAGCGCGCCGGAGCCGGGCATGGTTGCGATCGGCGCCCACATCATCGAGACCGGCGATGACGGCCAGCCCCTCTACCGCCTGGATGCAACCCGCATCTCCCAGCCGACGCCCGACGGCACGATCTATGTGACCAACCCCGTGCTGCACTACACCCCGCCGGCCAGCAATCCGTGGGTGCTCACGGCCCGGCAGGGTCAGCTGCCGCAGAGCGCGCAGACCGCGGACCTCAGCGGTTCGGTGCACGCGGAAGGCAAGCCCCAGGGCTCCCTCCAGCTGCTGAATTTCGATACCAGCGTTCTGCACGTCGACATGCAGCAGCAACTTGCCACCACCGCGGCGGTCGTACACGTGCAGCAGGCCGGAAATCGGCTCACGGGACGCGGCATGCACGCCAACCTGAAGAGCGGGGAGCTGCAGCTCTACCACGATGTCAGCGGCGTGCTGTTGCACTGATATGCCTGTCCGCACCGCCCGTCGAGCGCTGCCGCTGCTGGCACTCGCCGGCGCGGCACTGCTGGCCGTCCCGCCGGCCGCACGCCCCGCCAGTGCGCCCGCCGCCGCTGCCGCCAGTGCGCCCGTCACCGCTCCTGTCAGTGCCCCTGCAGCGCCGACCGCAACAGCCGCGGCCCCGAGCGCCTCGGAGCC
>JASHSK010000217.1 GCA_030038755.1 Gammaproteobacteria bacterium
CGCCGTGCGCAGCTCAGCGGTCAGGCGCTCGCGCTCGGCGGCATCGCGGCTGCTCTGTCGCGACATCGCGTGGATGCGCGCGCGCAGCGAGCGCAGCTGCACGCGCGTGCGCTGTCGCGTACCGCTGGAGGCGCTCGCCTGCGCTCCGCGCGCCGCCTGCGCGCGCGCCGCAGGCGGCAGCATCGCCGTCAGCAGCAGCACCGTCAGCAGCACGGCCGCCGGCGGCGTCAACCGCGGTACGGCCGGCACCCGTATGGCGGCGGGCGCCGGTACTGGTACCGCCATTGGCACTGGCACGGGGGCGGGATCGCGGCGACAGAGCATCAGGGTCGAAGTCTAGCCCGGAAACTGACGGCTCAGCTCGCCCGCTCGCCCACTGGCGCGCGCCGCCCATCGGGGCGCGCTCATGCTCGCCGGACACGGCAGCCCCGCGGCGACCCGTTATAATGATGGGCTCCCGGCGGACCTCGATACATGCCGCGATGGATCAGTTGCTTCAATACTCCAGCCACCATGGCGTGGCCGCGGCCGCGGTCGTCATCACCGCCCTGGCGGTGCTGTTCTACGAGCTGCGTCTGCGCTTGCAGAACGCCGCCGCCGTCGCACCGCAGGAAGCGATCCGGCTGATGAATCAGGGCGCCACCGTGCTCGACATCCGCACCCCGCAGGCCTATGCCGAGGGACACATCAACGGCGCACGGCACTTCGAGGTCGAGAAGATCACGGCCGCCGTCGACGCTCTGAAACGCTACAAGGAGCGCCCACTCATCGTCTACTGCGATCGCGGCACGATCGCTCCAAGCGCCGTGCGCACCCTGGCGCGCCAGGGGTTCACCAAGGTCTTCAACCTGCGCGGCGGCCTTGCCGCCTGGCGTGCCGAGAACCTGCCGCTCGCGCGCGGCTAGAGCGTGGCGCCTCCATGGTCTACGCACCCGTGCAGATGTATTCCACCTCCTGGTGTCCCTACTGCGAGCGCGCCCGGCAGCTGCTGTCCCGCAAGGGCGTGCGCTTCGAGGAGATCGACGTGGACCTTGCGCCTGCACGGCGCGAGGAGATGATCCGCCGCAGCGGCCGGCGCACGGTACCGCAGATCTTCGTCGGCGAGCGCCATATCGGGGGGTCGGATGATCTTTACGAGCTCGAGGTGGCCGGTATGCTCGATGGGCTGCTAGCCTCCACGGAACACACGGGAAAAACCCATGACCAATGAATCAGCTCCTGCCGCCACCGGCGCCGCGACCGGACTGCCCGCCTCACAGCTGGCACTGCAGGGCGTGTACCTCAAGGATTGCTCCTTCGAGGCTCCGGAGGGACCCCGCGCCAACGGCCAGTGGAATCCGCAGATCGCGCTCGACCTGAACACCAGCGTGCAGCAGATCGGGACGGACCTGCGCGAAGTGGTGCTGACGGTCACGGTGTCGGCCAAGCAGGGCGAGCAGACGCTGTTCCTGGTCGAGGTCAAACAGGCCGGTGCGTTCCTCATGCAGAATCTCTCGCAGGACGAGTACCGGCGCGCGATCGGCAGCCTCTGCCCCAATGTGCTGTTCCCGTATGCGCGTGCCGTGGTATCCACGTTGGTCAGCCAGGGAGGCTTTCCACAGCTGTTGCTGCCGCCGGTGAATTTCGAGGCGCTGTACGCGCAGTCGGTCTCCGATGCGCAGGACGCCGCCACCGCGACCCGTAACTGAGCGGCGATCGCCGCCGCGAATGCCCCTGCCGTGCAGACCCCGGCGAATCTCGCGGACATCGCGGTGCTCGGCGCAGGCTCCTGGGGCACGGCGCTGGCGATCCAGCTGGCCCGTGCCGGCCGCGGCGCGCGCCTTTGGGCGCGCAACCCCGCCCACGTCGAGGCGCTGGTGCGTGAGCGTTGCAACCGTCGTTATCTGCCGGAGGCACCCTTCCCCGACGGTCTGCAGCCGACCGCCTCGCTGCAGGCGGCCGTCGACGGTGTCGCCGATGTGCTGCTGGCGGTGCCCAGCGACGCGTTCCGGCAGCTGCTGACGCAACTCAAGCCACTGCTGCCCGCCGCGATGCGGCTGTGCTGGGCCACGAAGGGCTTCGAGCTGGACAGCGGTAAGCTGCCGAATGAGGTGGCTCACGAAGTGCTCGGCCCCGGCCGCTCGGTCGCGGTGCTCTCGGGCCCCACGTTCGCACGCGAAGTGGGCGCGGGGCTACCCACCGCGATGACCATCGCCTCGAGCGAGGTCGACTATGCCGAGCGGCTTGCGCGCGATCTGTCCTCCTCGAGTTTCCGCGCCTACACCTCCACGGATATCACGGGGGTCGAGGTCGGCGGGGCGGTCAAGAACGTCCTGGCGATCGGCGCGGGGCTGTGTGACGGACTGGGCTTCGGCGCGAACACGCGCGTCGCGCTGATCACGCGCGGCCTGACGGAGATGACGCGCCTTGGCGTGGCGCTGGGTGCGCGGCGCGAGACCTTCATGGGCCTGGCCGGTCTCGGCGACCTGGTGCTCACCTGTACGGACGATCACTCGCGCAACCGCCGCTTCGGCCTGGCGCTTGCGCGGGGAGCCAGCGTCGAGCAGGCGCTCGCCGACATCGGCCAGATCGTCGAGGGGTATCACGCGGCGCGTGCCCTGCGGCGCGTGGCACTGCGCGAGCGCGTCGTGATGCCGATCGCCGAGGGCATCCACGGCGTGTTGTATGAACGGCTGCCCGCCGATCAGCTGGTGCGCGGGATGATGATGCGGCCCATCAAGCCGGAGTTCGATTAGCCCACCCCATGGCAGTCGCCATCGACCCGCCCGCGGCCGCGCTCCCCGGCCAGCTGCACCGCCAGCTCTCCTCCTGGGGCGTGCTGCTGCTCACGCTGTCGTGCCTGTCCCCGGTGTTCTCGATCTACGGCATCGGGGCCGATGTCCTGCGGCATGCCGGCACGGGTGCTGCCGGGCTCTTCCTCATCGGTATTGCAGTGGCGCTGGTCTGGGCGATGGTATACGCCGAGATTGGCTCGGCCTATCCCTATGCCGGCGGGGACTACGTGGGTGTGGGCTCGATCCTGGGCCCGTGGGCGGGCTTCGCAAGCCTCGCCAGCTGGGCGATCGCCATCGGCCCGCTCAACGCGCTGATCGCCAAGTCCATCGCCGTCTACGCACTGGCGCTGGCGCCCATCGGCTCGCCCGCCCTGATCACGTTTGCCGCGCTGGCTGCCGCCTGGGCGTTCGCACTGCTCGCGGTGCGCACCAGCGCCCTCGTCACCGGCCTGTTCCTCGCCATCGAGATGCTGGCGGTGCTGGCGCTGCTCAGCGCCGGGCTGTGGCACCCGGTGCGCGGCCTCGCCGCCGTCGTAGCCCACCCGATGGCAACCGGGGCGCACGGAAGCTGGATCCCGGTCGGTGCCGCGGCGCTGGCGCTCAACGGCGTGAGTGCCGCATTCGCGACCGTCGGCGGCAATCAGGCGGTCGTATTCGGCGAGGAACTGGCACAACCCCACCGCCGCATGGGGCGCGTCGTGCTGTGGGCGGGCCTGATCGGAGCGCTGGCCACAGCCCTTCCGATCGTCGCGGTGGTACTCGGGGCTCGCGATCCCGCGCTCACGTTTGCGGACCCCGCGCCCTTCAGCGCCTTTCTGTCCGCGATCGCCGGCCCACTCGCCGGCCGTGCACTGAGCGCGGGCGTGGTGCTGGCGCTGTTCAATGCTCTCATCGCGCAGATGATGTTCATGGCGCGGTTGTTCTTCAGTTTTGGCCGTGACGAGATCTTCACCCCTCGCCTCAACCGGGCTCTGGCCAGCGTGCACGCCTCCTCCGGGGCACCGCGCGCCGCCACCGGCGCGGCGGGGCTGCTCGTGGCCGCCTGCTGCGTGCTCGACGCACATGTGCTGCTGGTGTTCTCCACCGGCATGCTCGTCTATATCTTCGGCCTGGTGAGCGCAGCCGTGCTGGTGGGCCGGCGACGCGGCCTCACCGGCCGGGCGGGCTACTGGCGCTCGCCGTTGTTTCCGCTGACACCGCTGCTCGGCTTCGGCATCACGGCGGTGCTGGTGGCCTCCGATCTGCTCGATGCGGACGTGGGCCGCCCGAGTCTGCTGCTCTTTACGGCGCTGGTTGGCGCGGCGCTGGCTTGGTACGCCCGGGTGCTCAGCCGCCGGCCCGGTGGCTGGGCGCCGCGGCTGCCATCGGCAAGCCCGTCGCCGTAGCAGAGCCGTCCGCGAAACCGTTCTGTCGCCACGCCTCGTAGACCACGATGGCGACCGCGTTCGCGAGGTTCAGGCTGCGGTTATCCGGCTGCATCGGCAGCCGCAATCGCCGTTCAGCCGGCACTGCGGCCAGCACCGCCGCCGGCAGGCCGCCGGTCTCCGAGCCGAACAGCAATGCATCGCCGGGCGCGAAGCGCGCCTCGCTGTAGAGCGCGCCCCCGACGGTCTCGATCGCGAACAGACGCACCGCGCTCATCCCGAGCCGCTGCAGGCATTGCAGTAGAGAGTGGTGGGTCTGAACGATGGCCAGCTCGCCGTAGTCCAGCGCCGCGCGGCGCACCGAACGGCGGTCGAGCCGAAAGCCGAGTGGTTCGATCAGGTGCAGGCGGCAGCCCGTGTTGGCGCACAGGCGGATGATGTTCCCGGTGTTGGCCGGAATGTCGGGCTGGTGCAGGATCACGTCGAACATGGCTTCACCGACGCCCTGCCGCCGCTGCCGATCCCGGCGTTTTTCGTGCCTCGGTCCGTTATGCCGCACTCGGCCGCGCTGATGCAGAGCCGGCCGACCCCGAGGTAAGGTCGGCGTTCTCGGAGGGAGGAGCAGCGGGTCTGCGGTTGGTCAACGTCCGTCTCTCCACCCGGCCCCAGCGGTGCGGGACCGTCTCGAACAGAGGAACTGAGTTGGCATTCGCCAGAGCGATGACGATCCTGATGAGTGTACCGACACAGGTATCGAGCACGGTGTGCGACGGGTAATTCTCATGGTCGTCGAATGCCTCGCACGCCTTGGCCATTTCGCTGACCACCTCCACGAATGCGCACAGCAGCGCTTCCGAGCCCCGCAGGTGAGACAGCGACGTCGGACGGCCCGCGCCAACGATTCTCGGGCACTTCCCCAGTGCGTTGGCGGTGGCCAGCAGGATGATGAACGAGTCGGTGATCAGTCGTTGAACGGTCTCGCTGTCCTCCGATCGCAACGCCTTCAGCAGCCTGCCCTGGTATTTCGAAAGATGCAGAGTGAAATAGACCAGCTGCTGCCGCATCGGAAGCCCGACGATATCGGCATGCGCGAGCGCGTCGTGACGAAACTGCTCGTCCTGAAACCACTCGAGATCACCCGGCGACAGCACGTTCATCTGACCTTCCCGATCTGCCTGCGACCCGCTGCCACCGGCAGCGCTGCGGACCTCGGCCGCTCTGCATTGGGCTGCGGCAGCTGACCTGCGTCCAACACGAAATGGAACGCCAGCTGCCCGTTCGCGGTCAGATCCACCGGCGCCTGACCGGGCTCGGAAACGTAGACGCCGCTGCCCGCGATCGCGATCGCGCGGCTCTGGAATACCTCGAGCGGCAGCGCCTTGAGCTTGCGACGCAACGTGCCCAGGGCATGACGCAGGCCGATGACCGACACGCCACCGGAAAGCAGCGTCGCGACGGCGCGACCGAGCAGCAGGTCGGCGTACGAAAACCTGCGCAGCAGCCCCCGGCGTCGCTGCGTGGACAGTGTGGGTTCCAGGACCCCATACCGGCAGAGGTAATTGACCATGTGTCTGGAGAGTTTCGCGTAGCGGACCAGATCATCCGTCGTGAAGTGGTCTTTGACAACATCGCTCACGCGTAGACACCTTGGCGACTGCTGGATTCGAGTATAGAGCGATACTCCATACCTGCATGACGTGCTTCGAAAAGTGTGACGGAATCGATACTTTTGGCGTCCCGGCCCGCCGGCCGCGATAATCGCCGCGATGAACGCCGTCTCCACGCCCCGTGAAATGCCGCCGGGAGCATTGCCGGCGTCGCTGGCGCTGCAGTTCTGCGGCCTGTCCCTGGCCTCGCCGATCGTGCTGCTGTCCGGCTGCGTCGGCTTCGGCGAGGAATACACACGTGTCGAGGGTTTCAGCAACCGTGACGTCGGCGCCATTGTGCTCAAGGGCACGACGGCGGCGGCGCGTCTCGGTAATGCGCCGCATCGCATCTATGAAACCGCCGAGGGCATGCTCAACTCGATCGGCCTGCAGAACCCGGGCGTCGATCAGGTGGTCGAGCGGATCCTGCCCTCCCTGGACTTCAGCGAGACGCGCTTCATCGCCAACGTGTGCGGCTCGACGATCGAGGAGTACGCCGAGGTTACGCGGCGCTTCGACGATTCTCCGATCGACGCCATCGAGATCAACATCTCCTGCCCGAACATCAAGGCGGGGGGCATCCAGTTCGGCAATGTCCCGGAGATGTCGGCGCGCGTCGTCGAGGCCTGCCGGCGCGTCACGCGCAAGCCGTTGATCACCAAATTGTCGCCCAACCAGACGGACATCCGCGAGAACGCGCGCTACTGCATCGAGGCCGGCACCGACGCGCTCGCGGTCATCAACACCATCACCGGTATGGCGATCGACATCGACAGCCGCCGTCCGGTGCTCGACAATGTGCAGGGCGGGCTGTCGGGACCCGCGATCAAGCCGATCGCGCTGCTGAAGGTCAAGCAGGTCTACGAGGTCGCCGGCCCCCGCGGCATCCCGATCATTGGCCAGGGCGGCATCGCCAGCGCGCGGGATGCACTCGAGTTCCTCATGGCGGGGGCGACGACCGTCGGCATCGGCACCGCGCTGTTCTACGATCCGCTGGTGTGCCGGGCGGTCAACGAGGGCATCGCCGATTATCTGGCGGCGCACGCCATGGCTTCGGTGCTGGAACTGATCGGCACGCTGCAGGTTACCGGCCAGGACACGGGAGCCTGCTGACGCCAGCCCCCGCTGCAGGTTTGTCCCTGCCGAGGGTTTGTCCCTGCCGAGGGTTTGTCCCTGCTGAGACCCTGCCCCTGCGGGGGCCTGCCAAGGAGCGGTGATGGGAATCGCCGACGAGCTCGAGAGATTGCAGGCACTGCGCGAGCGCGGCGCTCTCTCGCCGGATGAATTCGAGCGTGCCAAAGCCGGCGTGCTCGCGGCAGCGGGGCCGGAGGCGGAACCGGGACCGGGAGTTGGGCCGGGATCGGGATCGGGATCGGGAGCCGGGCCGGCGCCGGGACCGGGATCACAGGGCGCCGGCGCGGGCCAATCCTTCTTCCGGCAGCTCGCACGCTCGCGGTCGGATCGTATGCTGGGCGGCATCTGCGGGGGCCTGGGCCGTCACACCGACCTGCCCTCCTGGGCCTGGCGGCTGATCTTCTGCCTAGTCACGCTGTACTTCGGCTCGGGGATCCTGTTCTACGTGCTGCTGTGGATCTTCCTGCCGCTGGAGGCGGCGACCCCGCCCTGACCGCTTACTGCCGCGCCAGCGGCCGGAACCGGCGGCTTGCAGGACGATGCCGACGCCCTGAACGGGTATTCGGCGACGTCTCATCGATCGCGACAAATCGCTTCATCGGGGGCAGCTGCCACGAGCCGCAGGTTCTGGAGGTGCATGATGAACGCAGAACGCACTTGGTCCGCCGGCTGGGGATTGCTCGCTGGCCTGACGGCCACAATCGTCGTATCGCTACTGATCCTGCTCAAGGAGGCGCTGCACTTCATGCCGGGTGTCAATCCCGTCATGGAGCTGGCCAATGCCCTCGGCCGCCGCGACGCCGTTGCCGGCTGGACGGCACACTTCGCGATCGGCGTGCTGGCGTGGGGAACGCTGTTCGCCTGGCTCGACAGCTACGTGAGTCTCCCCCACTGGATGAATGGTCTGCTGTTCGCGAGCATCGTCTGGCTGGGCGTCATGCTGGTGATCATGCCGGCGGCCGGGGACGGGCTATTCGGCGCGCAGCTCGCCTACGGTACCCCGACGGTGACGCTGTTCCTGAACTGGATCTATGGAGTGGTGCTGGGTGGTGTTTATGGGCGGTTGCAGCCCACGGATCGGGAGAGGGTTCCGCACCGCTGGCACGGCGTGTCTTCGTATCACGGCTAGGCATGGCCTCGGCGCGCGGTGCCGCTCAGACCAGGCTCAGGTCGAGCGGCATCGTCTGAGCAAATATCTGCTCGCAGCGCGCAGGCGACAGCTGCCAGAGCGCCCGGAACAGGCCGCCGAGCACCGCGCGATAATCATTGAGCACAGGGTAGTCGCGGTCCTGGAACAGTGTCTCGCGTGCGACGCGCAGCTGTGCGCCGGCGATCCGTCCGCCGTCGATGGCGCCACCGAGCACCCAGTAGACGGTGCCGTGGCCGTGATCGGTGCCACGCCCCCCATTTTCGCGGAAGGTCCGGCCGAACTCCGACAACACCACCACGACCGTATTTCGCCACTCCGGACCGAGCGCGGCCGCGTAGGCGTGCAGCCCGCGCCCCAGCGCCGCGAGATTCGTCGCCAGCTGCCCCTGGGCCGCTCCCTCGTTGACGTGTGTATCCCAGCCACCGACATCGACGAAGCCGATACGGTAGCGCTCACGCATCATGGCCGCGATGCGCTCGGCCGTGAGCTCGAAACCGCGTGTGTCCACGGCGCCGCGACCGGCGGCTTGCATCTCCTGATCCAGGGCGCTGAGCGTCTGCACAACCTGTTGGCGCACCGCCAGACCGCTCGCAACCTCCGGCTCGAGCGGCCGGCCGGCATACATGCCAAGCAGAATGCGTGCCTCGCGCTCATCGACCCGCCCGCGGCCAGCGGTCTGCAACGACATGTTCGGCACGGGCGTCGGACCGCTGAAGGACAGCGGCAATGAATCGGTGAAGGCCATCGCCGGCGCCGCGGCCCCCGAGCGCGTCAGCGTATCCGCGAGCCGCGCCATGAAGCCGGAGTGATAGTCGCGCACGCCATCGGTGGGCTGCCCGAGCTCGATGCTGTCCTGGGTCTCGAAGTGGCTGCGCGACAGATCATCGGTGCCGGCAAACGGTACGAACGCCGCCTGCCGCTGCGCGTAGAGCGCGCCGATCGTGTCGTGCAGGACTGGCGTGAGCGCCCAGTTGGCATCCAGCGCCTGCGCGAGCACGCCGACGCCGGCCGCGCCGGCCATGCCGGCCCGGCCGCCGGCACGGGCAGCACCGAGCGCGGCATCCGAGGCAGGCGGTGCGATGGCGATGGTGGGACGCGCTTCGTAGTAGAAGCTGCTGGAGTAGGGGATCAGTACGTTGGTCGCGTCGTAGCCGCCGCGCAGGAACACCAGCAGGAAACGCGGCCCCGCGGGCGGCGCGGCGTACAGCCGTCCCGACAGGCCACCAAGACTCAGCGCCCCGAGCGACGCGCCGGTAAGCTGCAGGGCGCGGCGCCGGTTCAGAGTGCTACTCATAGTTGAACTCCGGCGAGAACAGCAGGAAGGCGTTCCATTCGGCCGGCGAGCGAGCCTGCCCGAGTGCCGTGCGGGTGCTGCCGGCCAGGAACGGCTCGAGGGATTGTCGATAGATCCCGTCGGACAGCCGCGGCCCCGTGACGCCCGGCTGAGCAAACAGTGGAGCGCGGCCACTGCCGATCACGCGGGCAATGTCGAAGCGGCGGCTGAGCTGGCCGGGGCTGTTCCATCCGGCCTGTGTGAGCGCGTAACCGTCGGGCGTCTGCCGCCCGTAGGGTGCCTCGCCGAGCGAGCGCAGCCAGTTGAGCAGCGGCTGGGGATTGTCGATCACACGGCCGTCATAGGTGAGGCGCATGGCCGACACCACATAGCGCATGGGGTCCTTGTATTTGGTGCCGAGAGAGGCGGTGAACTGCGGCGCGGTGAACATCGTGCGCAACACGGCGGCAATGTCACCGTCGGTGCGCCTGAAGGTGCGTGCCATGGCCGCGACGAGCTGCGGCGGCGGATCGTCGGCGACGAAGTAGGTCGCGATCTCCTGGGAAATAAACTGCGCACACTGCGGTTGCCGCACGATGAGCGTCACGGCGTTCCTGACCTCCTCGAACCCCACGCCCCTGACGGGGTGTCCCAGCAGCGTAACAGCCCCGAAATCATGCTGCGCCGGATTGAACTGGAAGCCCCCCCGACGCACGTACAGCCCGCGCAGCGCCGGCCGCAGGTGCGGGGCGCGACCGAAATTCACTCCGACACCGGTGAACACGCGCGCCAGCTGCTGCACGTCCTGCTGCGTGTAGCCGCTGCCGACCCCAAGCGTATGCAGCTCCATGAACTCGCGCGCGTAGTTCTCGTTGAGGTGGCCGGCGCTGTTGCGATCGTTGTCCAGGAACTCGAGCATGGCCGGACTCTCGAGCGTGGCCATCACCAGGTCGCGGAAGTGACCGAGCGCGTATGGCCGGATCGCCTGCTCCTCGTAGTCCGCGACCAGCCAGCGCACCTGTGCCTTGTTCTGGAAAACGCTGAAATGATTGAGCCAGAACCACACCATCTGCTCGCGCAGCTGATCGGTGGAATACACCGCGCGCAGCAGTTCGCGCTCGCCGGCCTCGTCGGCGAGCTGGTTACCTGCGCGAAAGATCGAGCGCAGTGCCTGCTGCCGCTGCGTCGGATCGGTACTGGCCAGCTGCTTGCGGCGCTGGTTGCGCAGTGTGGCAAACGTCGCCGGCAGGTCCAGATGCGAGACGTCGAGCGCGGCGATCTGCGCGGCCACGGGGGCCGGCAGATCCTGCGCATCATGGCCAGCCGGGTGCAGCTGCTGCTCGAGGTAGCGCGCACGGCCCAGGCGTTGGTAGTCGGCGAGGGTGCGGCTGTCCAACCCGAAGTCCACGCGCTCGAGCCACTGCACGTCATCGCGGCTGAGCGGCTGGTCGAACCGCGAGCCGCCGGACGCGG
>JASHSK010000218.1 GCA_030038755.1 Gammaproteobacteria bacterium
CGCGGCGGCTGCACCGCCGGCCGCACCGCCGCCGGTCGCACCCGCGGCTGCCGCACCGCCTGCAGCTCCGGCTGCCTCTTCACCTGCAGTCGCAGCGGCCCCCGCGGCCGCTGCCGCCGCTGCCGCCACGCCAGCGCCGGCCGAGCAGGCGAGTGTCGCCGCTGCGCCTGTACAGACCGAGCGTAAGGGCCGGCGCAAGGGTCGTCCGGTCATCGTCCTGGATCCTACCGATGCCGGATGGACTGACGCGGACACCGGACTGATGTGGTCGAAACCATGGTACTACCCCCCGATCGCCCGAGGGGCCTGGGACTACCGGGATGCAGTGGCTTTCTGCATGGAGCTGCGATTGCTCGGACATGACGATTGGCGCTTACCGACGGCCGATGAGCTGCAGCAGGTGTACCTGGTGTCCTCTCACGGCTGGCGCTGGTCGCAGCCGAAGTTTGCTCCGGAGTCCGGCATGACCGAGGCGCTGAAGTCAGGTCTCTGGAGGGTCCCGGATTTCAGTGTCAATGGGGACGAGTTCGAGGGTAACCGGCTGCTGCTGTGGACCAGTACGGCGGGTGAAGCCGATGGCGAGCACGTCGGCGTGTATTTCGGGCGCAGCTACAGCGTGAAGGACGGGACCAGCAGCGCAGTTTCGTTCCCGGGGAGGTCGCGCCGCGATCCATTTCACGGTTACGCCGTCTGCGTGCGCAGCGCCCGCTAGCGCCTGCGCGCTCATGCAGGGAAGCGCCGCCGCGCGAGGCTCGATGCGGCTCGCCATCGCCGCGTTCGCGGTGCTGCCCTGTGCGATCCTGCTGGCCGGTTGCAGCGGCAGCCACGGGAGCAGTGGCAGCAGCGGTGTCGGCGGCGGTGGTACCGGCGGCGGTGGCGGGACGACGGTGTATGGGACCGACGTACTGACCTACCACGATGACTCCATGCGCTCGGGTGAGGATCTGTCGGAGACGGTGCTCACCCCGCAGAACGTCAACCAGGCAACTTTCGGCAAGCTGCGCACGCTGTCCGCCGACGGACTGGTCGATGCCGCGCCGCTGATCGTCTCCGGGCTGACGATCGCCGGCTCGATGCGCAACGTCGTGTACGTGGCGACCGAGAACGATAGCGTATACGCGTACGATGCCGACGGCGGCACGCTGCTCGAACAGGTCTCGCTGCTCGGCAGCGGTGAGACGCCGAGCGATCCTCGCAACTGCGGTCAGGTCTCCCCCGAGATCGGCATCACCTCGACGCCCGTGATCGACCGAAGCGCGGGCCCCAACGGCACGCTGTTCGTCGTGGCGATGTCCAAGGACAGCGCCGGTAACTACTATCAGCGTCTGCATGCGCTCGATCTGCTGACGCTCGCCGATCGGATCACGCCGCAGACGATCCAGGCCACGGCGAGCGGCAATGGTCCGAACAGCAGCGCCGGGGTGCTGCAGTTCGATCCCGCGCAGTACAAGGAGCGCTCGGCGCTGATGCTCTTGAACGGCCAGATCTACCTGGCCTTTGCCTCCCACTGCGACATCGATCCCTACAACGGCTGGATCATGGCCTACGACGAGAGCACGCTGGCGCAGACCGGCGTGCTGGCCGTGACCCCCAACGGCACGGAGGGCGCCATCTGGGATACCGGGGGCATGACGGCGGACGCCAGCGGCAATCTCTATGCCACGATCGCCAACGGCACCTTTGACACCACGCTGAATGCTCAGGGCATGCCGAGCCAGCAGGACTTCGGCAACGCGGCGCTGAAGATCTCCACGAGCGGTACGGCACTGGGCATCACGGACTATTTCACCCCGTACGACACCGCGACGGAATCCGCCAACGACGTGGATTTCGGATCGGGTTCGATGCTGCTGCTGGTCGATCAGACCGATAGCTCCGGAACGGTGCACCAGCTGCTGATCGCCGGCGGCAAGGACGGCAACCTGTACGTGCTCGACCGTAACAACATGGGGCGCTTCAACGCCGCCGGCGACCAGGTCTATGAGCGCATCGCCGTGGGCGGCTCGCTGTATTCTTCGCCGGCCTACTTCAACGGCACCGTCTATGTGTGTGACGCGGGCGACACGCTCAAGGCCTATACGTTCTCCGATGCCATGCTGCCCTCGAGCCCGAACTCTCAGACATCCACGACTTTTGCCTATCCCGGCACCTCGCCGGCGATCTCGGCGCAGGGCACGACCAACGCGATTCTGTGGGCGGTGCAGAGCGCGACCGGCAGTCCGGCGGTGCTGTACGCCTACAATCCGGCCAACCTGGGCCAGGAGTACTACGACAGCATGCAGGCGGCCGGCGGACGCGACAGCTTCGGGGACGGCAACAAGTTCATCACGCCGGTGATCGCCAACGGCAAGGTGTTCGTCGGTACTCCCAGCGGCGTGGCAGTGTTCGGGCAGCTGTGAGGCAGCGGCGGCGGTGAAGCAGCCGCGGCCTCGAAGCGCTGCGGCCGCGAGTGCCGCGGCCGTGAAGCGCCGCGACGCGCTCAGCCGAGCGATTGCAGCAGGCGGTTGAGCGTAGCGCTCGGGCGCATCGCCTGCGAGCACCTGGCCGGGTCCGGGTGGTAGTAGCCGCCGATGTCCACCGGCGAGCCCTGCGCGCCGTTGAGCTCGGCGACGATGCGCGCCTCGTGGGCGGACAGCTGCTCGGCCAGCGGCCGGAAGCGCGTCTGCAGGGCGGCATCGGTGTGCTGTGCCGCCAGTGCCTGGGCCCAATAGAGCGCGAGGTAAAAGTGACTGCCGCGGTTGTCGAGCTTGCCGACAGCGCGCGCCGGTGAGCGATCGTGTTCCAGCACGCTGCCGTTGGCGGTGTCGAGCGCGGCGGCCAGACACGCCGCGCGCGCGTTGCCGCTCTTGCGTGCCAGGTCCTCCATCGAGACCTGCAGCGCCAGGAACTCACCGAGCGAATCCCAGCGCAGGTGTCCCTCTTCGAGAAACTGCTGCACATGCTTGGGTGCGGAGCCTCCGGCACCGGTCTCATACAGCCCCCCGCCGGCCAGCAGCGGCACGATTGACAGCATCTTGGCGCTGGTGCCGAGTTCCAGGATCGGGAACAGGTCGGTCAGATAATCACGCAGCACATTGCCGGTGGCGGAGATCGTGTCCTGCCCGGCGCGCAGCCGTACGAGCGTGGCATTGACCGCATCGACCGGGGACAGGATGCGGATGTCCAGCCCGCTGGTATCGTGGTCCGCGAGGTAGCGGCGTGTCTTGGCGATGACGTTGCGATCGTAGGCGCGCTGCTCGTCGAGCCAGAAGATCACGGGAGTGCCGCTCGCGCGCGCGCGCTCCACCGCGAGCCGCACCCAGTCGCGGATCGGCAGATCCTTGGTCTGACACATGCGCCAGATATCGCCCTGTGCGACCTCGTGCTGCAGCAGCACCGCCCCGGTGGAGTCCACGACGCGCACCACCCCGTCGGCGGGGATTTCGAAGGTCTTGTCGTGCGAGCCGTACTCCTCGGCCGCCTGAGCCATCAGGCCCACATTCGAGACACTGCCCATGGTGGGCACGTCGAACGCGCCATGGCGCTTGCAGTCCTCGATCACCGCCTGGTAGACCCCGGCGTAACAGCGATCGGGAATCATCGCCTTGGTATCGTGCAGCTTGCCGTCGGGCCCATACATGCATCCCGATGCGCGAATCGCCGCCGGCATGGAAGCGTCGATGATGATATCGCTCGGCACGTGCAGGTTGGTGATGCCGCGGTCGGAGTCGACCATGGCGAGCGGCCCGCGCTCGGCGTAGGTGGCCTGCAGCTCGGCCTCGATCTGCGCGCGTTGCGCGCCCGGCAGCGACTGGATCTTGTGATACACGTCGCCGATGCCGTGGTCCGGGTCGACGCCGAGATCCCGGAAGGTGGCCGCGTGCCGCGCGAACACATCCTTGAAGTAGACATTGACCGCGTGACCGAACATGATCGGGTCGGAAATCTTCATCATCGTCGCCTTCAGGTGCAGCGACAGCAGCACGCCGGCTCGCCTGGCGTCCTGGATCTGTGCCTCATAGAAGTCGCGCAGGCTGCGGCAGCTCATGAAGGTACCGCTGATGAGCTCACCGGTCTGCACCGGCACCGCCGGCTTCAGCACCGTCGTGTGACCGGCGCGGTCCTGCAGCTCGATCCTGAGCGTGCCGGCACGCTCGATCAGCGCCGACTGTTCGTTGGCATAGAAGTCCCCCGCGTCCATGTGCGCGACGTGGGTACGCGAGTCGCTCTCCCAGGCGCCCATGGAGTGTGGATGGTGGCGGGCGTACTGCTTGACGGCGTTGGCCACGCGACGGTCGGAGTTGCCTTCGCGCAGCACGGGATTGACGGCGCTGCCGAGCACCTTCGCATAGCGCGCCCGCAGCGCCTTCTGCGCCTCATCCCGCGGCTCCTCCGGAAACGGCGGCACCTGGTAGCCCTGCGACTGCAGTTCGGCGATCGCGGCCTTGAGCTGCGGCACCGAGGCGCTGATGTTCGGCAGCTTGATGATGTTGGCGGCCGGCGTCTTGGCGAGCTCTCCGAGCTCGGCCAGGTCGTCGGCCACGCGTTGTTCAGGAGTGAGCGGCTCCGGGAAATTCGCGAGGATGCGGCCGGCCAGTGAAATATCGCGCGTCTGCACCGTGATCGCGGCCGTGCGCGCGAACGCCTGCACGATCGGCAGCAGTGAATAGGTCGCCAGGGCGGGCGCCTCATCGGTGAGCGTATAGATGATCTTCGCCTCGGTCATGGGCATTCCTGAGCTACAGAGAGGTAGGGGCGGGCCACCGGGCTGGGATGGGTCCGCAGGCCGCCGAAAATCGCGGGCGATACTATACCAAGGCCGTGGGGGCCGCGGTCATCGGCGCGGGCGCACGCGTTACCAGCTGCCGACGTTGGGCATCGAGGTCCACGGCTCGCGCGGCTCCAGCGCATCGCCACGCTGCAGCAGCTCGATCGAGATCTGGTCCGGGGAGCGCACGAATGCCATGCGCCCGTCGCGCGGGGGGCGGTTGATGGTCACGCCGTGCTTCATCAGGCGTGCGCAGGTTGCATAGATGTCCTCGACCTCGTAGGCGAGGTGGCCGAAGTTGCGTCCACCGCCGTAGCTCTCGGGGTCCCAATTATGGGTCAGCTCGACCTGGGCGGATTCGTCACCGGGAGCGGCGAGGAACACCAGCGTGAAGCGGCCGCGCTCATGGTCCATACGGCGCAGCTCGCGCAGGCCGAGGGCTTCGCAGTAGAAATACCGGGACTGCTCGAGGTCCGTCACACGGACCATGGTGTGCAGATACTTCATGGGAGGCGCCCCGCGCTACGATAGGCACAGTGTCGCACATGAACGCCGCCGAAATCATCCACAGGCTGCAGCTGGCGCCACACCCGGAGGGTGGCTGGTATCGCGAGGTGTATCGCTCACCGCGGCGCGTCGTCGCCGACGGCGCCGAGCGCAGCGCGCTCACCAGCATCTACTACCTGCTCGAGCAGGGCCAGATGAGCCGCTGGCACGTCGTGGATGCCGATGAAGCGTGGCATTTCTACGCCGGCGCCGTGCTGGCGCTGTACACCTATGATGCGCAGGAACGGCTGCTCGAGCGGCACCTGCTCGCGCCGCCCGGGCAGGATCGGGGCACTGTCCCGGTGCACGTCGTGCGCGCCGGGCTCTGGCAGGGTGCACGCAGCCTCGGCGCCTGGTCGCTCGTGGGCTGCAGCGTGGCTCCGGGCTTCGAGTTCTCGGGCTTTCGCTTCGTTGCCTCACTTGCGGGCCACGAGGCGGATATTGCCGCGGCACCGGAGGCGTTGCGCGGGCAGCTGCGCGAGCTGCTTTAGAGCCTTGCGGGGTTCGGCAGCCGCATGTCCAGCTGCGCGAACAGGAAGCTCAGCTCGTCGGCCTCTTCACCGATACGCTCATCGACGGAGCTGCCGAAGCCGTGACCCGAGTGGGTATCGACCCGCAGCAGGATCGGTCGGCCGGAGGACGTGGCGGCCTGCAGGGCGGCCGCGAACTTGCGCGAGTGCATCGGGTTGACGCGTCCATCGTTGGTGCCGATCAGCAGCAGCACCGCCGGGTAGGGTGAGTGTGCCGTCACGTGCTGATAGGGAGAGTAGGCATACAGGGCCCGGAACTGCTGCGGATTCTTCACCGAGCCGTACTCGGCAGTGTTGAAGGCGCCGTTCGGGTCGGTCTCGAAGCGCAGCATGTCGTACAGGCCGGCCTTGGAGACCACGGCTCGCGCGAGCGTGGGATGCTGCGTGATCTCGGCGCCCATGAGTAATCCGCCGTTGGAACCACCCTCGATCGCCAGCCTCGCCGAGGATGTATAGCCGCGATCGATCAGGTAGCGCGCCACGGCATAGAAGTCGTCGAAATCGTTCTGCTTGTGCGTGAGCATTCCTTCCTGGTGCCAGCGCTCGCCGTACTCCGAGCCCCCGCGAATATTGGCGACGGCATAGATTCCGCCCGCATCGAGCCACAGGCGTGTGGTGGCGCCCGCGAACTCGGGCGTCATACTGATGCCGAAGCCTCCATAGCCGTACAGCAGCAGCGGATTGTGTCCATCGCGGCGCGTGCCCTTCTTCATGAGGATGTTGACCGGGACGCGGGTGCCGTCGCGGGAGACGGCGAATTCGCGCACCACCTCGGCGTCGTCGTAGGAGACCGGGGAGGTCTGCCGCAACGCCGACTCCTCGGCCGTTGCGGTGGCGGCGTGCCAGCGCTCGTAGTAGCGCGGCCGCAGGTACGTGGAGACGTCGTAGAGCACGTCGCCGCCGGCGAGCGGGTCGATCTCGTCGTTGCCGGCCACCGGCGGCAGCGGCAGCGCGCCCGCCGGCCGTCCCTGCAGCGTGAACATGCGAATCCGGTTGGGTCCGCCGACGATGTCGCGCACGAACAGCCGCTGCGCGGTGAAGCTCAGGTCCGGTAGATCCTGTTCGGCCCCCCCCGAGACGATGGCGACGTCGCTCGCCGGCACGAGCACCGCGGCGTGCGTCAGCGCCCCGGGTGAGAACGGTGGTGCGAGCTTCAGAATCTCACCGTTGGAAGAGTGCGCCCGCGAGATCGCATAGATCGCGCCGTCCGGCCCGAACGTGGCATACACCACCCCGTCGCCGTAGGTCGCTACGCGCACGGCGGGCGCGCTGCGGCGCA
Organism: Gammaproteobacteria bacterium; assembly: GCA_030038755.1. Classification (GTDB taxonomy): domain Bacteria; phylum Pseudomonadota; class Gammaproteobacteria; order Steroidobacterales; family Steroidobacteraceae; genus FEN-1191. The sequence goes on from JASHSK010000218.1 coordinate 7,103, forward strand.
GGACGTACATCGCCCAGGTGTTACCGTCCCCCCGCTGCACCATGGCGATGATCTCTCGCAGCGCGTGGCGGTTGTCCAGGAACACCTCGGAGACGCGCTCCAGGCCGTCGGCACGTCCTAGCGCCAAGGAATCCTTCGCGGCGTCCGTGCCGAGCACGTGGAAGTACACCTGCATGTTGAAGTGCTGTTCGGCCGCCGGCGCGGTGGGGCCCGGATAGCGCGTGTACCAGAAGCCCCGATCGTCAGCCGTCCAGGCGAGGCTGCCGCCGGCGGTCGGATACTGCACCTCTGGAATGGGTGCCTCGATCTCCCGACCGCTCGTCGCATCGAACACATGCAGCGTGCCGTCCTCGCTGCCGTTGCGCGACATGGACACCGCAACCTTGCTGCCGTCGCCCGAGGGCACGAACCAGTCGATCGCCAGCAGGCCGTTGCGATCGAGCTGGTTGGGATCCACGAGCGCGTGCCGCGAGGCCGGATCGGCCGAGGGGTCGAGTGTGACGAGCATCGGCTGCTCGAAACGCGGATCGGAATACAGCGCGAACACGCGCCCACCGCGGGCCTGCAGGTCGGAGTAGGCCGGGGATGAGTCCTTCAGCAGCGCAGTGAGTCGGGCCTTGACCGCGTCGTGCGACGGCAGCGCTTCCAGATACGCGCTGGCGCGCGCCGCCTGTGCGTGGCTCCAGGCCTGCACGGCGGGATCCGTGCGATTCTCCAACCAGCGATAGGGATCGGGAATGCGGTAGCCAAAGGATTGATCGACCGTCGGGTCGGTTGGCGTAGGCGGCGGCGGGGTGAGCGCGACGCCAGCCGCCAGCGCAGTGCTCGCGGCCGCGAGCGCTGCGGCTGCAGCCGCCCAGCGCCCCGCCCGGGTTCCGGCGCCCGCGGCGCGGCCGACGGCCTCGCGCTTCCCGAACGAGTACTGCATACGTGGCTCCTCCCTTGCGCCGCGCAGTATGCGGCCAAGCCTGATGCGAGGCTAATCCGGTGCCGGTTTTGGCAGCTCCGGTGCCGGTGCTGGTGCCGGGCCGGTTGCCGGGCCGATGCCCGTTCAGGTGCGCAGCGCCGCACGCAGTGTCCCCGCGACGGGCGGGATATGCGGTTATGATGCGAGGGCGGAGGGGCCGCGCGGCAGTAGGCCGCGGCTGTCTCCCGCGCCTCCGATACCGGCCTCCGATGCGGCCGGGGTGGCGGAAGCAGATGTCAGTCGACACCTTCGGCACGAGGTCGGGCGACCCCTGCCGGCCTTCCCCTACACAGCTCGCGGGTGAGCCTCGACGTAACTGTCTTGATGGCCTGGAAAATTCTACAGCGCCCCCCTATACGGCGCCCGACAACCCCGCCCGAGCGGCGCCGGTGGGGTCGGGCACGCGCCGCGCGGGTGGGGGTGCTGCTGACCGTGCTGGTCTGCGGTGCGGCGCAGGCCGCGGCTGCTGCCGGAGGGGTCGTCGCCGGAGAGGTGGCCGCGCCTGGCGCCCCGGGCGCCTCCGCCAAGGGCATGCCCAATGCGCAGCAGGTGCTGCAGCTGCTCGATCACACCGCCGCCTGGTATCGCACGGGAAGCGCCCAGCAGCAGATCGTCACCGAGCCTGCCGATCTCGTGGCGCTCAGCGACAGTCAGCCGATCGCCGACGAAGCGGTGCGTGCGGCGTTCGATTTTGCGCGCGCGGCGGCGGCGCTGATCGGTCCGGGTCCGGACAGGAATTCGCAGATCGCTGACGCGGGGCGCTACCAGGGGCTTGGGCAGCTGCAGCAGCGACTCGATCAGCAGCTGCAGAGCGTGCGGACCCAGCTCTCCGGGGTGCATTCGCGTCTGACCGGCAGCACCGGCGCCACCCGCGGAGCGCTCGAATCGCAGCTCACGGCCCTGCAGGCCGAAGAGGCTCTGCTACAGGCGCGCGGCGATGCCGTCCAGCAGCTGCTGAGCTTCCTGAGCAGCGCGGTGAATGGAACTGGTGGCACGGGACTTTCGGGCCAGATCGAGACGCTGGCCGACTCGCTCGCGCCGGAGAGGCAGGACGCGGCGCATGGCCTGACGGGCGGCAGCGCCGCCGCGGCGGGGCGCCCGGCGGCGCCGCAGCTGGCTCCGAGCGCCAGCGCGTCGACCGGTGCGGGTGCGAGCAACGGTCTATGGGACCTGAGCGCGCGGCTGCTGGCATTGTCGGGCAAGCTCGGCCGCATCGATCAGTTCCGGCGACAGACCGCCGACCTCGCCCAGTCGGTGAACGGGATTCGGGCCGGCCTGCTGCAGGCGCTGCGCGCCGAATCGGATCAGGGAGATCGGCTGATCGACGCGGTGGGTACGCCCGGCGTCGCACCGCTCGATGCGCAGCGTTCGCAGCTGGATGCGCTGACCGCCCAATTCAAATCGCTCACCCTCTCGCTGGTCCCGCTGGCCAAGCTCGGCGTGCTGCTCGATCAGTACGACACCGAACTGGCCAACTGGCGCGACGGCGTGCATCGCGAGTACGGGGAGACACTGCGCAGCCTGGGCGTCCGGGTGGGCATTCTGGCGATCATCCTCGCGCTGGTGTTCGCGGCCTCGGAGCTGTGGCGGCGCGCCGCGCACCATTACGTACGCGATCCGCGACGGCGCTACCAGATGCTGCTGCTGCGCAGGCTCGCGCTGTGGTTCGTCGTGGCCGTGGTGCTCGCCTCGACGCTCGCCAGCCGTCTGGATTCGATCGTGACCTTCGCCGGGCTGATCACCGCCGGCATTGCCGTGGCGATGCAGAACGTGATCCTCTCGGTGGTCGGCTACTTTTTCCTCATCGGCAAGTACGGCGTGCGAGTCGGGGATCGCGTGCAGATCGGGGAGGTGTCCGGAGAGGTCATCGACATCGGGCTGGTGCGCATGCATCTGATGGAATTCGGCCGTGATGGCCGCTCGCCCACGGGGCGCGTCGTGGCCTTTTCCAACTCCATCGTCTTTCAGGCCTCCGGGGGCCTGTTCAAGCAGATTCCGGGTGTGCACGTCGGCTGGCATGAGATCACCGTAACGCTCGTGGCCACCGCCGAGGCGGCGGCGGTGCGCCGACGGTTGCTGGCGGCCGTCGACACCGCATTGGCAGAGCATCGCGAGGACATCGAGCGCCAGCACCGCGAGCTCGAGCGCGCCGCCTTCGCGCCCTCGGAGCGGGCACTGCGACCGAGCGTGAGCCTGAAGTTCGCGCTCAGCGGCGTAGAGGCCACGGTGCGCTATCCGGTCGACCTGCGCTACGCCGCAGAGATCGACGAGGCGGTTTCGAGGGAACTGCTTGCCGTGCTCAGTCAATCACAGCGGAAGGAGGGAACGCAGGGAACGGCGGGAACCGGGGCGGCGACGGCGACGGCCGCGGCGGCGGCGGCGGGAGCGGCGGCAGGGGCGGTGGGAGCGGCGGCCTCCCAGGAGCCGGAATCAGGGCTCGCGCAGATCCGGATCAATCCCGCAGCCCCCTCCTGACAGGCGCGCGTTATCATCGGCCGCAGAACCTCGGCCGCAGAATCTCGACCGCAGAACCATCGGGGGAACGCATCATCGCCGCCGCACCCTCAGCCCCGCCAACCACGTCGCGTCCCAGTCGACGCACGCGGTGGACGCTTTATGTCATCGGCGTCAGCGTCTGGGTTTCGGGGGTCCTGTACTGGACGTTTGATCATTACCTGCTGCGGCACACCGATATCGGCCTTTCCGAGAATCCGCTGCAGGTGTGGTGGTTGCGGCTGCACGCCGCGACAGCTACGGCGGCGATCTGGCTGCTCGGCTACATGAGCGCCGTTCACGTGCAGCGCAACTGGGGCGCGCGGCAGCGTCGCGGCAGCGGGCTGCTGTTCGTGACGCCCCTGGGGCTGCTGGTGGTCACCGGCTACCTGCTCTATTACGTGGACGCGGACCGGCCCGCGGCACTGATCTCCAGCATTCACTGGATCGTTGGACTGTGTGTGCCGGCTGTCTTCCTGCTGCACAGGGGGCAGCGCCGTCTGCGGGGCATAGCCCCGGTCGCGCCGCAGCCACAGCTGCGGCCCCAGCAACAGCTGCAGCTGCAGCCGCAGTCACAACTGCAGGCGCAGCTTCCCGTGGAGCCGGCGCTGCCGATGCGGGGGCTGTCAGTCCAGCCAGGACAACCACCTCTTTAGCGGTCGCGGAGGCATTGCGCCTCGCGCGGGCTTTGCGCTGGCCGCGCCCGGTGTGGCTCTGGTATTCTCGAGGAACCCGGGGAAGGAACAACGAAGCGGTCCGGCATCCCTCCGGGGGGCCGAGGCCTGAGGTGAAGTCCATGGCCTACACGATCACGGTCAACGGTCAGCAGCGGACGGTGGATGTGGAGGCTGACACGCCTCTGCTATGGGTGCTGAGGGACGAGCTGGACCTCAAGGGCACCAAGTTTGGCTGCGGGGAGAGCTTTTGCGGGGCCTGCACGGTGCACCTGGACGGCATGCCCACGCGCTCGTGCGTGACACCGATCTCGCGGGTAGGGGAGCGGCAGGTCACCACGATCGAGGCGGTGGATGAGAGCGAGGTGGGGCGGCGAGTCAAGCAGGCGTGGCTGCAGCTGGACGTGATGCAGTGTGGATACTGCCAGAGCGGGCAGGTGATGGCGGCCACGGCGCTGCTGCAGAGGAACCCGCGGCCCACGGATCAGGACATCGATGAGGCGATGAGCGGCAATCTGTGCCGCTGTGCCACGTACATCCGCATTCGCGCGGCGATCAAGCAGGCGGCGGGTCTGCCGACC
>JASHSK010000219.1 GCA_030038755.1 Gammaproteobacteria bacterium
ACGCGTCGCCACCCATCGCCACGGAACTCCTCCAGAACCGTGTTGTGATTACCCGGGTCGCTGATCCTGGCCTCGTGTCCAAGGGCATCGACGTGGGCGACGAGATTCTGGCAGTCGATGGCGTTGAGGTGCACCGCTATGCCACGGAGCACGTGGAACCGTACGCAAGCAGCTCGACTCCGCAGGATCTCGCTGTACGCATGTATGGTTATCAACTACTGGCCGGGAACCATTCTCAGCCGGTGACTCTCGCTCTCGAGAATGCCGCCGGCGGGAAGTTCAGCGTGACGCTGTCACGCGAGCCAGATCCGGCGGCGAATCGGCGGGCCGCCTTCCAATTCCGTAGCTTGCCGGGCGGGATTGCGTACCTTTCTCTCGGAGAATTCGCCAACGATCGTGGCGCCAAGGTGTTCGAAGCACACTTGCCCGAGATTATGAAGGCCAAGGGGCTGATCCTGGACGTGCGCGCAAACGGCGGAGGATCGACCATCAATGGACTTAAGATCCTGACTTGGCTGACCAGCAAGCCGATCCCGCAGCCAGTCCTTCGCACGCTCCAATACGTCCCCACCTACCGCGCGTGGGCGGGGCCCTCGGAGCAATGGAAATCACTGGGCGCTCCTGGCGGCACCTATACGCAACCGCACGATTATCATTTCGATGGACCCGTTGCGGTGTTGATAGGTCCTAAGACATTCTCTGCAGCTGAGGATTTCGTCGTCAGCTTCGCAGCCCTGAAACGCGGGATTCTCGTAGGCGAGCCCACAGCAGGCAGCAGTGGTCAGCCACTGACATTCAAGTTGCCGGGTGGCGGCATCGCGCGGATCTGCTCGGCGCAGGAAACCTTTCCGGACGGGCAACAATTCGTCGGCATTGGTATCGCGCCGCAGATAAAGGTTGAGCCGACCATCGCTGACATTCGAGCCGGCCGGGATCCAGTAATCGCCGCCGCGGCGAGGTCCCTACTTGGGACACACTAGGAAGTGCTCTCACGCCGCGGGGTCGGCCCGTGACGTTGGATGCCTCCCTGGCGCGAATCCATGTACGCCATACGTTCTGCCACGCTGGAAGATCTCACGATCGTGGCCTCGTGGATTCGCACGGCTGATGAGTGTGAGCGTTGGGCGGGCACGCAGGTGGCGTTGAAGCTGGCTCGTCGCCAGCTTAAGGATGCGATTTGCTTACATCGTCCGTCAGCCACGCCTTGATCAGGGACTGGTAGGGCAAGGCCCTCGGTACCTTCGCCTTTGGCATAAACCTCTCGCTCCTTGCGACTCGTGTCGCGCGCCGAAATGACCCGCACAGCAGTACCGTCTTTGCGCAAAGTGAATGTGACGTGCATGACCGACATTCCGGACATCACTCATCCGTCAATGGTAAGACTGCGGTACCAGAGCTACGGCAGGCCAAGTCCTGCTAGGATGTCCCAAGCGGCGTGGGCCAGCACGCAGGCACGAATATTACCGCGCCGTTTCGCCAGCAAGCCCATTGCGAGCCCAAACAATACGATTCGGATCACTGCGCCCATGCCCTCATAACCGTGGACGATACCGAAAACGATGGCCTGTCCCAGGATCGCGACGGGGGTGCTGCCAGTAAGCGCCGCCAGCTGTTGCTGCAGGTAGCCACGAAAGACGACTTCTTCACAGATGCCTGCGCTGAGCGACAGGACGATCCAAACCGTGATCTCAGCGACACCGCTCGGCACCGCGGGCAGTAGGGCGTTCGGGGCAGCTGCGCCGTGCGCCATGAGATGACCCACGCCGACGAACAAACAATAGCTAAATCCGATCGCCAGCGCGGCGTATACCACATCCACCGCAAGTTGCCGCAGCGTGAATCCGGGAAGCCCGATAAACTCGAGCGGCGAGCGGCTGTAGGCTTGCATACCCTTGTATACAAAGCGTACCCACAGCCATTCCAGGGCGATGAGCCAGAGGTAAACCTGGATCATATGGCTTCGGCTTACCGGCGTACCCCCCGGCGACCCGTGACCCGCGTTCAGTGCGCTGACGACGGTCACGGCCAAGGCTATGACAACAAAGATACGCGTGTGCCGGCGCGACGCGAGCATGCCGTGAGGCAAATTTTCGGTTGACTCCGGTTGGCGGTCTTTTGGGGCGATGCCATTCATGGGGCTAAGCTCCCTTGGATCGATTCTGTCGGGCCACCGAGCGGCGATCACTGCCTACGCGCGGCACACGTGCTCGCAACATCGAATCGAAGATGTCCAGAGCGCTAGTGGTGCGCTCCAAATCGCCGGTACTGAGAAACTCCAGCAGCAGGCCATCGATGATTGCGGCACATAGGGTTGCGCGCGCCCGACGATCGCCCGAGGAAGGCAACGCAGCCTCAATCACGGTGAGCCAGCTAGAACTCGTACCCGCAAGGTAGCGCGCATAGGCGGTGGGATTTTGAAGCGCCAGCACCTGCACTTCGAATATGAGCCGCAGGTACGGAGCGTTACGCCGATCGGTCGTCCAGTCCCAGAATGTTCGCAGAGGAGATTTGAAGCCCGGGCGGCGTATCAATTCTTCAAACGATCGCTGTACGCGCCGGTGTGCTTCATTCATGACCTCGCCGATCAGGCCGTCGCGGGAGCCGAAGTGGTAGATCAGCAACCGCGCACTCGTCCCGATTTTCAATGCCAAGGGACGAAGCGAGAGACCGGCAACACCGTGCGCCAAGCAGTAGTCGAGGGCCTTTACGCGCAGCTCATCTTTCCGCTCCATGAAACGAACGTTACATGAAACGACTGTTACAGTCAACTTCCAGTGAACCCCCGCCCCAGCGGGATTTGTCTTTGACGGCCAATCCGTTCCGCTCCGATGAAACAACTGGAAGACGACTCTGGCGCGCGATAGCGGGCTCTGGGTCCGGGAGTGATCGGTCGCGCGGTGCTGCCAGCCGAATGTGCCCAGCACATCGCCGCTGCCCCCGGTTGTACGCCGACGACGCTTATGGGCTGACCTACCAGCATGCTAATAAAGCGTTGCGACCATCCGTCTGCCACCTGAAAGCTTGGCGGCGGCGTGCGGCTTGGGGTCGAGAGCGGCGGCACCTCCCTTCCAGCAGCCCGCGCGTAATCCCGCCGTTGAGAGATACCTACGTTGCACTTAGTGCGCTATGCGCATATAATGCGCATAGTAGAAATAGGAATTTCTTCCCAAGATGACGAATGGCCAAAACAAGGCTGCCCGGAAACGACCGGTTAATCTTACCTTGCGTGAGGACCTGGTCGCAGAGGTTAAAGGAGTTACGGAAAACCTATCTGGCGTTGTGGAATCTCTGCTGGTGGACTTTCTGGCCCAGGAAAGGAAACGCAGGACCGACGTTGCTGAAGAAGCTCGTGCCACAGTGGCGCTGTGGAACGAATTCGGTGATCGGGCCGGCTCATTCGCTGATGAACATTCGACGCTCTGATGGCGCAATTCGACGTCCATCGGAATGTTGGCAGACATCGAGATAGCATCCCATTCGTCGTTGTGGTCCAGTCGTCACTCTATGCCGGCTACCGTCGCCGCGTCGTAATTCCGCTGGTGAGGAAGGGCGAAGTTGGAAGGATTCCGAATCCACGGCTAAACCCTTCATACAAGATCAAGAATATCAGCGTCGTCCTTCACCCGCTCGAAATCGTCTCCGTTGCCAATGAGCAGCTTGGCGAGCACGTTGGCTCTCTTGCTGCCGAGGGGGACGCGATCGTCGCGGCGTTGGACGAGTTGTTCACGCGTGCGTTTGGGTGACTGTTCGGCACCGGCGCGGTCACGGCTCTGCGGCATTCGCCGACGCGTCTGTTCAAACTTCAGCATCCGGCCCGAATTCTATTGCCCAAGACCGCTCATCGACGACCGGCAGCTGAGGGTCGGCATTCGACCTTCGGCCGATGCCCGTCAGGAAAGGGCGTCAATACCCTTGCGCTGAACAACGTTTAAGAGCTTCAGTGAAGGCCCGCTCGGGCGCTTCTCGCCGATTTCCCACTTCTGAACGGTCGACGTGCTGGTATTCAGCAGGGCGGCGAATACCGCCTGGCTGACCCGGCTCCGGACGCGAATGGCACGAATCTGCCTGGCCGAGAGCTCGTGAACGGGTGGAAGCGTGAGGGCGTCGAACTCGCGCATGGTCTGCTTGTCCAGCACGCCAAAGCGTTCCAGCGTCATAGCTATACATGCGGAACGGGAGCAGCGGCTTACTAGCTATGACAATCGCCCGTCGTATCGTTGCCCGTCGCCACTGGTGGCGAGTTGTCGCTCGATGACGGCTGTTTGGTGCAACGGCGAATCGGCAACCTGAGCATGAACCTTAGCTCTTTGACGTTTGGACTTGCGGCGCGGGTCACGAGAATAGTGACTCGATTGCCCACCACGAGATGGGTATTCGCGAAAACGTCGTCCACGGCAATGGAAGTATTGTGCCAATTGACCACGTACGTTACCAATCGATAGCCGTCCACGTCGGAGTCGAGCACTGCTTGGATGGGCACGGAATCCATTGCACTCGATGTCTGGGTATCTGACGCGTCATTTACAGGGGTCGTTTGCGGTGGCCGGTCGAATGTGATCGACTCGCTTTTGCTGAAGCGCGAGACCCAGAAGCTCACGCTGTCGCCCGCCTCGTAATTCGTCTCGGCTGTTGGATCATCGACGACGATCTGCGAGCCACGCCACTCGACGACGTAGGCCCGATATTCGTAACCGTCGACGTTCGCAGAGAGCACCTGATCGACGCTGCCGCTCTCGAGGGACTGTTTGAGTCCACAAAGCGGTCTCGAAAGGGAGGCCTTCTCCGCGGCAGACAATTGCACAGCGAAGCTCAGGAAGGGGTGAGGCGACGCGGACTTCACGGCCACATAGTCGATCTGCTCGCCGATGACATGGTGCGAAAGAGCCATCACGTCCGAGACAGCGATTTGCTGGCCCTGCGATATCACAATATATGCGGCATATCGGAAGCCGTTGTCTTGGGCGCTCAAGACCTCCTCCACCACGCCGGTGTCGGTCGTAGCGGAACTTTGAGAGCTCGGCGTGCCAGCTGAGGCGCCGGTGGTACGAGGCGGTGCTTGTTCGGTGCTAGCGAACATTAAGATGCGATCACCGTGTACGTCGCTATGGAATGCCTTGAAGGTGATGCTGTCGCCCACGCCCTTGCTGGTCTGTCCGAAGGGATCAAGAATGAGTACCCGGGAGCCATGCCAATAGACGACGTAGGCATGTGAGCGGTATTCCCCTTGGAGAGTCGTGACGACATCCTCAATTGTCGCCGTGTCCGAGGTGACGTAGGAATGCGCTCGTTCTTCAGCGGCAGAGGATTCGCCGAAACAGGGCTGCGCAGCCGCAGCGTGGCTGGCAAATACGCCACATAGCGCGATGAGCAGAGGGGTTGCGGTGTTCACCGGTATTCCCAACTCAAGCGGTCGCATTTTCGCATATTAGAGACGGCAACGCACTTGCCGAAAGCTGCTGACGGCGAACGTAGCCCATGGGTCGGAGCTGAAAGTGGCTCGTCGCCAGCTTAAGGATGCGATTTGCTTACATCGTCCGTCAGCCACGCCTTGATCAGGGACTGGTAGGGCATATCGCGCTTGTTAGCCTCGATCTTGATGCGCTCGAGAAGTCCGACGGGAATGCGAAGCGAAATGATCGTGGTTGAGGGTTTTAAGTTTGGAAGGCGCACGGACGATGCACGACTCCAGTCGACGTATTCCGTCGAGTCGTGACTCTCCCAAAACGCCCGTTCACTGGCCTCACTTTCCAGCTTGGGGATCGGCTTTACCGCTCTCGCCTTGATCGGACCCTTTCTCAAGGCCCTGCGTACCTTCGCCTTTGGCATAAACCTCTCGCTCCTTCCGACTCATGCTGCGCGCCGAGATGACCCGCACAGCAGTACCGTCTTTGCGCAAAGTGAATGTGACGTGCAGGCTTCTGTCTTGATCCGTCTTCCCGAGGACATGGAGTCGCGGCTCTTGCGCGCTGTGGCGGATATCCGGCGCCACTAGCAACGGCACATTAAAGAATATCTGCTCAGCTTCGGCCTGAGTGACATCATGCTTGTCGCCGCTCTTACGCGCGTTACCCTCATCCCAATCAAAGCCGGAAACACGCGTCCAGTCGATCACATTTGTATATTACTATCATATACGACGGCGGCCAAGCAGCCCCAGGTGACGCCCGGGGCGGCAGCGGCCCGCCGTTACAGCGGCACTGATCGACGCGGATGCCCCGAAGACGGGGCTGCGCGGACCGTACAGGTAGCGGGCCACTCAGCCGGAAACTTCAAAGTAGTGAGGCACTACCGGCCGCCGTCCCGGTCAAGCCGGGACTGCATAGTCGTAGTATGTGCTGCCTGGGCCGGCGGGATCAGGCAGGCTGCTGCGGCTCGCTGGAAGAAGGGGGATCAGCCCCGGCCTGAGACGGCGCACCTGACTTCGCTTGCTTTATCATCCTCGACGATG
>JASHSK010000220.1 GCA_030038755.1 Gammaproteobacteria bacterium
GGTCCCATGAGAGGCCGCCCCGTGAGCGGCTGCCCCGCCGGCACCCGTGCCGCTGCCGGGGCCAGATCCATGGACACCCGCGTGAGGAGCGGCCGGGTGCGCAGACGTCGGATGGGCCCCGGAGGGAGCGTGCCGTACCGCCGCCTTCTCCACGGGGGTACCGCGCGCCGCAGCCCCGTGCTGCTCGCGTCCGGACGTGCCCGCGGTGCCGGCATGGTTGCCGCCCGTGTGGCCTGCGGCATGCGCGGTGCCGTGAGCCGCGCCGTGACCACGTGCTGCCGGCGCCGCCGCCTTCTTGTGCGGCTCCGCCGATTTGGCCGCTGCTGCGGTGCGGCGAGGAGCCGCCGCACTCTTGCGATGCGCACTGGCGGGGGCGGGCTTACGGGTACTGGCTGCGGGCTTGGGCTGCTTACGTGTCATGGCGTTTATAGGCTTCCAGGATCGATGGGGGACGTAAGGACTGTCGGCCGGAAAGTCACGGAAACCGGGCAGCGACGCCCGGACATGCAGGTCTGACTCTATCTATGACGCAGCGGTATAGACGCTTTACCGCTGGGTCGAAGGACGCGCGGTGCTGTGCCCGGGGACTGATCATGGAAAAGTCGGTAAGTTTACCCAGAATTGTTCTGCCACCGCCAGTTTTCAAGGCCAACCGTGCACTTAACGGCCGGGACGCCCTCGACTTGAACTTAACGTAAGTACGACCTAGCCGAGCTTGCGCGGCGCCGATATCGAGTGCGGACCGCCGCTACCTGCGCCTTGGTCCAGGGTCAGTGCCTGAAGTTCCAGCTTCTCTGCGTCATCCAGGTCCTCCAGGCGCGCCTTTTCGATCAGCAGCTCCAGGCGTCGGGCGTGCTCGCGCTGGAGCAGGCGCCGGACAGCCTCGGACAGCTCGCGGCCAGCGGCGGTAGCGTCCGACACCAGCGTGGTGGCGGCAGCCAGCTCGCAGAGCCGGCGATATTCGTGCCGCTGGCGCCAGCGCTCGAGCGTCTGTGCCAGTGTGGTGTCCGGTTGGACGGCCAGCTGCTCGAGCAACTCTGCCAACACGGTGACCCCCGGCAGCTGCACGTGCGCCAGCCGGGCGCGCTGCTGTTCATCGACGGCTGTCGCTGCGGCTGGAAAGTGCAGCAGCGCGGTAATTGCCTGCGTGACGAGACCGCCACGCCCGGCCACGGGCCGCCCGCGGCGGCCGCCCGCTCGGCCAGCGGGTCCCGAGGCGCGCTGGGCGCTGCCTCGAGGGCTACCCTGAGGGCTGCCTCGTGGCGCGGGCGACCGCGCGCGCGCCGCGGGCGTCTCGAAGGAAGGCTCTTGCTCGCCCGCCAGCCACGGCTGCAGGCGCTCGAGAGGCAGCGTCAGGGCCGCGGCAATGCGCTCGACCAGCAACTCGCGGTACACACCCGGCGCGACACGCTCGAGCAGCGGCCGCGCCAGCGAAATGAAACGCGCCTTGCCGTCGGCGTGCCTGATGTCGGTCTCCTCGGCCAGATGCGCCACGAAGTACTCGGACAGCGGCATCGCCGCGGCGACGCGTGCCCCGAAGCGCTCACCGCCCTCACGCCCGACCAGCGAGTCCGGGTCCTCGCCGTCGGGCAGGAACAGAAATCGGATCTCGCGGCCGGCACGTGCCTCGGGCAGCACCGCCTGCAATGCGCGCCAGGCGGCCGCGCGGCCGGCGCGATCGCCGTCGAAGGCGAACACGAGCTCGCTGACGAGGCGGAAGGCGCGGCGCACGTGATCGGCGGTCGTCGCCGTGCCGAGCGTCGCCACCGCATACGTGAGTCCGTGCTGATGCAGCCGCACGACGTCCATGTAGCCTTCGACCACCAGCAGCCGTTTCAGAGCCTGACGCGCCAGGCGCGATTCGTACAACCCGTAGAGCTCCTGGCCTTTGTGAAACAGCGCCGTCTCCGGGGAGTTCAGATATTTCGGTTCGCCCTGGCCGAGGACACGGCCGCCGAAGGCGATCACGCGCCCGCGCGTATCGCGGATCGGAAACATCAGCCGGTCCCGGAAGCGGTCGTAATAGCGGGTCGCGGTGCCGTCTGCGCTGCCGCTCGCGCCCGAAGAAAGGGTAGTGCCGGCCTCGCGGGCCGCACCGGCCTCGCGGCTCGCACCGGCCTCGCGGCTCGCACCGGCGTCGCGCTCGATGATGAGGCCCGCGGCGGCGAGGTCCCGCTGGGCGGATTCGTCACCACCGAAGCGCCGCAGCACGTCATTCCAGCTATCCGCGGCGTAGCCGATGGCGAAGCGCTCCATGATCGGCGCGGTCAGCCCGCGCTGCATGGCATAGGCACGCGCGCGCTCGCTGCGCGCGAGGTTGTCGTGGAAATAGTCCGCTGTGCGCGTCAGCAGCCCGTACAGGGCGCGCGTCCGCTCGGCCTCGCCGCCGGTTGGGACGCCGTCGGAAGGGCCTTCGGCGCGGCTGCTCTCGTGCGGAACCACCAGTCCCAACCGACTCGCGAGCTCCTCGACCGCTTCGGGAAAGGACAGGCGGTCGTACTCCATGAGGAAGCCCAGGGCGGTGCCGTGCGCGCCGCAACCGAAGCAGTGATAGAACTGCTTGTTGGGGCTGACGCAGAAGGACGGGGTCTTCTCATCGTGGAACGGGCAGCAGGCCTTGTACTCGTGGCCGGCTTTCTTCAGCGGTACCCGACTGCCAATCAGCTCGACGATGTCGGCGCGCGCGATCAGCTCGTCGATGAAGGACTGCGGGATGCGGCCGGCCATGGGGCCGTAGTCTAGGCCAGTGCCGTGCAGCGCGCGTTACCCGCAGTGCGCGCACCCGCCATGCACCGCTACCCGTGAGGCGCGCTACGGGCGAGGCGCGCTACCGGCGAGTCGCGTCAGGACAGGCGCGCTTTGACGCGTGCGCCGATCGCCCCGAGATCGGCGCGTCCGGCGGCGCGTGCCTTGACGATGGCCATGACCTTGCCCATGTCCTTGATGGACAGGGCGCCGGATGCGGTGATCGCCTCACCGATCAGCGCCTCGATCGCCGCGTCATCGAGCGGTGCCGGCATGTAGCCTTGCAACACCGCAATTTCGGCGTTCTCTTTGGCGACCAGGTCCGCGCGACCGCCGCTCTCGAACTGCGCGATCGATTCCCGACGCTGCTTGACCATCTTGTCCAGCACCACGAGCACCTGCGTGTCGTCCAGACTGATGCGCTCGTCGACTTCGCGCTGTTTGATGGCCGCCAGGATCAGACGCACCGTGCCAAGCCGTTCGCGCTCGCCCGCGCGCATCGCGGCCTTCATGTCTTCCTGGATGCGTTCCTTGAGCGCCATGGCGGTCCGCCAGCGCGGGTAAGAGGGGGTGGTGCGCGGGGGTCAGCGCGTCGGGCGCATGACCTCGCGCGAGATGCGCTTCATGTGCCGCTTGACGGCCGCCGCCTTCTTGCGTTTCCGCTCCTGGGTGGGCTTTTCGTAGAATTCGCGCCGGCGCAGCTCGGCGAGAACACCTGCCTTTTCGCAGGCTCGTTTGAAACGCCGCAGGGCGGCGTCGAAATATTCGTTCTCGCGGACTCGAACGCTCGGCATCTGAATCTTAACCTCTTGATTCCAGGCGGCTTTTAGGCTGCTGCCCGATATACAGCGGCCCGCGATTCTAATGACAGCCACTCCAAAAGGCAAAGACCCGGCTCGCCCATGCGTGTTCTGGCGATAGAGACCTCCTGCGACGAGACCGCGGTGGCCGTGCTCGACGGTCAACGGGGACTGCTTGCGCACGAGCTGTGGAGCCAGATTGATCTGCATCGCGGTTTCGGCGGCGTGGTCCCGGAGCTCGCTTCGCGCGATCACATCCGACGCCTGCTGCCGCTGGTGCGCGCGGCCCTCGAGCACGCCGGCACATCGGCCGCGCAGATCGAGGGCGTGGCCTACACGGCCGGCCCGGGGCTCGTCGGTGCGCTGCTCACCGGGGCTGCTCTGGCGCGCGCACTGGCCTTTGGCTGGGGATGTGCCGCGATCGGGGTGCATCATCTCGAGGGGCACCTGCTCGCAGCACAGCTCGAGGAGCCCGCTCCACCGCTACCCCACACGGCGCTGCTGGTGTCCGGCGGGCACACACTGTTGATCGAGGTACGGGGCATCGGCGAGTACCGCGTTCTTGGCCAGACACGCGACGATGCCGCCGGCGAAGCGTTCGATAAGAGCGCCAAGCTGCTGGGACTGCCCTATCCGGGCGGCCCCGAGCTCGCGCAGCTCGCGCAGCGCGGCCGCGCCGGCGTCTATACGCTGCCGCGTCCCATGCTCGATCGAGCGGGCTTCGAGTTCAGTTTCTCGGGACTGAAGACGGCGGTGCTGCAGGCGACGCGCGCCGCGCCGCTGACCGAGCAGGGGCGCGCCGATATTGCCCGGGCGGTACAGGACGCCATCGTCGCCACGCTGTGCACCAAGGCGCTGCGAGCGCTGCAGTTCACGGGTCACGACGCACTGGTGGTCGCCGGTGGAGTCGGTGCGAACCAGGAGCTGCGCGCCCGCCTGACGCGTGAGGCCGCGGCGGTGGGGGCTCGTGTCTATTACCCTCGAACGCAGTTCTGCACCGACAACGCCGCCATGATCGCCGTAGCCGGGCTGCACCGCCTGCGCTCCGGCGAGCGGGCCGATCTCACGATCGACGTGCGCGCCCGCTGGCCGCTCGAGGAGCTGGCCCCGCCGGGCGGGCGGCGCGCTTGAGCTCGAGCAGGCCTCTCAAGGAGGTCGCTCGGGCAGGTCCCTGTCAGTTACCGAACAGCTTCAGGCTCTGGTGCGCGCCGGCCGCATCATCGCGATTGTCCTCACAGACGTACTCGAGCAACTTGTAGCCGGGGTCGCGCTGATACGTCCAGGTGAATGACCACGGATGAGTGAGGTACGCCGGGTCCCTCACCGTGATCGCATCCTCGTACATGTCGGCCGACAGCAGCCGGATACGCTCGTCGATCTGCATCTGATCGCTGTGTGGCACGTCCTCCAGCTGTACGTAGTCCTTGATGCCGACCGTGTTGACGAGCAGGGTGTCACCGTCCCAGTGACCCACCGAATGCCCCCAGAACTCCGGCTCCGCGTCCGAGACCGGAATCTGCTTCTGGTTCAGATAAATGTGCCGGATCTGTCGGTAGGCTTCCTCGACGATGGTGATGTCGCCGGGCGCCTGCAGCACTTCCATCGGAAACATGCCCATCATCATGCTCGGCATGCCGTCGGGCATGCAGTGGGAATGCTCATCGTTGAACGGTTGACCGTGCAGGTCCGCTTCGTGCCTGGCCACCTCGTGTGCCTTCCACTGCGTCAGGTAGGGCTCCTTGAGCGGTGGCACGCTCGGCACGATGATCACGCTGGTCTGGCCCGGGCCGCCGAGACGAAATCCCAGAAACTGCTCGATCCCGGAGAATCCGCGAACACCACCGGTGCGGGCACGAACCCACACCCCCTCGAGCTTACCGTGATCTATCGGTGCACTGTCGGCGGCGGCGCACGCGCCGCACGCGAGCACCATGATCCCTATGCCCGCCCCAATGTATGCAGCACGCATGGCAGCAGTACCCATCTCACTGAATGTTGGCTTTGCCGGCGGCCGGCCCATTACCGAACTTCTGGCCGTCGGCCAGCGTGACCTGTTTGAGCAGGCCGCCGGGTTGGCCCGACTTGAGCGGTGCGACGATGACCGTGATCTGATCGCCCTTCTTGATCATGTTCCACTTCCAGCCGACCCGATC
>JASHSK010000027.1 GCA_030038755.1 Gammaproteobacteria bacterium
GCCCGCTGCGGGCTGCGCGTTCGAGGACGGCGCTGGAGCGGGGGAAGGTGTGGCAGGCGTCGGGGTCGGCGTCTCGGCGGGGGCGGGCCTCGGGGACGAGTTCGGCGCCGTGGCTGCCGGCGGCTGCCCATTGCCGGAGCCACCGGTTGAGCCGGTTGAGCCGCCGGTTGAGACGCCGGCGGCGCCGGTTGAGCCGCCAGGGCTGGGGGCGACCGCCGGTTCGCCGGCGGTGACAGCCCCGCGATCGGCGCTATGCGCCGCGGCCAGTCGGGCCGCCTCGGCCGGCGCGGGCGGCAGGATTTCGCTGACCAGGGTGGCTTCGTTGACTACTGAAGGATCGTCGCGAAGACGCAGGTACAGCTGCCCGTCGGTCGGGTGTGGGACGGGCAATGAGTAGCCCGGAAAGCCGTCGGGCACCTCGGTCGGGTGATCGAAGTGTGTGTCGGCGGATACCGCGTCCAGGAGAAACAAATTGGACCCGCTCAGCTTGCACGCCAGGTCCGGTGTTGACGGGCACGCCAGTCGCTGCAGCATCGGCAGGCGCACGAGCGTGACGAGCGGCTGCCAGTCGCCGGCGACGCCATCGATGACTACGCGGAACTGCAGCGGGCCGAAGGCCGAGGCGCCGAAGGCGCGCGTCGGATCGAGTGTCGCCACGGCCACCTCCGCGTCCTCGAGCGTGACACCGCCGTTGGCGAGTCCGAGAGTCGTGGAGAAACTCTCATCCGCGGTAGCGACCTCGATCTGCTCATCGCGCGAGAACTGCGCCGGGTTGGCGGCGCGCACCGAGAAGGTCAGCGTGGCGTTCTGTGGTAGCTCGTCGGCGGCGGCCAGCCGGATGTTGGTCGCGCCGCCGGTCGCCGGGAGCTGCACGCTCTTGCCGATCAGCGTGACGCTCGGCCGCGGCGCGACGACCAGGGTATCCAGATCGAACACCCGTCCGTCCTTGAGCGTCACCTGCGCCGTCAGGCTGTCGCCCTCCCTGAAGGTCGCGGCGAGCAAGGACGCCGCAGCGCTCGCCACCGGTGTCGCGCCCGGGCCCGCGTCCGTGGGGCCGTGCGCCGGCAACTGCGCGACCATCGTGAGCTCGTCGCTGCCCTGTGTGGAGATCAGCTTGCCGGGCGTGAAGTGGATGCCCTTGAGCGTCAGGTTCGCGACCTGGTCCAGGCGGCTGCCCCGCAGGGTGCCCTGGGCCTCACCCGCGCGGATGGTGAAGCCGTCGAGGTGACCGGCCGCGGAGAAGGCGTGCAGCTGCAGTGGCTCGGCCTTGGCGCCGTACTGCGTGACCACCAGCGTGAGGGAGCCGGGCTGGGCTTCCTGTAGCGGCAGCGTCACCTCCACCTCGTTGAGCTTGACCGTCTTCCAATCGGCCTTGAGCTGCTTGCCGCTGGGGTCCTCGAGCATCACGTCCTCGATGCAACCGACGCTGACGGCCTGCAGGTGCACGATGTCCGCGCGCCCGACGATCAGATCTCCGTCATCGCTGGGTAGCAACGACAGCGCGCGCGCCTGTGCATTGACCAGCTGGAAACTGGGGCCGTCGTAGTCGCTGAAGCCCCAGTGTCCGTGCAGCGTTGCGCGTATGTCGTCGCCGAGATCGGTCTTGCTCAGGTCGGTGGTGTCGACCACGAAGCCGCCCTGCTCGGCGTCGGCGCGGGCGGGCAGATCGATGATGCGTCCGTCCTTGCCGGTGAGCCGCAGCGCGAGCTGGCGCGCGTAGGCGGTGGAGAACACGAGCGGTGCGCCCTCCACCGGCAGCACCAGCGAAGTCTTGCGCGCACAGAACATCTGTTTGGGATCGACCGCATGCAGTGGTGGCAGCTGCGGGGGCTCGACGGCCGGCAACGCGGCCACCAGCACCGAGCGCGGACTGTGGAAGGAGGGCGGCGTGTTGAGTGTCAGGGACAGCTGATCGTCGTATTGCGCCGCCAACGCCGGGATGTACTGGTACTGCGCAGTGTCGAACGAGCCCATGATGCGCACGATGTCGAGCACCGAGGCGATGTAGGGACTGTAGTAGCCGTAGCTCAGCTGCGGGGTATAGCTCGCCTCCATGGCGAGATCGGTCGCCGGGCCGGAGGTCAGGGCCTCGACGATCGAGGTGCTGTGCCCATCATTCAGGATCAATGAGTCCTGGCCCTCCATCAGGCACGGCACCTGCAGCTCGGGAATCTTGTCCAGGCACTTGTCGTCCATCTTGATTGCGAGGCTGCGCGCCAGCAGCGGAGCGACCTGCTTGAGCGTGGTCTGCTGATCCGAGCTGTCGATCGCGCGCAGCGCGGTCAGGTAAGCCTGCAGCCGCGAGCGATCGAGCGTCGCCTGGTTCAGGTCCTGCGAGGCGCGTACGAATGCGCCGGGACGGCCGCGCACCGCGCCCAGCAGTGTGCGGAAATCCCCCGCAGTCTTCGGGGCGAGAAAGATCAGCACCTGCTGCGCCCCGGGCGGTACCGTGACGGTCATGCCCTGCTGGCAGCGCCGCGTCCAGGTCTCGCAGCGGAAGAACCAATTGGGTGGGGGAGGGTTGGTCGAGCCGCGCAGAAATGCCGTGACCATGAGGTAGCGCGCCGACTGTGTGGAGGGCAGTGCAGCTTTGATCCACAGGCGGTCCCCGACCGCAAGGTTCGGTACCTCTGCGATCGGTAGCGTCGCTGATCCGTGGGTGACCCTGACATCGATGCTGGGTCCGGTCAGATCGAAGGGTGCCGGGTCAGCCCACGCCGCTGCGCCCCCGATGGCTCCGACCGACAGCAATGCGAGCGCGAGCAGGCAGTGCGGGCGCGGTAATTTCAGCACGTCGGTGGCCCTCCCTCCAGGAGTCTGTCTGCCGGGAAGCCCATTCAAAGTGCGGGGGGCGGTGCTGTCAACCTGTTGCTTTTGTTTTCGGAAGCGTTCTCACGGGCGCTGCGCTGCGATGGGTTGACATGGGCTGCGATGGGTTGACGTGGGCTGCGATGGGTTGACATGGGCTGCGATGTGCCGACGCGTGCGCGCTCATGGGTGCCGGGATAACTCGCAATTCCAACGCTGCGACCCCGTCGAGCAGCGTCCCCGCAGGCTTTGTCCATCCGGTGAGAGTGCGAGGTCAAAATAAATCGCGCCGCCGCTTCCGTTGGCCGCGCCCCGGGGGCCCCCATCGGATCTCGCGTGGATCGTAAAGGACACCTGCCTGCCAGCCACATGAAGGTCGCCCACCGTATAGGAGGTGGTCTGTGGATGGTTGATCGCCCGAGCCGCACTCGTCGCGTGTGGTGTCGCTGCAATGCCCAGGATCGGCGTGCCAGGTCCGGCGCCCGCAACGCCATGAGCGGCAGCGATAGTCTCGATCTGCATGGCTGCCGCCAGGGCGGCGTCGCCCGGTTGCGCGCCGGCCTGCAGGTTTGTCCCAACGGCGGCCAGGGCGCTCGTGACGTAACTGTCCCTGCAAAGCCGCGCCTGATAGCTTTGACCGGAACGGGTGATACGGATGCACTCGTCCCTCGGCAGCGGCGCGGGTACGTTCCAGGTGCTGTCTGCCAGGATCGCCGTCGCGCGGGCGAGCGCCTGTGCCAGATTCTGCTCCGAGACGGCGCGGGCCCGCTGCTGCAGGCTGCGCAGCCTGGCATTGAAGCCGGTGACGAGCTGATTGAGGGGATCAATCACAGCGTTGCCGATGTTGGCGGCATCGACATCGAGCTCGCTGCGCTGCGCGGCCGTCAAACCATCGCCGGCCTGCGCCAATACGCTGCCACGTGCCTGATCGATGCAGGCCACGTAGCTATGCACCGCGGCGACGTAGGCGACGAGACGTTTGCGATATGCGGGCACCGTGTCCGCGGTGAGTGTCGTGATGGGTCGCGGCTGAACGGCGGCCGGTGGAGCCGCGCACGCGGCGTAAGCCGTCGCTGCGGCGGCGCGGGCCTGCGCGAGGCGGGCCGCCGCCGCCTGTTGAGCCTGCAGCTGCGCCTTCACGGCACGCGCGTCGACCGCACTCCTGAAAAGTTGCGCCTGCGTATTGAAGCGCTGGACGAGCGTGTTGAGGTGCGTGACGGCGGCGTTGCCCTCCGGCGTCGCCGGTGACGCTCCCGCGCCTGCCGGCGCCAGACAGTCGAGATAACCGCGGGTCGCGGCGACGTACTGCCGGAGGTGATCCTGGTAGGTGCGCATCTGCTCGAGAGTCGACGCCGCGCCCGCAGGTGCCGGCCCCGGATCGACGGGACGCGAACAGCGGCTGGCCAATGGCGCGGGTTTGCGCGCGATGATCGAGAAGTCCACGTCGGTGTTGATCACGAGTGCGTCCACCGAGAGGTCCGGCGGCGGCGTCGGGAATGGCGCCGCGAGCTGCAGCATGTGCCGCACTTCCTGCTCGAGGGCTTTGTAGTGGCGGGTACTGTCGATGCGGAAGTGCGTGACCCGGCCGGCGCGATCGACGGAGAACTGCAGTCGCACGGTGTCCTGCTGGCCTTTTCTGCGTGCGCCCGCCGGATATTGTCTGTAACGCGCCAATTGGTCGCGGAGCTCGGCGCTCCACCTCGAGCCGTCGGAGGCTTGAGAGTTGTGGAGCTCGCCGAACGGCGCGATCGGTGCCAATGAATCGGCGCTGCTCGGCAGCGCTGTCGCCGCGGTGCTCGCCGCCGGCGGCGGCGGCGGTGGCGCCGTGTCGCTGGTAAGCACTGCCATCTCAGGCAGGGATTTGAACTGCAGCACCGAGGGTGGCTGAGTGGCGGCGGCGCTGACCCGGGCCGCCGGCGGGGCGGCAGGCGGTGATGCGATATCGATATCGAGTCCGGTCAGCGTGCCGGACGATGGCGCGGGCGCACGCGGGTTCCGCTGCACGAACAGCAGGGCCACGAGGGCCAGATGCAGGAGCAGTGCCACGCACCCGCTGGTGCCCCACAGACGCAGCAACTCTGACCGGGAGCCTGCAGTCATCGCTCTGATCGTGCCGGCGGTCGCACTCATCGGGTGAGCCTGATCGTGTGCCAGGCGCGCGCGCGTCCGATCGGGTGGACTCGAGCGTGCCGCGTCTCAGCGCGGCGGACGCAGAGCGCCGCAGTCGGCGCTGACGTACTGCATTTGCGTTTCGTTGTGCAGCATATGCGTCGAGCCGTCGGCGGCTCGCGTCGTGATGTCGCTCTTGGACGTGATCGTGTCGCCGGTGCTGATGGCCTCGCCCTGGCCCTGCATATGGGTGCCGTTGGCCGTGCAGTCGATATGAAAGCTGGTGCGGTTACCGCTTCGCGACACCAGCGCCGGCTGGCAGCCCCCATTCTTATCCATCACCGGCAGATCGCTCGCCGCCATCGCGGCACTGATGCAGATGCGGAAGCTGGCGTTGTTGCCCGCGTTCACGCCCGCCTGATCGAGCATCGCCTGCACGCGGGCGCGCGCATCGGGCGGCAGGTTGGCGAGTGCGGCCTGTGCTTTGGCGATCGACTCGGTCAGCTGCGCCGATACATCGTGACCATCGACCACCTGGTGCACCAGCCGCACGTCCCACAGGCCGGGCTTGAGCCCCAGCCCGGCTGCCAGCGCGACGGCCAGACCGAAGCCGCCGATGGCGGCCACCGCGGTGCCGGCGATCAGTGCGGCACGTGCGGTCCGTTTGCGGGATCCAAACCAACGGAATGACAGCTGGCGAGCCATGGCTCAATCCTGTTGCATGCCGGATGGCAGTGATCGGATTGTAGCGCGCCCGCGCGCGCGAGACTGTTATCTCGCGGCCCATACGTTACCCCGCGGCCGCGTGTGTTACCCGCCGCCGCGTGTGTTAACCCGCGGCCGCATCCGAACCGCTACCCCTGCACAGCGCCTGCACTGTGGCGTTCACGACCGCATCCAGGGCGGCGTCGGCATGGATGGTCACGACGTCGGTCTCGGTGGGAAGCGGGGGCTCGAGCGTCGCAAACTGGCTCGGTATCAGGCTAGCCGGCATGAAATGCTGCGGCCGCGCACGCAGCCGCTGTTCGGCCACCGCCGGCGGCACCTCCAGAAATACGAAGCGCACTCCCGGGGCGGCCTGTCGCAGCCTGTCCCGGTAGGTGTGCCGAAGCGCCGAGCAGGTGATGATCAGACCGTCCGGGTAGCGCCGCAGATCTGACAGCGTGCGACCGACGGCCGCGAGCCAGGGGGCACGGTCCTCGTCCGTCAGGGGCTGCCCGGAGCGCATCTTCTCGATGTTATGTGGTCGGTGCAGGCTGTCGGCTTCGACGAACGGCAAGCCGAGCGTCCGTGCCACGGTGCTGCCGACGGTACTCTTGCCGCAGCCGGATACGCCCATGACCACGATCAGCTTTCGTGTGCCCACGACGGGAAGATTACGTCAACGACGCAGATTTCGAGATGGCTGGAAAGGGTCCGCGGGAGCTGCCCCGGTGCGGTGCCGCGGCGTATGATCGCGCCATGGCCTGGGATACTCGGGCACCGCGGCGACCCCGGAAGGTCGAGACCGGGTCGGTGGGGACGTATCCTCACACCCCGTCCGCGCCGTGCACGGGTGCCTGCCGGTTGCTCGGATGTGCAGGTAGTGCCGCGGCGCTGCTGGCGCTGAGCGGCTGTGCGATGCCCGGTGCTCCTCAGCCGGAACCCCGGTACCTCTCGCGCGTGCATATCGAGCCACCCCCCACCGGGTTCGTGCTGGATCACGGGCGGGCCTCGGTGCCGGCGACGCAAACAGCGCCTGCGCCGCAGACGGCGCCCGCTACGCAGACGGCGCCTGTTACGCAGGCAGCGCCTGCTACACAGACGGCTGCTCGCACAGCGTCGGCGCATCCAGCGCCTCCAGCGCCGATGTCGCCATTCCTCGACTCGCCGGTTTCCTTCCTGATCCATGGCCATTTCACCCGTGGCGAGCTGGTCATCGTGCGCGTGTGCCTGCGCCCGGATCATTCGATCGCCAGCTCCGACGTCGTCGAGTCCTCGGGGGACCGGGTTTTCGATCAGATGGCCGTGACCTGGGCGCAGCGGGTGCGACTGCGCCAGAGCGCGCCGGACGGCCAGCCGATCGCATCCTGTGGCGCCGTGCGGGTCGAATTGCACGACGCCATCCAACCGACCGTGCTCGGCGATCACGACGACCAACTCGGCTGAGCGCCGCGCCCGGCACTCCGCTCGGCATTGCGCTGGTGTTCGCAAGCTGCCCGGCCTGGCATCCTCGCTCGGCGGATCAGCACACCGCTCGTCAGTGCAACGCTGTCGGCCCGCTCTGACAGCGATCCGGTGTGACGGTGCGCCCGTGCACTGCTTGCATTGGTTGGCCGCGCGCGCCACTTAAGCGCGTATGGCGCAATCGCATGCTTCGGGCCTGCCCTGGGCGGCCCCGATCCTACTGCTCGGTGCGCTGCTGCTGCTGGCAGCGGGCGTGGCGCTGCTCGTCCTGCAGTGGCGGCGACAGCTGCGTCTGTCGCAGCGACACTCCGACTGGTTGCAGCGGGTGATCGATGGCGTCGATCTGGCCATGTACTTCCTGGATCCACAGGGACGCGTGGTGCAGTGGAGCCTCGGGGCCGAGCGACTCTATGGATATACGACCGGCGAGGTGCTCGGGCGGCACTTCTCGATCCTATACGGGCCAGATGAGCGTGCCGGGCGCCTGCCGCAGGACACACTCGAGACCGCGGCACGCCAGGGACGTCACCGAAGCAGCGGCTGGCAGGTACGCCGCGACGGTCGCCGAGCGCAGGTGGAATCGATCACCGAGGCGCTGCGTGACGGGGTCGGGCGACTCGTCGGCTTCAGCTGCGCCGCGCGCGACGTCTCCGAAGCCCTGCAGCAGCAACAGGCCGTGCACGAGGCACATACCGCCCTGGCGCAGGCGCAGCGCATGGTCGCCCTCGGCCGGCTCAGCGGCGGCATCGCGCACGAGTTCAACAACGTCACGCACGTCATTCGTACATGCGCCGAGTTCCTGCAGCGGGAGGGCGTTGCGAGCCTGCAGTCGGGGGAGCTGCTGCAGATGATCAGGCGCAACGCGGATCGCGCCGCGGATCTGTCACAGCGCCTGCTGAGCGTAGCGCGCGGCCCGGCGACGAGTGCGGCGGCCACTGACGTCAACGAGGTGGTGACCTCGGTGGCTCAGCTGCTGCGTCAGACCCTGGCTGAGGACATCGGTGTGGAGCTGCACCTGGACGCGGCGCTTTCCTGGTGCGCGATCGATCGCAATGAGCTCGAGGCGGCGCTGCTGAACGTGGCGGTCGATGCGCGCGATGCGATGCCCGACGGAGGCACCGTGGAGCTCACCACGCTGGAGCCCTCAGCTCCGGAGCTGACCCCGGAGCTGACCCCGGAGCGGGTCCCGGAGCGGGTCCCGGAGGGGGTCCCGGAGGGGGTCCCGGAGCTCTCAACGCCGGGGCCGGAGGCGCAGTCCGCGGCTGCAGCGTCGTTGCCGCCAGGCCCTTCCGCATCGTCACCGGAGCCGCCGTCGCTTAGCGCATCGTCGGCGGCCGCGCCGGGCGAGTCGGGCGAGTCGGGCGAGTCGGGCGGATCGGGCGGATTGGCCGGGCCCGCCGAGCGACCTGCGCGGGCGCGCCGCTACGTGCTGGTGAGCATCAGTCACTGGCGCCGCGCTGATACGTCGAGCGCGGCGGCGGCGCTCGGAGCCGACGCCAGCAGCCCTGGCCCGGCCGGCGCCCCCGAGGGCACGGGGCACGAGCTTGGACTGACGCTGATCCGCAGGCTGATCGAGCAGTCACAGGGTCAGGTGCGCATCGAGCCGCATCCGCACGGTGCGACGGTGCAGCTGTACCTGCCGTGCCGCGCGTGAGCGCGCGATGTGGGTTCGCGCGCTACGGCGCCCAGCCGGATACGCTCAGCCGGCCGGACCGGCGTCGGCTTCGAAATCGATGTCGATGGTGACCTGATCGCCGACCACCGGTACGTACTTCGCCAACCCAAAGGTGCTGCGCTTGACGACGGTGGTCGCGTCGCAGCCGATCGCCTCGCGCTTCTCGATCATGTTCATGCCACGCTTGAAGTGATGAATGATCAGCGTGACCGGATGCGTGATGCCCTTGATGGTGAGATTGCCATCGATACTGGCCGGCTGATCGCCGCGGAAGTGCACCGCCGTGGATTTGAAGGTCGCGGTCGGATAGCGGGCGGCGTCGAAAAAGTCGGTGCCCTGCAGGTCCGCTGCGAGCGGCGAGCCGCCCGTGTCCACCGAGTCGATGTCGATGGTGACGTCGGCCGAGCCGGTCTTTGCCTGCGGGTCAAAGGTGACTGAACCGCTGACCTTGTTGAATTGCTGCTGCTGGCGCGAGAAGCCCATGTGGTCGTAGCCGAAGCGCACGTAGCTGTGCGCCGGATCGAAGTGATAAGTCGTCGGCGCGGCCAGGGCCGTACCCATGCTGGCGGCGGCCAGGATGAACACGGTGGTGGCGGATTTGGTCAGATGCATCGGCCATTCCTTTATTTGACTGCGGCGCATGTGCGGGCGCCGGCGTGGACCACCGCCATTTTAGCGGCGCAGAGCGCACGATCGCCACAGCGCGGCGACGCCCAGGGCCACCGAGCAGATCCACCCTGCGGGGCTGATGAGCCAGGCACCCAGCCACAGCACGCCGGCGTCGGCAGCCAGCAAGGCGGCGCGACCGAGGCGCGCCAGATCCGTCGCGCCGGCGTGCAGCAGCCATGCCCCCACGCAGCTCGCGCCCAGCACCCCTGCCGTCATCCGCAGCCGTTGCCGGCGGCGCAATCCCCGTACGCGTCGCGCTGCCTCGGCGCAGAAGGCATCGTCCCGAGCGCGCCCGAGCGCGGTTTCGGCCGCCTGAAACAGCTCGACGAGCCACGGGTCGAGCTCATCGGCGGCCTCGGTCTCTGGTTCGCGGTGCGCAGGGTCGCTGTTCATGCTGACGGGGGTCCCGGTGTTGCCAGCGCCGGGTGGGAGCGATAGGCCTGCAGCAGCACTCGCAGCTGCTCGCCGCCGCGGCGGACGTGCGATTTGACGGTGCCGAGCGGCAGCCCGGTGGCGGCACTGACCTCACCGTGACTCATCCCTTCGTGGTAGGCCAGAACCACGCACAGGCGGCATTCTGGCGCGAGCCGCGCCAGCGCCGCGTCCAGGTCCAGCCGCACGCTCGGGTCTTCGGCGCCCGGGTCCTCAGCGCCCGGCTGCGGGCCGCCCGTGACCGCGGGTTCCGGCATTTCGGGGCGCTCCTCCGGGTGCGACGGGTCCCGGTTGCTTCCCGGGGTCGAGCTTCGGGCCCTCTCGGAGCTGTCGCGGCGCACGCGCTGCAGCCAGACACTCACCGCGAGCCGCCGCAGCCAGGAGCCGAAGGCCGCCGGCGAGCGCAGCGATGGCAGCATCTGCCACGCATGCAGCAGCGCTTCCTGAGCCAGATCGTCGGTGAGCGTCGCGTCGCGGCTGAGCCGCCGCAGCAGGTTTCGCAGCCACCCCTGCCGTCGGCGCACCAGCTCAACGAAGGCTGCATCGTCACCTGCGCGCGCCAGCACGACGAGGGTCGCTTCGGCAGCCTGGCCGAGCTGTCTGCCAGGCGCTGCGTCGCTCACGCTGCGGTGCGGGCGTCACGCACCGCTTCCACGCGCGCCGCCTGTCATGGGGGCGCCAGCAGCGCCGGCGCCCGAGTGCGGCTCGGCGGCGGGGCTTCTCCCTGAGGAGCTTCCCGCTGGGGGGCTTCCTCCCGAGGGGCTTCCCGCCGCTGCGCGGCGTTCATGCTGCTCGGCGATGCGGGCGCCGATCAACAGACCGATGCCGATGCACACCAGCAACGCGGCGCCGCCGAGTACCGGCAGGAACGCCACCGGCACGAGGGGCCACAGGCACGCCGCCAGTATTGCGACGCCCGCGCCCACGCAGATGACGATGACCCCGCCGAGACGCAGGTGCAGCGGATTGATGCCTGGATCGGGCTGCTCGGGGCGCGCCATCAGGCGTTCCACCAGCGCGGGGTCGAGCGGTAGGCCGCGCTCGAGCGCCGCGCGCAGCGGCTCGAGCTCGATGCGGCGCTTCTTGTAGTCGCTGACGACCCCGGCGACCACGGCGATCACGACGAAGACCCAGAAGGCGATTCCGACGGCGGCCGCTCCGGTGGCATCGTGCATGGTTGTCTCCAGCAATGAATCCTAATGGCAGAGATGCGCGCCGTGGTGCGTTTGGATGCAGTGCTGCTGCATGGTGCGCGGTATGCGGTGCGTGGTGCGTCGAGCGCGGTGCGCGGCGCGGCGACGGGCGCCGTCGCCGCGCCGCAAAGGCGTAGACTGGTGCGGTGATGTCTGCCCTGGATCGCTTTCATCCGGCCGTGGCGCGCTGGTTCGCCAGGCAGTTCGCGGCGCCGACGGCCTGTCAGCAGGCGGCCTGGCCGGCGATCGCCAGCGCTCGCCACGCACTGGTAGCCGCGCCGACCGGATCGGGCAAGACGCTGGCAGCGTTCCTGGCGGCGATTGACCGACTGGTGCGTGCCGCGGCGGCCGGGCAGCTTGCCGACGCCACGCAGGTCGTGTACGTCTCCCCGCTCAAGGCGCTGTCGAACGACATCCATCGTAATCTCGAGGTGCCGCTGGCAGGCATCGCGGGGGAGCTTACGGCCCTGGGCCTGCCGGCGCCCGCGATCCGTGCCGCGGTCCGCACCGGTGACACGCCGGTCGCGGTGCGCACCGCGATGCGCCGCCGGCCGCCGCACATCCTGGTGACCACTCCCGAGTCGCTCTACCTGCTGCTCACCAGCGAATCGGGCCGCAAGCTGCTGGCCACGACCCAGTCCGTCATCGTCGACGAGATCCACGCGCTCGCGGGCAACAAGCGAGGCGCGCACCTGGCGCTGTCACTCGAGCGGCTCGCCTCATTGTGTGGCGGACGATTGCAACGCATCGGGCTGTCGGCCACTCAGAAGCCGATGGAGGCGATCGCAAGATTTCTGACCGGTGCAGGGGCCGAGGCGGGGGCGGGCGGCTGGCCCGAGTGCGAGATCATCGACGCCGGGCATGTGCGCGAGCGCGATCTGGCGCTGCTGCTGCCGGCGCTGCCGCTCGAGGCGGTGATGTCCTCCGATGCGTGGGACGTGCTCTATGAGCAGATCGCCGCGCTGGTGCGCGAGCATCGCACGACGCTGGTGTTCGCCAACACACGTCGCATGGTCGAGCGCGTCGCACGGCACCTCGCCGAGCGGTTGGGCGAGCAGAGTGTCGCCGCTCATCACGGCAGTCTCGCGAAGGAACACCGTCTGCGCGCCGAGCAGCGCCTGAAGGACGGGCAGCTGCAGGTGCTGATCGCCACCGCGTCCCTCGAGCTGGGCATCGACATCGGCGACGTCGATCTGGTCTGCCAGCTCGGCACGCCGCGCTCGATCGCGACCTTCCTGCAGCGGGTCGGTCGTGCCAATCACGCGGTCGGCGGTGTGCCGCGCGGGCGTCTCGTGCCGCTCAGTCGCGATGAGCTGGTGGAGTGCACGGCGCTGCTCGGGGCAGTGCGCCAGGGCGAGCTCGACGCGCTCGTGGTTCCGCCGGGGCCCCTGGACGCGCTCGCGCAGCAGATGGTCGCGGAGGTGGCCGCGCGCAGCTACGCAGAGGATGAGCTGTATGCGCTGGTGCGCCGCGCCGCGCCCTATCGCGAACTGCCGCGCGAGCGCTTCGACGCGCTGCTGTCGATGCTGGCCGAAGGCTACGCGACGCGTCGCGGTCGACAGAGCGCCTACCTGCACCGTGACGCGGTCAACCGGCGGCTGCACGCACGGCGCGGCGCACGGCTGGTGGCGATCACCTGCGGCGGCGCCATTCCCGATACGGCCGATTACCGCGTGGTGCTCGAGCCCTCCGGCACCTTCGTCGGCACCCTCAACGAGGACTTTGCAGTGGAGAGTCTCGCGGGCGACGTGTTCCAGCTCGGCAACTGCTCTTACCGCATCCTGCGCGTGGAGGCGGGGCAGGTACGCGTCGAGGACGCGCACGGTCAGCCGCCCACGATGCCCTTCTGGCTGGGAGAGGCCCCGGCGCGGAGCGCAGAATTGTCGGCTGCGGTGGCGGCGCTGCGCGAGCGCGTGGACGCGGCCCTGCCGCGCATCGACGCCGCAACGATCCAGGCCTGTGCCGAACGGCTCGCCGCCGAGCAGGGGTTGCCTGCGGCCGCGGCGCGCCAGCTGGTGGAGTATCTGGCTGCCGCCAAGGGGCTGCTCGGACATTTGCCCACGCAGCGCCGTCTGGTGGTGGAGCGTTTTTTCGACGAGGCCGGAGATCTGCACCTCGTCATCCACGCACCCTTCGGCAGCCGCATCAACCGCGCTCTCGGACTGATGCTGCGCAAGCGCTTCTGCCGCGCGTTCAACTTCGAGCTGCAGGCCGCTGCCACCGAGGACGCCATCGTGCTCTCGCTCGGTGAGACTCACAGCTTTCCGCTCGAGGAGCTGCCGCGCTATCTGAACCCGCGTGCCGCCGAGGCGGTGCTCGAGCAGGCGGTGCTCGATGCACCGCTGTTCACGACGCGCTGGCGCTGGAATGCCACGATCGCGCTGGCCATCCAGCGCATGCGCGGCGGCAAGCGCACGCCGGCGCCGCTGCAGCGGATGGCCGCCGAGGATCTGGTGGCGGTGGTTTTCCCCGATCAGCTCGCCTGCGGTGAGAACCTCGTCGGGGAGCGGGAGATTCCCGAGCACCCGCTGGTGGCGCAGACGCTGTGGGACTGCCTGCACGAGGCCATGGATGTGGAGGGGCTGGTGGCTTTGCTCTCCGCGATCGAGCACGGCGGCGTCGAGATGCTGGCGCACGACCTGCCGCAGCCTTCGCCGCTGGCCGCGGAGATCCTTTCCGCCCGGCCCTATGCCTATCTCGACGATGCTCCGCTCGAGGAGCGGCGCACGCAGGCGGTCGCGGCGCGCCGCTGGCTCGATCCTGCGACGGCCGCGCAGTTCGGCCAGCTCAACCCCGAGGCCATCGAGAGGGTGCGCCGCGAGGCGCAGCCGGCGCCCGAGAACGCCGAGGAGCTGCACGATGCGTTGATGCTGCTCGGGGTGCTGAGCCCCTCGCCCGATCTGGAGGCAGCCTTCGCGCAGCTGCGAGAGCAGCGACGCGCGACGACGCTGACTCTCGTGGGTGCGGAGGCGGCCTGCGGCACGGCCTGCCCCGCGACTTTCTGGGTGGCGGCCGAGCAGCAGCCGATGGTGCGTGCCGCCTACCCGGGCGCGCGACTCGAGCCGGCGCTGCCGGTGCCGGCGGAATACGAGGCTCGCCGGTGGGGGGATGCCGAAGCGGTGCGCGAGCTGCTGCGCGGACAGCTGCAGGCGAGCGGCCCGGTGACGGCGGCCACGCTCGCACGGCTATTGGCGCTGCCGGCCGCGGGCGTGGCGCGGGGCCTCGCGGCGCTCGAGGCGGAGGGCTTCGTGCTGCGCGGTCACTTCACCCCGGCGCGCGCGCCGGGGATGCACGGCGGCCGGGCCGGCGGCGATGGCGCCGATGACGGCGATGGCGGCGATGACGACGAGTGGTGCGAGCGGCGGCTGCTGGCACGCATTCATCGCTACACCCTCAAGTCGCTGCGTGCCGAGATCGCCCCGGTGTCCGGCGCGGATTTCATGCGCTTTCTGCTGGAGTGGCAGGGCGTGACGCGCCAGCCCCGCCCCGAGGGCCCGGCGAGCCTTCTGGCCGTCATCCAGCAGCTCGAGGGGTTCGAAATCGCGGCGGCAGCCTGGGAAGACGACGTCCTGCCCGCGCGCCTCGCGCACTACGAGCCGGACTGGCTGGATGGTCTGTGCCTCTCGGGCAAGGCCTGCTGGGCGCGGCTCACCCCGTCGGCCGCAGGCGGCGCGGGGGGCCCGGTGCGTGCCACGCCGATCGCACTGCTGACGCGCCAGCAGCGCGTGCTCTGGCAGCGCCTGAGCGCGCGGCCGCCGCAGACGCCGCCCGCGTCATTGTCGGCGCCGGCCGGCGCGGTGCTGCAGTTCCTGCAAGGGCACGGCGCCTCCTTCTTCGATGAGATCCGCCAGGGCGCGGGGCTGCTGGCAGCGCAGGCCGAAAGTGCACTGGCCGAGCTGGTGGCGGCGGGCCGCATCGCGGCCGACAGCTTCGGCGGACTGCGTGCGCTGCTGCTGCCACTGCAGCGCAAGCGCAAACTGGCCACGCGCGGTCGGCCCTCGTTCGGGCTGGCGGAGGCCGGACGCTGGAGCCTGGTACATGGGCCGAGCGCACGGACGGAGACGATAGCCGTGCAGACGGTGGCTGCTGCGACGGCGGCCGCTGCGACGGTGGTCGCGCAGACGGTACCCGCGGAGACGCTGGCCGCGGACGAGGAGAGCGTCGCGTGGTTGCTGCTGCGACGCTATGGCGTCGTGTTTCGCAGATTGATGACCCGTGAGCCTTCCTGGCTGCCGCCGTGGCATGCGCTGCTGCGCGTGTACCGGCGCCTGGAGGCGCAGGGCCACGTGCGCGGCGGGCGCTTCGTCGCCGGCGCCGGCGGCGAGCAGTATGCGCTGCCCGAGGCGGTTGCGGCGCTGCGGGCATTACGGCGGCGCGAGCCCGATGGGACGCTCATCGCGCTGAGCGCAGCCGATCCTCTGAACCTGAGCGGGATCGTCACGCCCGGTGCGCGCGTGGCGGCGCTCGCGGGCAATCGCGTGCTGCTGCGGGACGGCGTGCCGATCGCGACCTACACCGGTGGCGAAGTGCAATGGCTCTCGCCGCCGCCATCCGGCGCGCTTGCCCCGCACGAGCAATGGCAGGCGCGCAACGTGCTGCTGCGGTCGTCGCGGCTCGCGTCGCGCAGCCGCATCGCCTGAAGTGGCACTGGCGGACCGGACCGCGATGTTTGCGCTCCGGCACGTCAGCAAGCGTCACGGGGAGGTCAGGGCGCTCGACGACCTGAGCCTGGAGTTCGCGCAGGGCACGGTCACGGCCGTGCTGGGCAGCAGCGGCGCCGGCAAATCCTCGCTGCTGCGCACGCTGCTGGGCCTGGAGTGGCCCGACAGTGGCGAGGTATTCGTGGATGGCGCGCGGCTGTCGAGCGATACGCGGCTCGCCACGCGCCGCCGCATAGGCTATGTGATCCAGGAAGGGGGGCTGTTTCCACACCTCACCGTGCGCGGCAATCTCGCGCTGCTGCCGCGGCACCTCGGGTGGTCGCGCCGCAACATCGAGACCCGGGCCCTGGAGCTCGCCTCCCTGATGCAGCTGCCCTCGGAGCTGCTCGGGCGCTTTCCCGCAGAGCTATCCGGCGGGCAGCGCCAGCGCATCGCTGTGATACGGGCCCTGATGACCGACCCGCCGGCGCTGCTGCTGGACGAGCCCCTCGGGGCGCTCGATCCGCTGGTGCGCTTCGAGCTGCAGGAACGCCTGCAGGCGCTGTTCCGATCGCTCAACAAGACCGTGGTGCTGGTCACTCACGATCTCGCCGAGGCCGTGTATCTCGCCTCGCGCCTGGTGCTGATGCGCGCGGGACGCGTGGTGCAGGATGGACCTGCCGAGGATTTTTTCGCGCGACCGGCCGATGAGTTCGTCCGGCGCTTCGTGGCGGCGCAGGATGCGCGGCGGCCTGTGCCGGCGCAGGCAAGCTGACATGC
>JASHSK010000028.1 GCA_030038755.1 Gammaproteobacteria bacterium
GTCGAATGCACGATGACCGCCGATTTCTTCACCCAAATGCGGTCCGCCATCATTCAGCAACGCTCGTTCATCAACCAGGCCGCGCTCGACGGCAGGGAGGACTTGCCGGAACTGCTGTCCTCGGCTGAGGTGCTGCGCTTCGCCACCCTGGAAGGCGCCAAAGGACTGCACCTGGACAAGAAGGTCGGATCGCTGACCCCTGGAAAGGAGGCCGATCTCCTCATGTTGGATGCGACGGCGATCAACGTCATCCCGCTTAATCACGGTCCGGGCGCGGTCGTGACGCTGATGGAGCGCTCGAATGTCGACTGCGTGATGGTTGCAGGAAAATTCCGCAAGTTCGCTGGTCGCATGCTGGACATACACCTGCCGACCCTGCGGGCGCGGCTGGAGAAGAGCCGCGACGGCTTGTTCGAGCGGGCTCGCGTACCCCAGGATCTGTTCCGCAAATAGTGGGCGCTTGTTGTTACGGGCGACGGCATCGTCGTGCTGGCTCTCGCACATCACCGAAAAAAGCCAAACTATTGGAGCGGTCGGCTAGCGGAAGGCGGAGGAGATTGACGCATCGCCGATGGGATTCCCGATGTAATCCTTAGCGGCCAATTTGGTGGCTGCGGCGGGGATTGGATGGGATTCGAGGGGATCAGCCCCCGGCGTATTTCCACGTCGTCCGGTTTACCTTCAGACCCTGCTTGGTCCAGGCATCGATCTTGTCCTGCAGCGCCGCCTCGGGATTCTGAGGATCGACCTGCGTGCAGCTCACCGACCGTCCTCCCTCGTCACCGGACTCCCCGATGAAGCGCCGGAAATCCTTTCCCCACGGTTCCTCGAGCATCGTCACGTTATCGACCGGCGGCACATGGAACACGGAGCTCACGGTAATGCCGTGCGCATTGGAGCTTGTGTAGCAGACGAAGTACTCCCCGTTGGCCGCGGCAGAAGACGAGGAAGAAGTGCTCGACGAATGGCTACCGCAGGAGATGCAAACGAGAACAGAAAAGAATCCCAGTATCGGCGTCGCGCGGCGTATCACAGGCTCGGTGCCTTTTGTTGGGTATTGGCATTCTGTTGTTGCTGCCGCTTGGCGGCGGCGAGCCCGTCAAACACCTGCTGATCGGCGACGGCGTCCCGCAGCATCATCGACTGTTCGCCCAGCTTGATGAATATCTGTCCGACGACCTGAGTATTCTGGATTGTGCTTATGCCCAGCTGAACATGGACGTAGACGTTCTGATTGCACGGATTTTTCGTCAGGTTGGGCACTTGCTGCGCAAGAGGAATCGGAGCCAGCGCAGCATCAATCTCCAGGGGCTGCCTGGGATCCGGATAGCCGGCGAACGTCCCCGGTGTCCCGCCTGCGTCTGCGCAATCGGGCTGCCAACCAGGCGGGCCTTGCGGGATGATCGGCTGGCCCTGCTCGTCGTAAGCCCAGGACATGACCGCGGCACCCTCTTTGAGGGGCAGTTCCTTGCCATATTTTTGCCTGAGCGAGGCAATGGTATTGTCTAGCGTGGGCTGCTTGCCGGCGGCGAGGTTGATCGTCCGCTGTATGGCGACGACCTGCACGGGGCTTGGCGGCATGCTGAGCGCGACTTCCATCGTCTCGCAACCGTTGGGGCACGAGACGTCGGTTGTTCCGCTGAGCCGACCGGTCCACACGGCACCGGTCGGTGCCTTGTCGTAGTAAATCGTCAGATGATCCGGATACAGCCGCCTCATCACCGCAATGGCTTCGTCCTGAGTCATGCCCAGGTGGACGCCGTTCGTATCAGGCAACTTCGATCCAATCACGCCGCCCGGAGGCGCCGCGGGCACTCCAGCGGGGAGAGGCTGCTGCTGTGCCAGGAGCAGGGTGCCGGCGGAGGCGGCGTACGTCGCTGCGGCGACAGATAACATTCGGATGGCTCGACGGGAACGAAGGGCGGTCATGTCCGCGCTCTCCTCTGCACGACGCGCGAGGTATTCAGAACTTGGGCCCGGACTGTTGCTGCGCGTTTTGCACTTGCTGCTTGGCCTGCGCATTCGCTGACTGTTGCAGATAGATCTCGGCGGCGAAGGCATCTCTCAGGTCCACAGCGACCTCGGTGATGGTTACCTGAAGTTGTTGCGCCATTCCGCCTGGCCGACCCGAGATATCGGCCGTCACCACGATGCCGCGCACGCATTTCATGCGAAGCACGCGCGTGATCGTCTGTTGTTGCAGTTGTGGAACCGGCGTGGAAATTCCGAGGTAGCTCGTCATCAAGTAGGGATTGGGAGGGCCGTACCCCTGCTGGGAAATCAGGCCCTCGCCTTTCGCACAGGTGGCGTCGTTCTGGCTCAACGTCAGCGGCTTACCCTGCTCGTCGAAGGCCCACACCATTACATTCAACGGAAATTGTGCGAAATGAGGGCCGTATTTCTGAACGAGAGAGTCCCGGAAGGTGTCGGAAGGCACCTGCCTTTGTGAACTATAGGAAAGTGTGCGCTGGATCGACACCATCCGGGTATCCGGAGGGCCGCTGAATACCGCAAAAATGGCGTCACTGGCCTGACAGTCGGTCGGGCCGCATCCATCGTTATTGGGCCTCAGCCCGCTCAGTGATGAGGTGTACGGTGGGTCCTTCGTGGGCGCGTACTGAATGTGGCTGAGCCCCGTTCCCCACGGCGCGCCGCCGGAATGCACCGTTGGATAGAGAGCGTTGAGCTGTTCGACCGCCTGGGTAGTGGGCGTTCCGATGTGCACGCCCAGCACGTCGGGCAGCACGGAGGGGTCCAACCCACCGGCGGGCAGCGCCGGCAGCTGCGCCTGCGCCGTGGTCAACATCTCCTCCAGAGAGCCGGGTGGGACGGAATTCGACTGTCCGGCGCCGGCCGTCGGGACGGCCGGCGCTGCGGATTGGGCAGGGCTGGGCTGGGCGGCCGTGGGCTGGGCAGGCTGTTGTGACGCAGGCTGCGTGGCTCCCTGCT
The DNA here is from genome assembly GCA_030038755.1 of Gammaproteobacteria bacterium. GTDB lineage: Bacteria > Pseudomonadota > Gammaproteobacteria > Steroidobacterales > Steroidobacteraceae > FEN-1191. The sequence continues at coordinate 2,950 of JASHSK010000028.1, forward strand.
GCAGCTGCTGCTTCATCTTGTTGAGCCCGTTCAGCACCGACTGAAAGGGGTTCTGCGCGTGCAGGATGGGAACGGCGCCGAGCGAAATCAGTGCCCACACACTCAGGGTTGCCAGCTTATGCGCGTGAATCGGCACGTCGGCCTCCAGGAGACAAACCCGCTACGGCTCCGTCGCAGATGCGGCGCCGAGCATGTTGAGCAAGCAGAGTCAGAATCGTGTCTGTGCTGCCCGACGCGCAAGTATCAATTGATACCCGCGTGCTAGACTTCGTCGGCATGTCGATCGACGAGCGCACACTTGCCGTGATCGAGGCGTGTTACGACGCCGCGATGGACGAGGAGCGCTGGATGCCCGCGCTGCAATTGCTGGCAGACCTGATCGGGAGTCAGGCGGCGACCTTCTGGGTGCTCAGTTCCCAGTCAGGACCAGAGCTCACCACCTTCCGGTTCCTGAATTTCGATCCGGCGGGGATGCAGTACTACCTCGATCACATGGTGCCGCTCGATCCTACCAATCAGTATCTCGTCACTCACCCGGACGAGCCCGTCGTCCACGATGGTCTGGTGATCAGCGAGCGTGATAAGGATCGCGATCCCTATTACTCCTGGCACGGCAGCATGAGCGACACGCGCTACCGGGTCGTGGGTCGGATCCGCCCTGCGCCATCAACGCAGGCCGGGGTGGCGCTGCATCGTGTCCGACAGCTCGGCAGGTACGAGCCCGGCGAAATCGAGCAGTTTGCGTTCATCCATCGCCACGTGGCGCGGGCCCTGAGCCTCGGCTTTCGCCTCGGCACGCTCGGCACCATGCAAAAGTGCACCGCGGAGCTGCTCGATCGCAGCCCAGCCGCGGTGCTGCTGCTCGATGAACACTGGCGCGTGGTGTTTCTCAATCGCGCCGCGCAGGCGCTACAGCGCGAGGGCGACGGCGTGAAGCTGTCCCGGGACGGACTGATACTTGCCAACCGGCAGGACAATGACCGCCTGCAGAAGTTCGTTGCGCTGGCGGCCAGCGCGACACCGGCCGGCAATGCCATGCAGGCGCTCAGGCCTTCCGGAAAGCGGCCGTACAACCTGTTTATCGGGCCCGTGTCCCGGGACTATTCGCGACTATCGTCCCTGAAGCCCGCAGTCTGTATCGTCATTACCGATCCGGATCGCGCGACACCCTATCTGCAGCCTCGCCTGCGCGGCGTCTATGGTCTGACGGACGCCGAATGCCGCCTGGCTGCGCTGCTTGCTGATGGTGTGAACCTGCGGGCGGCGGCTGCCCAGCTGGGCATCACTTACGGAACCTCTCGGTCTCGGCTCGCGAGGATATTCTCGAAAACCGACACCCGGAGTCAGCCTGACCTGGTCGCGCTGTTGCTGAAATCGCTCGCAGTCGCAGTCTAGAGTCCTGACGGGAGTCCATAGACAGCCACATAGACAGCTCTGGGGAATGAACGGGATTCGAGGCGGCGCAAAACTCTGAAGGATAAAGTAAGTTACTGATTTCAAGTGATCCTGGCATCCTGCCAGGCCTGATAAGGCACTGCCGGTCATGAGCAGCTCGCTGCGGTTCTTCAAGTTCAAGCCGTCGATTGCACTGGCGGCTTTGTCGGCTGCCGTCCCGCTTACGCTGGCAGCCGCGGTCACGGCGTCCGCCGGCGAAACGCGCAGCTTCGTGCTGACCTCGTTCACGGACGCCGCGTACTCGACGAAGGGCGATTGCCCAGGCGGCATAGACCCCGATCAGACCGTGCAATACGCCTTGGATCTGGCCGCGCTGGGAATGCCACCGGACGAGATCAAGAAGCTCATGGCCGGGTACCCGAACGGTCCGGTCATAGGGTTGCTCATCAACCGTGGCCGCATCGACGGCAAACCTGTCAATGCCTTCACGAATCCGGCATCGGTCATCGATCCAAAGCTTCACATGGTCGATGGGCGCTACGCCTACGGCTTCAATCTGGATGGCAAGGGCGCGAAATCCCCGAATTCGTTCGAGGACCCCGTAACCCATGAATTGGGCGTCGATAATCAGCTTTTCCGGGTGTTCGGCTGCCACAAGAACTTTCGCGGTCCACCGGCCAGTGCCACCCCGCCGACGTACTACAGCGCCGAGTGGAGCCAGGCGCGCCCCACGTTTCCCGCGTGGGTGATCACGATCAGCGGGGACGATCTGCGCAAGGACGGACCGGTCACGGTCAGCATCGCGCGCTCGCTCGATTCCGTCCTGCTCGACGCGCAGGGAAATACCGAGTCGTACACGACCTTCAGAAGCGATCCCGACCCACGCTCCCGCAACGTGTTTCAGGGGCGGCTCGAACACGGCGTCGTGACGCTCACGGACCATCACGATCTGCATCTGGTCGGCGATCCCATTCTGATGAATGATCTGGATCTGTCGCAAACCCATTTCCGAATGACTCTGGAACCCAATGGCGACGCCGATGGGCTCATTGGGGGCTATCAGCCCTGGATAGAGATCTTCCTGCCGTTTGGCCAGGCTGGAGTTGGTTTCGAGGAGTTTCAGGGCATCGATGTCCCCGGTTTTTATTACGCCCTGAGACACCTGGCCGATGCGGACCCCGATCCCAGGACGGGAGCGAACCGGCGGATATCGGTGGCGTGGAAATTTACCGCCGTGCCAGCCTTCGTGGTGCCGGCGCAGAACGGCGCCCCGCCGCCGGTGTTATCGGTCCACAATGGCCAATGATCCGAACCGTGCCGGGCCCCAGCAGCGCATGCACTGGGAGAGCATTGTCGTCATCGCGGTCATCGGCACGCTTGGCTGTCTGCTTCCCGGCCTGGCTACATGCAGCGAGCCGGTTGCATCCGGCGAGGCACCCGTCGCGACGCCGCCGGGCATCACGCTGCAGGCGCTGGGAGAGGGCCAGAGCTCTGCGATGGCGTTCGCGCTCACCGAGGTGCCGCGCACGCAGATTGCATTCGCCGATGCCAGGGGGATGACGCTTTATACCTACGACCGGGACTCTCCCGGAAAATCGCGCTGCGCGGCAGCCTGCACGCAGGTCTGGTCGCCGGTGTCGGCGCCGCGCTCCGCAAGGTCGGTGGGGGACTGGACCGTGTTCAAACGTGGCGATGGCACGCAGCAGTGGCAGTATCGCGGCAAGCCTGTCTACACGTTCGTTCGAGACACCGACGTCGGTTCGGTATTCGGCGTCAGTCCAAATCGCCCGGTTGCGGCGCGGTCTCGCGGCCTTGTCAGGCAGCCACGGTTCCCAGGATGGCATTCGGCGCTGCTTTTCCCGCTGAGCGGCATTCCGATGCCCGCGGGCGTCGCGATCCGGGAGGTGGGCGACGCAAACGGCCTGGCCTTCGTCGACCGGGACGGCATGACGATCTATGCCTTCGAGGGACGCGGAGCTGCGAAGGCGGTCATCAGGTTGGCAGACCAGACCCAGTGGAAGCCGCTGCTCGCTCCCGCTCTGGCGCATCAGGTCGGTGAATGGTCGATCCTCACCAGAAGTGACGGCATCCGGCAGTGGGCCTTCAGGGGCAGGCCACTGTTCACCTTCGCGGGCGACGTGACTTCCGGAGATGCCAACGGCGTCGGTCTCAGCAACGACTGGGATGCCGCGCTGGCCGTTTCGTTTTACATGCCAGCGCAGGTGCGTCTCGAGCAGACTCTCGGCCGCGGCAAGGTGTTGGCCACCCGGGAAGGTCTGACCCTGTATCGCCGCGACGGCATCGCCATAGACTACGGCGGAGGTCAGAGCGCGCGGCATGGTGTGCCCATTCAGCCGGGAGTTGGCAGGCGCATCGGTGTCAGTCTCAAGGGCTGCGAGGGGGCATGCCTGAAGGCCTGGCATGCGTTCGTGGCTCCTGCGAACGCCCAGCCCGACGGCTTCTGGGATATCGCGATCCGGCCCGATGGCGTGCCTCAGTGGGTGTACCAGGGGTACGCGCTGTACACGTTTTCGGGCGACCGGAAGCCCGGTGATATGAACGGCAACGACATCTTCAACGCCGTGCTCAGCGACAATCCGCATCAGCTGAACGACGTGGGCACGCCGATGACCGGTACCGCCAACCTGTATTGGACGATCGCCTACCCCAGCTCCAACTGACGACCATCTGTTCCTGAAGACCGATGACGAGCGCTCTGACCGCTCGTCCAGACCTCATCACCCAGGAATCGTTTCGTTTTCCCGACGCTTGAACCTGTCAGGAAACGCGCAGCTGTTCGAGATCGGCGATCAGCCCTGGTCCGGCCGGTTGCCAGCCCAGCTTTGTTCGCGTCAGTGCGCTGGATGCAGGCATGTCGTGCCCCGCAAACACCGCGAGCCAGCCAAAGAAAGCGGCAGCCTCTTGCCGGGGGATGGATCTGACCTGCAGCCTCAAGCGCCGACCGATCGCCCCGGCAATGTCGCGCATCGGCACGCCTTCTTCCGCGACCGCGTGATATTTCGCATTCGGCTCCGCCTTCTCGACCGCCAGTCTGTAGAGCCTGGCGACGTCGAGATAGTGAGCGGCCGGCCAGCGATTGTCGCCGTCGTCCACGTAGGCACATACACCCTTCTCACGATAGATCTGGATCGTCGGGGTGATCAGACCCTGTTTGCGCGTGTCATGCACCTGGGGAAGCCGCACAACCGACACATTCACGCCCTCTGCGGCGACCGCGGCGGCCGTCTCTTCCGAGGCGGCCCGGGGATGCACGGCAGAACCGATGATCGCATTGCCTTCCCTGGCGGGCTGATCCGGCACGGTGTTGGCGATCGGCGTGCCGGAGGTCACGATGAGCGGCCGGTTTGACCCGACGAGCGCCGCCGCGAGCGCCTGGATGACGCGGCGATCATCCTCGCAGTTCGCTTTGAATCTCGAAAAGTCGTGGTTGAAAGCCAGATGAATCACGCCATCCGAGCCGGCGGCGCCTTCCCTCAGGCTATCCGGATCCTCGATGGAGCCGCGATGGACTTCGGCACCGGCTGCCGCCAGCGCTGCCGCTCCCTGGTCCGAGCGGGACAGGCCGAGCACCTGATGGCCTGCCGCAAGCAGTTCCTGAACGACGGCGAAACCGATGAATCCAGTGGCACCTGTGACAAACACGCGCATGGAGAGTCTCCTGAAGTGCTGTTGTCGCTTACTCTGTACGCGGGTATCATCCAGGTAAAGTAGTGACGTTATCCTATTAAGAATAGTAACAGCATGAGTCCGCCACGAGGGCCGGAGATCTCGCTCGGAGGCTACCTTCGGGACCGTCGAATGAGGCTCGATCCGGCCGCGCTCGGCTTTCCTTCCCAGCGGCGTCGGACACTCGGTCTGCGCCGGGAAGAAGTGGCCCAGCGCGCCAGCATCAGCCCGACCTGGTACACCTGGCTCGAGCAGGGACGGGGCGGGGCGCCTTCCGCCGATGTTCTCGACCGGATTGCGCGCGCCCTGTTGCTGACGGACGTCGAGCGCGAGCACCTTTTTCTGATCGGCCTGGGGCGAGCGCCGGAGGCGCGTTATCACAAGAGCGAGGGTGTCACGCCACGACTGCAGCGCGTGCTCGATGCGTTGAACCCTACTCCCGCCCTGATCAGGACCGCCACGTGGGACGTGCTCGCGTGGAATCGGGCGGCGGCGGTGATGCTGATCGATTATGGGTCGCTGCCACCGGGACAGCGGAACATCCTCCGCTACATCTTCCTCGATCCGCGTGCACGCGCCGTGCAGTACGACTGGGAGAGTGTGGCTCGGTTCGCACTGGGGGCGTTCAGAGTGGACGCGGCTCGTGCCGGCGCGACGGCGGATGTGGAGCCTCTCGTCGATGAGCTGCGCCGGCGTAGTCCGGAATTCAGGGCAATGTGGGACGACAACGAAGTCCGCGGCCCGCACGGCGACGCTCGCAAGCGCATGCGGCATCCCGTGCTTGGTCCATTGGCTTTCGAATATTCGGCGTTCGCGGTCGACGGACGAACAGACCTCAGTATGGTGGTCTACAATCCGGCAACCCCGGAGGATGCCCAGCGGATCGGGTCGTTGCTGGCTCAAGACGCCTCTCGAGCGACGAACAGCGGCGGCACCATCACGTAGATTCGACCTTCACGATCGCGCCGTCGCGCTCCAACTGCCACTGCGTCATCGCTCCGTTGGGCGCGCTTGCCGTGCGCTTGCCAGGCGCGTCCGGGGCTTAGCGATATCTTCGCAGATGTGCTAAAAGACACATCCAGACGCAAGCGCCCAAGGCGACGCTGCCCCGCGCAACGATGGGCAACGGGTGTGATTCATCGCGCCGGAAATGAGCGTTCAGTGAGACCCAAAGGTTTGACCGAATAGATCGTCAGGCAAACCAGAATCAACAACGTAGGACGGAGGGGTCATGAGACAGATGGTCGTTGCGTCAACGATGGCGTTGGCGACGATTTGTCTAACGGCCGGCGTCGTGCGGGCGCAGAGCGCCGACGCGGGGGGTGCCACACCCGGTGGTGTCTATCCGTCGCATGTGAACGGCCAGGTCTGGCTCATGGCGGGAGAGCCGGGCGAGTCGAATGTGGCGGTGCAGGTCGGCGACGACGGGGCGCTCGTGGTCGATACCGGCACGCAATCGGCGGCGCCGAAGCTGCTGGAGGCGATCCAGGGGGTGATACAAGGCCACGCCGGCGATCAAAAGACACTCAGCGTGATCATCGATACCAATGGGCGTGTCGATCACATAGGCGGAAACGCCGTCATCGCTGCCGCCGGAAGTCAGATCATGGGTGGCCATGAGGCCGCGGATGCGAAAGAGTTCGCGGGCGAGCCCGAGCAGGCCGAGGTACTCGCGGAGCAGAGCGTATTGACGCGCCTGGTGCAGGAGCAATCCACCTACGGGCAGCACACGCCTCGAGCGCTATGGCCGACCATTACGGAAGACTTCGATATCTATGATATGACCTTCGACGGCGAGGCCGTGCAGGTCTACCACCCCCACTACGCCAATACCGATGGCCAGCTGATGGTCTTCTTTCGCCAATCCAATGTGATTGCCACCGGCGATGTGGTCGACATGAGGACCTACCCGATTATTGACGTGGCGCGTGGCGGCTCGATCGACGGTGAGTTGGTTGCGCTCAACAAGGTGATCGAGCTGGCGGTACCCGCCGCGTTTGCGGAAGGGGGAACGGTGGTGATCCCGGGTCATGGCGCGTTATGCGATCAGGCAGACGTCGAATCGTACAAGAACATGATCACGACCATTCGCAACCGCGTTCAGTTCTACAAGAACGAGGGCAAGTCGCTGGAACAGGTGCTGGCTCTCGAGCCGAGTGCAGGCTGGGACGAGCGCTGGAGTGCGGCGAGCGGAGCAGGGTCGACGCGCGAGTTCATCACGGCGGTTTACAGGACGCTGCCCGCCAGGGGGCCTCCCTTCTCGATGCATACCGTGACCCTGGTGCCGTCGACGGCCACCGTCTCGGGCGGCAGACAGTATTGACGCCTGGCGCCGGCGAATCTGTCGGGGGGTACTGAATGGGTCTTCGTGGAGTCCTGGGTCTCACCGCAGCGGCCCCCACCGCACCGTGGGTCACGGCACTGGGGGCCACCGCACTGGCGGCCATGCTCGTGTTCAGTCAGGGAGCGCTCGCCGCACAGTCGGCACGCCCGCAGCCTTCAGCGGATTCACCGCAGAATGCCGAGCAGGCAGCTCTCGTGGACCTGACGGGCAATTGGGTATCGGTGATCGATGAGGACTGGCATGTTCGCATGATGACACCCGCCAAGGGCGACTACATTGAAGTTCCGCTCAACGCCGCAGCCCGTAAGGTTGCCGGTGAATTCAATCCGGCGCTGTACGGCGGCGCGGGCTATCAGTGGTCGGCGATCATCGACTGCCGTGCCTATGGAGCTCCTGCGCTGATGCACATGCCTACCCGGCTGCGCATCTCCTGGGCCTCGCCGGACGTGCTCAGGATCCAGAGCGACTGGGGCGGGCAGACGCGCCTGTTGCACTTCGTCCCCGGCGAACCGTACGGAGACGTGCAACAGGCTGCCGCGAGGGGCCCCGCGACTGGCGCAAATGACGCATCCGCCTCATTGCAGGGCTATTCGGTCGCGGTATGGCAGCAGCCTTATCAGGATAATGCACCCGCTTATCAGCAGGCGGGAGTGCGAGCACCCGGCGCGGCAGCGCCGGCACGCACACCGGCTGCGGGCGGAGCGCTGGTCGTGGTGACCAGCCATCTTGCGCCCGGCTGGCTGCGTCGTAACGGAGTTCCGTACGGCTCGCGCACGCGCCTGACTGAGTATTACCATGCTTTCCAGGATCCCAGCGGCACCGACTGGTTCGACGTGACGACCGAGGTCGTTGATCCGGAATACCTGACCCGGCCATTCTTCACCAGCTCTGATTTTCAGCGGGAGCCTGACGGCTCGAAGTGGGCACCACACCCCTGCAAGCAGGTTGCCGTCGAGTAGTGCATGAGTGTTCAGACGTGAAACTCGTACCGATCAGGCTGAACCGTCCGTGGTTGGCGCTCGCCTGCCTCAGCCTTGCCACAGTGCTGGTTCCTCGAGTTGCAGCCGCTCAGTCGCTGATCGACGGCTCCTGGAATCTGCTGCAGGACGAGGACACCTACGAGTTCATCCCTGGGCTCAATGGCAACCTCGACGCGGGTGATCCCTACCCGGGGGATTTTGCGGGTCTGCCGATCACGCCTGCGGCGAGGGATGTCGCGCAGGCGTTCGATGAGGCGCAGCTGGAGATTCCGGAGATGCAATGTCGGGCATACGCCACGCCGCTGGGACCTCGGGCGATAGGCAGCATGAGGATCTGGGAGGATCTGGATCCCCATACACTGCAGCAGACCCAGATCGAGATCATGCAGCCGCTCGTGTACGGGCTGCACCGGCACATCTGGATAGCGCCGCACCCCTATCCGCAGTCTTGGGCGGACAGTAGCTGGGCGGGCTACTCGACCGGCAAGTGGGTCGGCAACGCTCTGTGGGTCCATACCGATCACCTCAAGGCCGGCATTCTGCAGCGAGGCAGCGATCTGCCGCTGGATGATCAGACGACCATGGACGAGCGCTTCTTCCGCAATGGGGACATCCTGACCGACGTGATGTTCATTTCCGATAAGCAGTATCTGTCACGGCCCTATGTCAACAGCAAGCTGTACATTTTTGCGCCCCAGGGGACCGTGATCGCGGTTCCGTGCGTTCCATTCGACGAGGTCCCACGCGCTGAAGGAGCTGTGCCCATGCACGTGCCGGGGTATGTCGAGCTGCAAGGTGCCGTGGGCACTCACATACCGCTCAAGACGGAGCAGGGCGGGTCGGAAACCGAGTTTCCGGAGTATCAGGAGGTCATGAAGACCCTCCCGCCCAATCCATCGGTCGATCAATTGCACAAGGCGCTGCAGAAGGAACAGGCGCAGGAGGACCAATACAGCCGGCAATAGCGGCCCGTTGCAGACGTCGTCGCGGCCGCGAACGGGCAGGATGCTCAGATGCCGACCTGGCGGCCGATCTCCACCACCTGCTCGCAGGGGAGGCGCAGGAAGTCACCCACATGCAGCGCGTTGCGGGACATCACGGCGTACAGCTCGCGCAGCCATGCGGGCAGTCCGCGTCGATCCTGCGCAGCCACGATGCTTTCGTGGCCGACATAGTAGGTGACATCTTCGAGCTCCAGCCGGCATCCGAGCGAGCGGGCCTGTTGCAGCAGCCGTGGGACGTCCGGCCGCTCCATGAAACCGAGGCGGGCCGTGGCGCGCCAGAAGCCGGGAGCCAGCGGCGTGATGCTCAGATGTGCATCGTCCCGCACCCACGGCACCGACTGCGGGGAGATCGTCAGCACGAACACGGTGGCGTGCAGGGCACGATTCATCTGCACGTGCCAGCGCATCACCGGTGGGATGTCCTGGGTCGTACGGGTGATGAATACCGCAGTGCCAGGCACGCGTGGTATGTGATGTGCCTCGAGCTCGGCGAGGAACTCGGGCACGGGCGTAAGCCTCTGACTGACGGCGGCGGCCACGGCGGCGGTCCCCCGGTGCCAGATCCACATGATTGAATAAATGAACGCGGCCAGAAGCAGGGGCACGTAGCCACCCTCGGCTACCTTCACCACGTTCGCACTGAAGAACGCCACGTCTACACAGAGGAGCGCGCCCGCCAGTGCCGCGCTCGCCCACACATTCCAGCCCCAGATCTCCCGCATCGCCATGAACAGCAACACGGAGGTCATCAGCATCGTCAGCGACACGGCGATTCCATACGCCGCCGCGAGATTGTCCGATTTGCCAAAGCCGAGCGTCAGCCCCACCGTTACCAGCATCAACATCCAGTTGACCGTGCCGACGTAGATCTGCCCGTAGCCGGTCTCGGAGGTTTGTTTGATTCGCAGGCGCGGCAGCCATCCCAGCTGGATCGCCTGTCGCGTCATGGAGAAGGCGCCGGTGATGATCGACTGGCTGGCGATGATCGTGGCGAGCGTTGCCAGCAGCACCAATGGCAGCAGCAGGGCCGGTGGGCAGAGGCGAAAGAAGATGTTGTCGCCCGTCGGCGCTCCGGCCAGAACGATCGCGGTCTGCCCGGCGTAGTTGAGCAGCAGGCTTGGAAACACCACCAGGTACCACGCCGTGCGGATCGGACGCGGCCCGAAGTGGCCCATGTCCGCATACAGCGCCTCCGCGCCCGTCACGCACAGAAATACGCCACCGAGTACCAGGAAACTCGCATAGCCGTGGGTCGCGAGGTAGCGCAGACCGTAGAGCGGATTCAGCGCCAGCAGCACGGCGGGATGCTGTGCGATGCCCCAGACCCCGAGCAGTCCGATCGCGACGAACCACAGGAGCATGACGGGGCCGAAGGCCCTGCCAATGCGCGAGGTGCCCAGAGGTTGCACCAGGAACAGTGCGACGAGGATGACGACCGCCGCGGGCAGCACGTAAGCTCGCAGCCCGGGCAGCGCGATGTTCAACCCTTCGATCGCGGAGAGTACCGAGATGGCGGGTGTGATGGCTCCGTCACCGTAGATCAGTGCGGCGCCGAACAATCCGAACGCCACGATGACGGGGCGCCGGTGCCGCTTCAGACCGAGCAGCGACATCAGCGCGAGGATGCCACCTTCACCGTCGTTATCGATGCTCATGGCGATCGCGACGTACTTCACCGAGGTGACGATGATCAGCGTCCACAGGATGAGCGACAGCGCGCCCAGGATGGCCGCCGGCTCCGGATGTGCACCGGTGAGATCGAGTACCGTCTTCAGCGTGTACAGCGGGCTGGTCCCGATATCGCCGAAGACAATGCCGAGCGCGGCCAGTCCCAGCAGCGTGCCGGTCCGAGCCAGCGGGCGGGTGTCGGCCAGTGGCGTCTGCTGCAAGACCTGCTCCTCAGGTTCGAGGCCATGCACGCGCCTGCGCGCTGTGGTGGCTATTCACGTAGAATCGGATCTTACAGCGCTTGCGAACCTGAGCGCGTCGTCGGCGAACTTTCGCAGCAGGCGTGCTAATTCGCTGACCTCTCTCCTGTCCCAGTGCTCCAGCAACCTGGCCATCAGTTTCTCCCGTGCCCGGTCCAGAGCTTTCGTCATGGACCGCCCCTTGTCGGTGATCAACGCGTTGCTGACCCGGGCGTCCTTCGCATCGACCCTCCGGCCGACTAAACCAAGACTTTCCAGTTTTGAGATCTGCCGGCTGACCGTCGAATAGTCGCGTCCGGAGAGCTCGGCCAGCTCACCGATTGCCAGCGGACCTCTACGCTCCACCCGTACCAGCAGCGGAAACAGAGCACGGTCGAGGTTGACACCGGCGAGCGCGAGGAGCGCGGTATCGGGCTGAGGCCGGTTCAGCACGCCGGTCAGATCAAGCAGCGCTTCGCGCAGCTGCAGCAGATCTCGCTTCATGGCTTGCCTCGCCCGATTAATGTGTGCATTATACACATAATATTGGACGACGCTGTGCGCCCGTCGAGGGAGTCGAGCATGAAGGCAGCGGTCATAGCGGCGGCGGGAGATGCTCCGGTGTACGGGGATTTTGCCGATCCGCTCCCGCAGGACGGCAAAAGCGTCATTCGTGTCACCGCATCCTCGATCAGCCACATCACCAAAAGCCGCGCCTCCGGGACGCATTACAGCTCGCCGGGCGAGCTGCCCTTCGTGCCGGGAATTGACGGAACGGGCGTCACGAACGCTGGGCAACAGGTCTACTTCTTTCTCCCGGAGCACCCCTACGGCGGGATGGCGGAGCGGTGCCTCGTTGAGGACCGGCATCTGATCCCGCTGCCGACCGGCCTGGACGACAAGTTCGCTGCAGCCATTGCCATACCCGGAATGTCCTCCTGGGCGGCCCTGATGGAGCGGGCGCACCTGCGAGCGGGCGAGACCGTTCTGATCAATGGAGCGACCGGCACCTCCGGCCGACTTGCGATACAGATCGCCAGATATCTCGGTGCGAAGAAGGTCGTCGCCACAGGACGCCGGGCAACCGAGGAGCTGCGGGTCCTCGGCGCCGATGTGATCGTCCAGCTGGACGAGAACCGAGATGCCCTCGAGGAATCGTTCAAGAAGGTGTTTCGCGACGGAGTCGATATCGTCCTTGATTATCTGTGGGGCAAGAGCGCCGAGACACTGATCATTGCCGCGGCCAGAGCGGGCCCCGAGGGAATGCCGATCCGCTACGTGGAAATCGGCTCGATCGGCGGGCGGGATATCAATCTGCCGGGTGCGGCGTTACGCTCCAGCGCTCTCCAACTCATGGGCAGCGGCATCGCCAGCGTTCCGCTGCCCAGACTCTTCGAAGCCGTGAGAGGCGTCCTGCACGCCGCGTCGTCCGTCGGGTTCAAGGCAGCGATCAAACCTGTGCCACTTGCCGACATCGGGGAAGCCTGGGCAAGCGCCAGCACGGATTCACGCACTGTCGTGGTCCCCTGAGCTCAATGCAGCCCCGCGGGTGCTGATCGCAACGGCGGTCGGGCGCGTCAAGCGCGAAAGCGCCAGCAGACAAACCGAAAATACGGCGCAGGCCGCCCACTGCCAGACGGCAAAGCTCAGATAGAGCGGAACGCCGCGCGCACGCCACGCCGGACTAACCCAGGGCAGGTCCGGTCGCGCGAGGGACAGGTAGGCCTGGGTAAGCGCCGCCAAGGCTACCGGGATCAACGGCACGCTCGCCCCGATCGGCGCGGCGAGTCGAGCCGCACCGCTGGAACTGTGCGACACACGACGACCGATGGCAGCGAAAATCTGCCGCACCATTCCGCAGCAGATACCCAGGAAGGCGAGCACCGCCAGGAACTCGTGCCCCTTGGAAAGCGGCAGCCATTGATCCGGCAGCACCGCGGCGCACGTGCAGATGAACCCTACCCGCAGTGGCCAGAGGCCTCCCACGCGCGATCCGAACGGTGCATCCAGGCCACGTGGGCTCAGCTGCGTCGTCCAGGCGAGACCACCCAGACCACACAACTCGATGCCGGCCCAGCCCCATAGGTAGCCCTGTGGATTGCGATCGGGATAAAGCAGATTCGAGATGGGTTGATAGATCCAGTCGTAGCCGCCCGGAAAGCGAAGGGCTGCCGCCACGAGACCGCTCCAAAAGGCCAGTACTGCCAGCGGTGCCGAGAGCCACAGGATCCCTCGGGCAATCCGCGACATACGCTGGCTCTTCGTGATCTGCACCGCTCTGTGAGTGTACCTGTGAGTGTACCGTGCGGCGCCATAGCTCATCGTGTATCATCCGCCGCCGCGCCTGGGGGCCACATCCGTGGCCCGGGTCCAGTGCCAGCTGGGTGCCAGCCCTGGGAACGGATGGATTCCCGGGGGCGGCCAATTCCAGAAAATAGGTAAGTTGCTGTTTTTACAGCACCTATTTTCGCGTCTGGATCCCGCCGCACGCAGGTTCGAATCCTGCCACCCCTGCCACCGCACGGTGCAGAATGTCAGCCGTGGCGGGGGCGCGGATCGACGCGGCGAGGGGTCGTACGCGAAGGTAGGAAGATTGTGGACTCGGAAACACTGGCGCTGTTCACGGGTAATGCCAACCCGGCGTTGACGCACCAGATCGCACATCACCTGAAGGTGCCGATCGGTCGCGCCGACGTGGGCCGCTTCAGCGACGGCGAGGTCGACGTGGAGATCCGCGAGAACGTGCGCGGGCGTGACGTATTCATCGTGCAGCCGACCTGCCCGCCTACCAACGATCATCTGATGGAGCTGCTGGTCATGGTCGACGCCTGCCGCCGTGCCTCGGCAGGGCGAGTCACCGCCGTCGTGCCGTACTTCGGCTATGCCCGGCAGGACCGCCGCCCGCGCGCCACGCGCTCACCGATCACCGCCAAGCTGGTCGCAGACATGATCGGCAATGCCGGCGTTGACCGGCTGCTGACCCTCGATCTGCATTCCGATCAGGTGCAGGGATTTTTCGCCATCCCGGTCGATAACGTGTACGGCTCCCCGGTGCTGCTCGGGGACATCTGGCGTCAGCGCTATCCGGACCTGATCGTGGTGTCGCCGGACGTCGGCGGCGCTGAGCGTGCGCGCGCCTTCGCCAAGCAGCTCGAGGACGCAGAGCTGGCGATCATTGATAAGCGCCGGCCGCGCGCCAACGAATCCAAGGTGATGAACATCATCGGCGAGGTCAGCGGCAAGACCTGTGTGCTGGTCGACGATATGGTCGACACCGCCGGCACGCTGTGCCAGGCGGCGCAGGCGCTGAAGAACCAGGGTGCCGTGAAGGTCGTGGCGTACATCACGCATGCCGTGCTGTCGGGCGATGCCGTGGAGCGCATCGCGGCTTCTGCGCTGGATGAGCTGGTGGTCACGGACACTATTCCACTATCGGCGAAGGCGCGCGAGTGCGGCCGCATTCGCCAGTTATCGGTCGCATCGCTGCTCGCCGAGACCATCCGGCGAATTCGCGATGAGGACTCGGTGAGCTCGCTGTACATCGATTAGCCGGGTCCTGCCCGGTTTTGGAGGTGGAGGCGCACTGGTCGCGGTGCGTCTCCCGGAGTCGTCAGTCAATCGGAGTCAAACATGCGTACTACGTTTCAAGTCGGCGCGGATTCGCGTCACGATCGGGGCAAAGGTGCGAGCCGCCGCCTGCGTCGTGCCGGCAAGGTTCCCGCCATCCTCTACGGCGGCCGCGGCGAGCCGCAGAACGTCGTGCTCGATCACCAGCAGCTGCTGACGCTGATCGACAACGAGCGCTTCTATTCATCCATCATCAGCCTCAATCTGGATTCGCAGCCGCAGCCCGCCATCGTGCGGGATGTGCAGCTGCATCCGGCGCGTAACGCGGTCGTGCACGTGGATCTGCAGCGCGTGCTGGACAACGAGCCGTTGAAGATCCGTCTGCCGATCCACTTCAAGGGTGCCGCGCAGGCTCCCGGGGTCAAGACGCAGGGTGGCATCGTGCATCACCTCATCCAGGAAGTGGAAGTGAGCTGCCTGCCCGACCAGCTGCCCGAATACCTCGAGCTGGATCTGTCGCAGTTGAACCTCAACGACACGCTGACGCTGACGGATCTTCCGTTACCGGCCGGCGTGACGCTGCCGCAGCTCAAGCACGGCAACGCACCGGTGGTCACCGTGCACTCTCCGCGCGTCGTGGAGGTGGAAGCCGAGGCAACCACGCCGGTCGAAGGCGCCGCGGCTGCCGCGGCACCGACCGGGGAGGCGGGCGCCGCCGGCGCGGCGGGTGCAGCGGGCGCCGCCGTGGCCGGTGCGAAGAAGGAGGAGCCCAAGAAGGACGAAGCCAAGAAAGAGGAGGGCAAAGGCGGCGGCTCCAAGAAGGACAAGAAGTAGACGGCGGCGCGCGACCCATTGCACGGGCGCAGCGTGCCGACGGCCGGGCTTGCCCTCGAGCTCATCGTCGGCCTCGGCAATCCCGGGGCCGACTATGCGCGCACGCGTCACAATGCCGGCTGGTGGTTCGTCGATGCGCTGGCCCAGCGCTACGGTGGACATTGGCGGCGCGAGTCGCGCTGGCGGGCGCAACTCGCGCGCGTACGCATCGATGCGACCGAGCTGTGGCTGGCCAAGCCGATCGACTATATGAACCGCAGTGGCGGGCCCGTAGCCGCCATCGCGGCCTTCTATCGCATCAATCCGGCCGGCATCCTGGTGGCGCACGATGACATTGATCTGCCGCCCGGCACCTGCCGCCTCAAGCAGGGCGGCGGTCATGGTGGTCACAACGGCGTGCGCGACGTCATCGCTCACCTCGGCGCGGACTTCTGGCGCCTGCGCTTCGGGGTCGGTCACCCCGGCGCGCGCGAGCTGGTGATCGACGCGGTGCTCGATCGGCCCACGGCGAGCGAGCAGCAATCCATCGATGCGGCGCTGGAGCGCGCGACAGCCATCGTGCCAATGTTGCTGACCGAGGGCGCGCAGAAGGCCACGCACCGGCTGCACAGCGGCAACCCGCGCGCAGGCAACGATGCGCCGGTGCAGGATCCCCCGGCGCAGGACCCCCCGGCGCAAGAGCCCCTGCTGCAAGACCCCCCGGCGGACCCGCCGGGCGAGTGAGGAGTCAGCGTGCCCATCCAATGCGGCATCGTCGGACTGCCGAATGTCGGTAAATCGACGCTGTTCAACGCTCTCACGCGCGCACAGATTGCCGCGGAGAACTATCCGTTCTGCACGATCGATCCGAACGTCGGCGTCGTGCCGGTACCCGATGAGCGGCTGCGGGAGCTGGCCGAGATCGCGCGTCCGGAAAAGATCGTCCCCACCAGCGTCGAGCTGGTGGACATCGCCGGGCTGGTGGCCGGAGCCTCGACCGGTGAAGGTCTCGGCAACCAGTTTCTCGCGCACATCCGCGAGGTGGACGCCATCGCGCACGTGGTGCGCTGTTTCGAGAGCGCCGACGTCGTGCACGTGGCAGGACGTGTCGATCCACTCGCCGACGTCGACGTGATCAATACGGAGCTGGCGCTCGCCGATCTGGCCAGCGTCGAGAAGGCGCTGGACCGGGCCGCCAAGGCCTCGAAGAGCGGCGATAAGGAGGCTGTGCGCCGGCGCGAGCTCTACGAGCGCGTGCGTACGCAGCTGGATGCGGCGCGGCCGGTGCGCGCGCTGTCGCTGAGCGAGGTCGAGCGTCAGGAGCTGCGGGCGCTGCAGCTGCTGACGGCGAAGCCCGTGATGTACGTGGCCAACGTGGACGAGGCGGGTCTGGCGAACGGCAACCCGCATGAGGCCGCGCTGCGTGCGCGCGCCCAGGGCGAGGGCGCAGTCGTGGTGCTGGTATGCGCGGCGGTGGAAGCGGAGATCGCGCAGCTGCCGGAGGCCGAGCGCGGCGAGTTCATGCAGGCGCTGGGCATCCGCGAGCCGGGATTGAATCGCGTCATCCGCGGCGCCTATGAGTTGCTCGGGCTGCTGACGTACTTCACCGCCGGACCCAAGGAGGTGCGCGCCTGGACGGTGCGCGTCGGCAGCAGTGCCCCGCAGGCCGCGGGCGTCATTCACAGCGACTTCGAGCGCGGCTTCATCCGCGCCGAAGTGATCGCCTACGAGGACTACGTGCGCTACCGCGGGGAAGCCGGCGCGCGCGAGGCCGGCAAACTGCGCCTCGAGGGCAAGGAGTACATCGTGCGAGAGGGCGACGTCATGCACTTCAGGTTCAATGTCTAGAGGCGGCTGATCCAAGCCGCCGCTGACCGTAGCGATGCTGCGCTGGGCCCGCGATCACTGGCAGTTCAGGCGCGCCGCGGACGAGGCCGTTGCCGCGGCGTCGCGGGCAGGGGGGGCGCGGCCGCGCGACGTGGTACTGGTGCCGTGCTGGCGACGACCGGAGATGCTGTGGCACTGCCTCGACAACCTGTGCCGTGCCGAGGGCATCGAGCAACTGCACGTCGTGTTCCGCGCCGACAGCGGCCACGACCCGGACAACCTGACAGTCATCCGCAGTTTCGCCGCTCGCCTGGCGAGCTTCGAGATCCAGAGCGCTCCGGTCTGTCCCTACCGGCGCACGCGCCTCAGCGCCAACATCCTGCTGGGCTATCTGCACGCGGTCGCCGCCGCGCGCCGCTTCGTCTTCCTGGTCGAGGAGGACATCATGGTGGCGCGCGATTTCTTCCGCTGGCATCAGGGCGTGCATGCACGGCGCACGGATTTGTTCTGCTCCATCGGTGTGCACAATCACAATCGCCGCACCGCGCCGCCGGCCGATCCGACGGGCTACTACCTCTCGCACGCGGACTATTGCTCCTGGGGCGTGTGCTTCGACCGCGCGGTGCTGCTGCAGTGGCTGCCGCAGCACGTGGCGACCGCATACTTTTCCCATCCCAAGCGCTATCTGCGCAGGCACTTCGTCTGCAGCCGCGTGGCTCTGGCGTATGTCGAGCAGGCGGGCCTGATCCGCCGCCTGCAGGAGGGCTCGGCGCAGCCGATTGCTTATCCGGCGGTGCCGCGTGCATTCCATGCGGGTTTCTATGGGCGCAACCGCGCCGGGTCGCTGGGCGGCTCGCTGCGCGAGCGCGTGCGGCAGCTGCAGGGACTGATCTATGATCGCGCAGCGATGCGCCGGCTCGCGCTCTCGGAGCAGTACGCGTTGGACAGCGAGCCGGTGAGGCTGGACATCGATGTCGCGGGCCGCGCCCCCTTAAGGGAGCTGGTGGTACCGTAGCCGCCCG
>JASHSK010000221.1 GCA_030038755.1 Gammaproteobacteria bacterium
GCGAAGATCACCGCCGGTGACGATCTGGCGCCGGGCGTGCTCAAGATGGTGAAGGTGTATCTGGCGGTCAAGCGGCGCATCCAGCCCGGCGACAAGATGGCCGGCCGCCACGGCAACAAGGGCGTGATCTCCACGATCGTGCCGGTGGAGGACATGCCGTACCTGGAGGATGGCACTCCGGTGGACATCGTCCTCAATCCGCTCGGCGTGCCCTCGCGCATGAACGTCGGTCAGGTGCTCGAGACGCACCTGGGCTGGGCGGCCAAGGGCGTGGGTCTGAAGATCGGGCGCATGCTCGAAGCGCAGCAGGAGCAGCACGCGCGCGTTGCGCAGCTGCGCGAGCTGCTCGAGCGCGTCTACAACCGCTCCGGCGGTCAGGCGGTACGGCTCGATGAGCTCTCCGAGGCGGAGGTGCTCGAGCTCGCGCAGAACCTGAAGGACGGAGTGCCGATGGCGACGCCGGTGTTCGACGGCGCCAGCGAGCGCGACATCAAGGGTCTGCTGGAGCTCGCCGAGCTGCCGCTGTCAGGTCAGACCTGGCTGTTCGACGGCCGCACCGGTGAGCGCTTCGACCGGCAGGTGACCGTCGGCTACATGTACATGCTCAAGCTCAACCACCTGGTCGACGACAAGATGCACGCGCGCTCCACCGGGCCCTACAGCCTGGTCACGCAGCAGCCGCTCGGCGGCAAGGCGCAGTTCGGCGGCCAGCGCTTCGGGGAGATGGAGGTGTGGGCGCTGGAGGCCTACGGCGCTTCCTACACGCTGCAGGAGATGCTCACGGTCAAATCGGACGACACCGTGGGGCGCACCGCCATGTACAAGAGCATCGTCGACGGCAACCACGAGATGAAGGCGGGCATGCCCGAGTCCTTCAACGTGCTGGTCAAGGAGATCCGCTCGCTCGGCATCAACGTCGAGCTCGAGCAGGATTGAGCGTGCAGGATTGAAGGTGCGGCAATCGGCGCGCGGGACTGCGGCGCGGGACGCAACGGACTACTTCGGCGGCGACGCCGGAAGGTGAATCCATGAAAGATCTACTGAAGCTCTTCAAGCAGCAGACGCCGGTCGAGCATTTCGACTCGATCAAGATCGGGCTGGCATCGCCCGAGATGATTCGCGCCTGGTCGTACGGGGAGGTGCGCAAGCCCGAGACCATCAACTACCGCACCTTCAAGCCGGAGCGCGACGGGCTGTTCTGCGCCAAGATCTTCGGGCCCGTGAAGGACTACGAGTGCCTGTGCGGCAAGTACAAGCGCCTCAAGCACCGCGGCGTGGTGTGCGAGAAGTGCGGCGTGGAGGTCACGCAGTCCAAGGTGCGCCGCGAGCGCATGGGGCACATCGAGCTGGCGAGCCCGGTGGCGCACATCTGGTTCCTGAAGTCCCTGCCCTCGCGCATCGGACTGATGCTCGACATGACGCTGCGCGAGATCGAGCGCGTGCTGTACTTCGAGGCCTTCGTGGTGATCGAGCCGGGCATGACCCCGCTCACGCGCGGGCAGCTGCTGACCGACGAGATGTACCTCGAGGCGATCGAGGAGCATGGGGACGAGTTCGACGCGCGCATGGGCGCGGAGGCCGTCTACGAGCTGCTGCGCACGATGGATCTGAAGGCCGAGCTGATCAAGGTGCGCGAGGAGATGGGCGCCACCGCCTCGGAGACCAAGCTCAAGCGGCTCTCCAAGCGCCTCAAGCTCATCGAGTCGTTCCTCGACTCGGGCAACAAGCCCGAGTGGATGGTCATGACGGTGCTGCCGGTGCTGCCGCCGGACCTGCGGCCGCTGGTGCCGCTGGACGGCGGGCGCTTCGCGACCTCGGACCTCAACGACCTGTACCGTCGCGTCATCAACCGCAACAACCGCCTGCGCCGGCTGCTCGAGCTGTCGGCTCCGGACATCATCGTGCGCAACGAGAAGCGCATGCTGCAGGAGGCGGTGGACGCGCTGCTGGACAACGGGCGGCGCGGGCGCGCGATCACCGGCACCAACCGCCGGCCGCTCAAGTCGCTCGCCGACATGATCAAGGGCAAGCAGGGGCGCTTCCGCCAGAACCTGCTCGGCAAGCGCGTGGACTACTCGGGCCGCTCGGTGATCGTCGTGGGCCCGACGCTGCGGCTGCACCAGTGCGGGCTGCCGAAGAAGATGGCGCTCGAGCTGTTCAAGCCGTTCATCTTCCACAAGCTGCAGCTGCGCGGAGAGGCTTCCACCATCAAGGCGGCCAAGCGTCTGGTGGAGCGCGAGGGGCCGGAGGTGTGGGACATCCTCGAGGAGGTGATCCGCGAGCACCCCGTATTGCTCAATCGCGCGCCGACGCTGCACCGCCTGGGCATCCAGGCGTTCGAGCCGGTGCTGATCGAGGGCAAGGCCATCCAGCTGCACCCGCTGGTGTGCACGGCGTTCAACGCCGACTTCGACGGCGACCAGATGGCGGTGCATGTGCCGCTGTCGCTCGAGGCGCAGCTCGAGGCGCGCGCGCTGATGATGTCCTCCAACAACATCCTCTCGCCCGCCAACGGCGACCCGATCATCGTGCCCTCGCAGGACGTGGTGCTCGGGCTGTACTACCTCACGCGCGAGCGCATCGGCGCGCGCGGCGAGGGCATCCTGTTCACCGACGTGGACGAGGTGCACCGCGCCTATGAGAGCCGCACGGTGGATCTGCAGGCACGGATCAAGGTGCGCCTGGTGGAGTACGTGCGCGAGGGAGCGCCGGCCGGAGTCGGTGCGACCGCCGGGGCGGCAGCGGCCGCGACGGCCGCCGAGCGCGACGGCCGTGAGGACGATCCCGAGCGCAGCATGGAGGACAACGGCGCGGTCAGCGAGCTCGCCAGCGGACCGGCGGTGCCCGGCGGCGCGGCCGGCAAGGGCGGCGGCGGTGGTTTCGTGGAGCGGCGGCG
The DNA here is from genome assembly GCA_030038755.1 of Gammaproteobacteria bacterium. Lineage (GTDB taxonomy): Bacteria > Pseudomonadota > Gammaproteobacteria > Steroidobacterales > Steroidobacteraceae > FEN-1191. Next base: position 2,897 of record JASHSK010000221.1, read on the forward strand.
ACTGGTCGCCACCACCGTGGGGCGCGCGCTGCTGTCCGAGATTCTGCCGAAGGGGCTGTCCTTCGACCTCATCAACCAGGACATGACCAAGAAGGTCATCTCCGCGGCGATCAACGCCTGCTATCGCGCGCTCGGTCTGAAGGAGACCGTGATCTTCGCCGACCAGCTGATGTACACCGGCTTTCACTACGCCACGCGGGCTGCGGTGTCCTTCGGCATCGACGATATCGTGATTCCCGATCAGAAGACGCGCCTGGTCGCCTCCGCGGACCGCGAGGTCAAGGAGATCCAGGAGCAGTACGCCTCGGGTCTGGTGACCAACGGCGAGCGCTACAACAAGGTCGTGGACATCTGGTCGCGCGCCAACGACCAGGTCGCCAAGGCGATGATGGAGAAGCTCGGCAGCGAGGAGGCGATCGACGCGCGCGGTGCCAAGCACCGCCAGAAGTCGTTCAACTCGATCTTCATGATGGCCGACTCGGGCGCGCGCGGCTCGGCGGCGCAGATCCGCCAGCTCGCGGGCATGCGCGGCCTGATGGCCAAGCCCGACGGCTCGATCATCGAGACGCCGATCACGGCCAACTTCCGCGAAGGCCTCAACGTCCTGCAGTACTTCATCTCCACGCATGGCGCCCGCAAGGGTCTGGCCGACACGGCGCTGAAGACGGCCAACTCCGGCTATCTGACGCGCCGCCTGGTCGACGTCGCGCAGGACCTGGTGGTCACCGAGGATGACTGCGGCACGAGCAATGGGCTGGCGATGGCGCCGCTGGTGGAGGGTGGCGATGTGGTCGAGGGTCTGGGCGAGCGCGTGCTCGGCCGGGTCACCGCTGCCGACGTGCACAAGCCCGGCACCGAGGAGGTGCTGGTGCCGGCCGGCACGCTCCTGGACGAGCGGCTCGTGCGGCTGCTCGAGCATGAAGGCGTCGACCAGATTACCGTGCGCTCGCCGATCTCCTGCCACACGCGCTACGGCGTGTGTGCCAAGTGCTACGGGCGCGATCTGGCCCGTGGCCGGCTGGTCAACATCGGCGAGGCGGTCGGCGTGATCGCCGCACAGTCCATCGGCGAGCCGGGCACGCAGCTCACGATGCGCACCTTCCACATCGGCGGAGCCGCCTCGCGTGCCGCGGCGGCCAGCAGCGTGGAGATTCGCAACAAGGGGACGCTGCGCTTCCACCACATCAAGACCGTGGAGCACGAGAAGGGTCATCTGGTGGCCGTGTCGCGCTCCGGAGAGCTGGGCGTGGTCGATCAGTTCGGTCGCGAGCGCGAGCGCTACAAGATTCCCTATGGCGCGACCATCACGGCCAAGGAGGGCAGCGCGGTGGAAGGTGGTCAGATCGTGGCCACCTGGGATCCGCACACACACCCGGTGGTCACGGAGGTTGCCGGCTTCATCAAGTTCCAGGACTTCGTGGACGGTCTGACGGTGGCCTCGCAGGTCGATGAGGTCACGGGTCTGTCGAGCACGGTGGTGCTCGATTCCAAGCAGCGCGGCGGCAAGGAGCTGCGCCCGACCATCAAGCTGGTCGGGGCGAAGGGCAAGGAAGTGACCTTTGCCAACACCAACATTCCGGCGGTCTATACCCTGCCGCCGGGCGCGCTCGTGAACCTCGAGGACGGCGCCAAGGTGTCGGTCGGCGATGTCATCGCGCGCATCCCGCAGGAGTCCTCCAAGACGCGTGATATCACCGGCGGTCTGCCACGGGTGGCCGACCTGTTCGAGGCGCGCAAGCCCAAGGATCCGGCCATCCTCGCGGAGAAGACCGGCACGGTCAGCTTCGGCAAGGAGACCAAGGGCAAGCGGCGCCTGGTGATCACCAGCGACGATGGCGACAAGTACGAGGAGCTGATCCCCAAGTGGCGCCAGCTCAACGTGTTCGAGGGCGAGACCGTGGAGCGGGGCGAGGTGATCGCCGACGGCGAGCCCAACCCGCACGACATCCTGCGCCTGCAGGGGGTCGAGGCGCTGGCCAACTACCTGGTGCGCGAGATCCAGGATGTCTACCGCCTGCAGGGCGTGAAGATCAACGACAAGCACATCGAAGTGATCATCCGCCAGATGCTGCGCAAGACCGAGGTGGTGACCGCGGGGGAAACCTCACTGCTGCGCGGGGAGCAGCTGGATCGCTCGCGTGCGCTCGATATCAACGATCGCACCGAGACCGACGGCAAGCAGGCGGCGCGCCTGCAGCCGGTGCTGCTCGGAATCACCAAGGCCTCGCTCGCCACCGAGTCGTTCATCTCGGCGGCCTCCTTCCAGGAGACCACGCGCGTGCTGACCGAAGCGGCGGTGCGTGGGCTCAAGGATGACCTGCGCGGCCTGAAGGAGAACGTGATCGTGGGCCGCCTGATCCCCGCGGGGACCGGCTTCGCGGCCCACGCGCACCGGCGGCGCACGCTCGATGAGAGCGGCGCTCGCAGCTTCATGGACGTGGGCGGGGCGGTCGGCGAAGTGGAGGACGTCGGGGTCGGAGAAGAAGAGAGCACGGCCGGATAGCCGTCGCGTCGGGCCGGGCCGGCATGCACAGCCGGTCCGGCGACCTGAAGCGAGATCGACCTGAAGCGAGATCGATCGGGGCGGCGGCCCGTGGCCGTCTTGCCGGCCGGCGGCCGATGAGGTCATACTGAACCTGAGCGGCCGGTCGCGGATGGGGTGCGCGCGGCCACTACAATAGAGCCGTAGCGACAGCAAATCGGTCAAGTGACATGGGGGAAGAGTCGATGCGAAATTCACTGCTGCTGATTGCACTGTATTGCGCGTGTTCGGTGGCGATGGCCCAGCAGCCGGCAAAGCACCGGGTGTCAAAAGACGCCGCCGCCGTCGCTCGCGGCCGCTATCTGGTGACCGTCGGCGGCTGCAATGACTGCCATTCCCCGAAAATCCAGACGGCGCAGGGCCCCGTGGTCGACACGAGCCGGCTCCTGTCAGGGCATCCGGCCAATGAGCGGTTGCCGGAGCTGCCGCCCGGCTTGCTGGCCCCAGGTCAATGGGGCGCAGTGACGACCTCCGATGAGACGGCCTGGGTGGGCGCCTGGGGGACGAGCTTCGCGGCCAATCTCACGCCCGATCCGACCGGGCTGGGGAATTGGACCGTGGAGATGTTCATCAACTCCATGCGCAACGGCAAGTATATGGGCATCAGCCGGCCGATATTGCCGCCGATGCCCTGGGCCTATTACGGCAAGATGTCGGATAAGGATCTCGAGGCGATATTTGCCTACCTGAGGTCGCTGCGCCCTATTGCGAACCTGGTGCCGGAGGCACTGCCGCCGGCGGGTACCTCTCGCTGATCAGGCGCCCTTCGCCGGCGCGAGCGCGCCGGCGAAGGGTTGGATGCTCATCGCCCGGAAGCCGCGTCTGCGGCGCGACCGCTGCTCATTCCAGCGGGATACGCGATTTATTCTTCGCGAGCCACTGGTCGAAGGTCTGCAGCGCCGGGTTCAACGAGCGCGCGACCTTCAGATCGCGTGCGCCGACGAACTGCGTTTCGAAGTCGCGGTAATACTGGAACATGTTGCCGAGGTCCTCGGCGCCGGGGAAGCCGAACTTGCGATACGCGTCGGGCGATACTTCGTTGTAACGCACTTCCGTGCCGAACGCCTTCGACAGCGACTCGGCCATCTGCTTGCCGGTCAGGTGCTCGCCGGCGATGGCCACGCGCTTGCCGATGTACTCCGGCTTCTTGAAGATGCCGTAGGCGACCTTGCCGATGTCCTCGGCGGCGATGCCGGACATGCGCTTGTCGCCCACGGGGAAGGTGATCGCGTACTTGCCGTCCGGCCCCTTCTTCGGGCCCATGCCGAACAGGTACATGTTGTCCCAGTAGAAGGTCGTCAGCAGGAACGTGACCGGCAGTCCCGCGTCCGTGAAGAAGTGATCGGCCTCACCCTTGGAATCGAAGTGCGGGCACTTGTACTTGCCCTGCAGTGTCGGCATGCGATTGTCGCTGAGCGGTACGAGCTTGCGCGTGTCCTCGAGCGTCGACCAGATCACATGCTTGACGCCGGCGTGCTTCGCGGCCGTCGCCATGTTGCGGGCGTGCGCCTGCTCCTTTTCCGGGGAGAAGTGCGCCCAGAAGAAGGTTACGCAATAGACGCCGTAGGCGCCGGCAAAGGCGCGCTCCAGGCTCTTCTCATCGTCCAGATCGGCGGCCACGACCTGCACGCCCTGTTTGGCGAGCGCCTTGGCCTTCTCGCTGTTCACATCGCGGGTGATCGCGCGGGCCTGGAAGCCGCCGTTGGGGTCATCGAGGATGGCGCGAATCAGTCCCGAGCCTTGCGAGCCGGTGGCGCCCATGACGGCGATGATCTTTTTGTCAGCCATGTTGGTGGTGCCTCTCTAAAGCGAAGTTATCTCTGGTCTCGCCGGCGCATCCCAAGATCGCGCCGACGAGGCCGCTGCGCACGCGCGACGGAGCGTGCGCCTATCCGGCGATTTCCTTGCGGACGATCTTTGCGCCATCGACCAGCGCCTTCAATTTCATCCGGGCGACGGTGCGGGACAGCGGCTTCATGCCGCAATCGGTGGACAGATAGACCCTCTCGGGAGGCACCACCTTCAGGACCTTCCTGATCCGCTCGGCAACGTGCTCCGGCGATTCGACCATCATCGTACGGATGTCGAGCACGCCCACCTGCACTTCCTTGTTCTTGGGCAGCGACTTCAGGCACTCGATGTCCGCCATCTCCCGATTGGCGAAGTCGAGCACGAACTGATCGATCGGCACGTCGTAGAAGTACGGCAGCACCACTTCATAGCCCTTCGGGAAGATGCCGCTGAGCGCATTGCCCCAGGCATTACCGAAGCAGAAGTGCCAGGCGATCTTGGCATCGACGCCCTCGACACACTTGGTGATCACGTCCGCGATCCACTTGTAATCGTTGGGATCGTTCGTGAACAGCGGCAGCCAGGCCCCCAGGTCCTCGATCTGCAGGTACTTCGCGCCCGCCGCCACCAGCTCCTTCATCTCGGCATTGAAGATCGGCGCCAGCGCCAGGCTCAGCTCGCGCGGATTCTTGTAATGCTTGAAGTGCACGTGCCAGGCGAGGTTGACCGGTCCCGCTCCCACCGACACCTTGATCGGCTTGTCGGTGAAGCGCTTTGCGATCCTGTAGAGATCGGCGAGGCGGATGGGCCCGTGCTTGACGGGGCCGCTGTTGATCACACCGCCCCAGTCCGCCAGCAGCTCCACCTCCTTGGTGCGCACCGCGGCGCCCACCTCGGAAGGGTGCGGCTCCTTGGCCGGCTCGAAGCCCGGAATGCGCTCGTACATGTACCAGCAGAACGAGCCGATCACTCCGACATAATCGTCGTAGCTCATCTGGCCGTCGGTGACGATATCCAGACCGGCGTCTTCCTGGTCCGTGATCGCGGCGCGCGTGGCGTCATCGTATGCTTCGGCGTGTCCGACGTGCTTGAAGGCCACGCGCACATCCTTGCCGAGCAGCTGATACTTGTACCACTCCGGCCGCGGGTACGATCCCACCATCGTGGTGGGGAGAATGGTGTCTACGATCTTACGTGCCATAAGCGTCACTGACCCCTTGTTTGGTTTCGATCACCGGCGGTGACAAGCCTGTTGGTGGAAAACTGCCGCTGCCCGTCAGACTGCTGAACAGCTACGGGAAAGACTTGAGGCAGGCCCCCGCTGAAAATGATTAAGAATGCTATCGGGGGCGGATCACGTCAAGCCGCAGTCCGGCGCCTTGACGCGAGCCGCGCACTGGCTTTACGCTAACAGATCGCTCGGGGCAAATCGGTTCGCTGCGGCGAGCGGTCCCGCCCCCATCCGCCATCGAATTCAGTCCCCGGGGAGACTCTCGTGTTCAAAGCGTCCGCCAGCGTCGTATTGCCGACGTCGATCATCGGCTCGCTGCCGCGTCCAGGCTGGTACACCGTACAGCTCGGTTCGCGCAGCTTTCTCGAGGCGATGGTGAATCTGCGCTACCGCGAGCAGTACGAAGACGCCGTGTCGGCGCACCTGCGCTCGCAGGAAACCGCCGGCCTGGACATCCTGACGGACGGCGACGCGCATTATGACGATGAGGTGGGTGGCCTGAGCTGGCAGAGCTATCCGACCACGCATATGGCGGGTTTCTCCCCCACGCCCGAGCCTTCGCAGTACAACGTCGGCGCGGTCGCCTATCCGCGCGGCCATATCCTGCACGACTATCTGGAAGCGCGCGTGTTGCCGCGCATTGTCGGGCCGGTCGGGCCCGGTAACCTGCAATACGCGGCCATGTGGAAGACCGCGCAGCGGCTGACCACGCGTCCGGTGAAGTTCGGCACCATACTGCCGGAGCTGCTGGCCGCGACGGTGGCCGACAGTTACTACAAGGATCCCGTCGAACGCACCATGGCGCTGTCGCAGGCGCTCAACCAGGAGCTCAACTCGCTGGCCGATGCCGGCTGTCCGGTGATCCAGCTCGAGGAGCCTCAGATCCACATGGTCCCGGCGCGTGGCAAGGCCTTCGGCAAGCTCGGCACCGAGGAGCTGCTGGATATCTTCAACAGGACGGTCAAGGGGCTGCGTGGCAAGACCGAGGTGTGGTGCCACACCTGCTGGGGGAACCCCTCCCAGCAGCGCATGTTCGTCGACACGCAGAGCTATCAGCCGACCCTCGAGGTGCTCAGCCGCGTCGATGCCGATGCGATCACTTTCGAAACCTGCTCGTCGGGCCCGGAGGATCTGGAAGCGATCGGCAGAATCATTCGCGACAAGAAGATCGTCATCGGCGTGATCGATCATCACACGCTGCAGGTGGAGCGACCGGAGCAGATCGCCGCGCTGATCCGCACCGCGCTGAAGTACATCCCGCCCGAGCGGCTCATCATCTCTTCGGACTGCGGCATGGGGCGCGAGGGCATGAGCCGCCGGCATGCCGTCTATAAGATGGTGGCGATGGTGCTCGGCACGAACATCGTGCGCAAGGAGCTGGGGCTTCCGGAAGCGCAGTGCCTGGCGGCCGACCCGCGTTACACGCTGACCGTCACGAAGTCGGGCTGAGCCCCGGGTCATGGACGCGCGCGATCAGAAGGTCACGCGCGCCTCGATGCCGTAGGTGGTCGGGGGCCCCTCGGTCCAGCGCGGTCGTCCCGGATCCTCCGCCGCCGTCGACAGCTCGTCGCTGAGGTTCGGGTGTATACCGCCCATGTTCCTGACGAACAGCGCATATTCGGCCGGTCCCCTGAGGATGCTGAATCTGCCATTCAGCAGGAAGTAGGCGGGTATCAGCCGTGGAAACTCCGGAGAGTTGGCCACGGAGTAGCGGTGGCCGGTATAGCTCCAGTCGAGGTGGAAGTCCCAATCCATAGCGGGCGTCAACGGGTGCCGATAGTCGCCCGCCGCATTGGCAGTCAGCGGTGCGACCTCCTGGATCGGCGAGCCGGCGGGCGGAATGGAGATCAGCGCCCCGGGTGAGATGATCCGCGCGTAGTCGTAGCCGATCCCGCCGCTGAGACTGAGCCCCTGGAACGCGACGGCGGAGAACTCCAACTCCGCCCCCTTGCTGACCGCACTGCCGGAATTGATCGTGGCGCCCTCGCCGCACAGGAACATCAATTCCTCCTGAATGTTGGTCCAGTTGATCCAGTACACCGAGCTGTCGAGCGAGAAACGGCGGTTGTCGAAAAACGCCTTCTCGCCGAGCTCGTAGTCCCACACCCAGTCCGGCCCATAGTGCGACAGTTCCGTGGGCGTCAGATGGTCGGCCGCGTAATCGGCCGAGCACAGATTGAGCCCGGGAGGAAATTGCCCGGCGCCGGGACGAAAGCCCTTGGCCGCGTCGGCGTAGACATTCAGGTTCGGATTGGGCTGGTACTTCACCACGTACTTGGGCGTGAGGACGGTGTCCGATTCGCGGCTGGCCAGACTCAGCGTCGAGGCCGCGTAGGTGATGTCGGGGTAGGCGATGGCTCCCCACAGCTTGCCACCGGACACCTCTCTGTCCTCCGAGTAGCGCTCACCGAGGATGACGGACCACTGGGAGGTGATGTTCCAGGTCAGCTCCCCGTAGACCGCTTCTTCCGTGTACGTCGTGGGGTTCCACAGCTCCGCCGTGTTGTTGGTGCCGTAGGCATACCCATAGCCGCTGACCGGCGTGGCGAAGCCGTCGATGTACTGGTTGAACATCAGTACGGCATCGTTCTTCTCGTAGTACAGACCTGCCGTGAATGTCAGCGGAAAATTCCATGAGGATGCAAAGCGCAGCTCCTGGGTAATGTCATGCGTATTGGTGAACACGGCCATCGGCGAGGCCAGCAGCGGTGTGCGGTAGCTGAACGCGGTGAACTCGGAGTCGTCCTCGTAGTCGCGCTCGTGCCGATCGAAGGCGGAGGTCGCGGAGGTGATGGTACCGGCCGGAGTCGCGTAGTCGATGGTCCCGCCATAGAACATGAACTGATCATAGATGCCTTCGGCAATGTCGAAGTGCATGTAGTTGGTGGTGTTGGCCGCGCTGTAGTTGCCCAGCGGCAGGCCGTTGGAATCCTCCTTCTGATACAGGAACTTCGGCCGGATGGAGAGGTTGGAAAGCGGTTTCCACAGGATCTGCGCGTTCAGACCGTCGTAATCCTCCTGGGCGACGTCCTGCACCTCTCCGGGTACACATTGGCAGTCGTAGGTGAGCGTTTTCTGATCCCCCGGCGGGGCCACGCCGCTCGTATAGCCCGGCACGGGCCACTTGCGGGTGATCCAGCCGCCGTCCTGCCCGCGGTAGGGCGTGATGCGTAGCGCCAGGGTGTCGGTGACGATCGGCACGTTCAGGGTGAGATAACCCAGATACCCGGCGCTGCCGCCGTCGAGCTGCGTGCCCTGGGCGTCGGCGACGCCGGAGAAACGGGTCAGGTCTGGGGCCGTGGTGATCTCGCGGATGGTGCCGCCCATGGAGCGGGCGCCATAGAGCGTGCCCTGCGGGCCCTCCAGCACCTCGATGCGATCGAGGTCCACCACGCGGGGATCCAGTGAGATCGGCATCGGCAGGTCGTCGAGGTAGAAGCCGGTGGTGTTGGTGCCCTCGATGCCGCGGATGGCCACGCCGCGGTCATCGACGCTGCCGCCCTCGCTGTAGTCGAAGTTCACATTGGGCACCTGCACGGCGAAGTCGTCGAAGACTTTGACCTCCGATTGCGACATTTCCTCGGGTGAAATCACATCGATGCTCATCGGCACGTCCAGCGCCGCCTCGCTGCGCCGCTCGGCCGTGACGACGACTTCCTGCAGCTGGGCCGGCCCCCCGGAAGATATCGCGTCGGCCTGAACATCCGGCGTGCCGTGCGTCGAAGCGCCTCCTGGCAGCGAGCCGGCGATCAGCTGAGTGAGCACCGCCGCGATGGTTTCACCCCAGCGCGCCAGCTTCGAGGTCTGCGATCGCGTGATCACTATCACGCCGGAGTGCGTGATCTCGTAGTCGAGGTCCGTGCCGCCCAGCAGCCGCCCGAGCGCCTGATCGAGCGTGAAGCGTCCCTCAAGCGGCGGGCTGACGATACCGGCGACGATCGAAGAGCGATAGAACAGGCGGTGATCGCAGATCAGCGCGAAGCTCTGCAGGGCGTCGCGCAGCTGCTGCGGCGGGATGTCGAAGTCGTAAAGGGTGCTCGCGACGGCGCTGCCCGTCGCCGTGTCGGGCCTCACCGTGTCGGACGTCACCGGGTCGGGCCTCGCCGTGCCCGCGGCGGCGACACTCATGTGAACGGCCAGGATGGCGCAGAGGCACACGCGCGCAGCGCGTTGCCGCACACGGGTCGGCACACGAAGATTCCAGCGCACCCGCTGGATGCGCGTATCAGGCTCTATGGCGCGGGCGCCAGGATCAGCAGATTGGGGCCCGCATGCCGTGCGATCACGGGCAGGGAGGACTGTACGGCCTCGGCGAACACTTCGGTGTCGCCGAGATCGAAGACACCGCTGATGCGCTCGGCCGCCAATGAAGCATCCCCGATCTGCAGCTGCAGACTCGAGTAACGATTCAGCCGCCGTAAGGCGTCCCCCAGGGGAGTATCCTTGAAGATGATCTTGCCCTGACGCCACGCGATGGCGGCGTCGATGTCGGCATTATGCAGGACCCGTGGCTGCTCCCCCGGCCCTACGTCGAGTTCCTCACCGGCCGCCAGATCCAGCATACGGTCGGCACGCAGTGGGTGCAACGGTGCAACTGCGGGCGCGCGGGCACCTGCGCCTGTGCCTGCGGCGGCGGCCGGCGCCGGCGCCGGCGCGGGGACGGCGACCGTGACCTTGCCGTCGACCATGTCGATCTTCATGCGCTTGTCGAGATATTCGACGTTGAAGGAAGTGCCCACCGCGGTGATCGTATTGGCGCCCACCTCCACGAGGAATGGGCGCCGCGGATCGTGGGCCACCATGAACTGTGCCTGTCCCTCGAGCAGGTTCACCACACGCGCATCCCGCGTCATCCTCACGCGCAGCGACGTTGCCGCATCGAGCGCGATCCGCGATCGATCCGTCAGCTCCACGACCCGCTGCTCGCCGATTCCGGTCTGGTAGCCGACGCGCCCGACGCTGTGCAGTCCGAGCCAGAGACCTGCCGCGCACAGCATGACCAGCGCGGCGATGGCCCACGGTCGCCGCAGCACGTGGTCGTGACGCAGTGCGTCCCGGCGCAGCGCAATGAGCTCGGGCGAGGCCGAATGCGTGCCCACCGCGCGCCAGGCCCGACGCACGATGCTGAACGCGCGCGCGTGGGCCGGGTCGGCCAGCCACGCCGTCAATTTCTCCTCATCGTGAGACGTCCACTGGTCCGATTTCGCCCGGATGAGGGCCGAGGCGGCCTGCTCCTCGAGGCTCGCGGACACAGCGTCCGGTGCGGGTTTATCTTCCGGATCCATCGTTATCCATCCGCCGAGCCAAATGGGCCAATGCCCGGGCGAGGTGCTGACCGACCGCGCTCACGGAGATGCCCATCAGCTGCGCGATGTCCGCCTGCTTCATGTTTTCCAGCCGGTACAGCACAAAGATCTCCCGGGTACGCTGGCCAAGCTCGCGCAGCGCGCTCACGATTCTTTCCAGCTCCTGTCTGCCAGAGAGTACGCGCTCAGGCGATTTTTCCTCAGCCAGGCCTGGCGTCTGCTCGCTGCAATCCACGACCGTGCCGTGCGTCAGCTTGCGGCGGCCACGGTCGCGCCAGCAGTTGATCGCAATCCGGAAGATGTAGCTTCTGGCCTGCTCGGCCGAAGCCCATTGCGAGTGGGTCAGCGCGCGCAGTATGACGTCCTGCGCGAGGTCCTCCGCCTCCGCAGGGTCGCCGCAGCGGCGCAGGAAGAAGGCGATCAGCGCCGGTCGCAGCGGCACGATCAGTGCCGCCGCATCGACGCAGCGTGGGGTGGCTTGGGGCGGCATGCGCGATGTTGGCACTACTGCGCCGCCAAGGTTGCACAACCGGTGCCGTGCTTGCAACGTCGTGCTTGCAACGTGGGAGGGATGTGGATTTCGATGAGTCACGCGTATTGGACTAGATAAGAGTGTCGCGTTTTTGCTGAGCGGCGAAGGGTTCCTCTTCACCGGCCGCGCAAAGACCCTAGAAGAAGTCGGACTCAGGAAGAAGTCGGATTCAGGCACGGGGAGCTTCGCATGATCTCAAAATCCTGGAATTTCCCAAGATCCGGTGCTGACTTGCGTGCACTCGCGCCGATCGGCGACAGACTCGTGATCGACGGCGGGCGAGCGGTGTTGCGGTCACGCCGCGCCAGCGTCGCGGCGACGCTACTGATGGGACTGCTGGCGGCCGGACTTCCCGCAGGCGCCTGGGCCCAGAGCGGGCAGGGCGCCCAGAGTGCCCAGAGCGCCCAGAGCCCCCAAAGCGCCCAAAGCCCCCAAAGTGCCCAGACTGCCCAGAGTCCGCCGCCGAGCTCGACGCTGGTCGCCCAGGCGGGCGCGGGAACTCAGACGGAGGCGGGGGACCAGGCGCAGACGACGGACCAGGGGACGGGATTGCAGGAGGTCGTCGTCACAGCCACGCGGCGCAGCGAGCAGGAGCAGAACGTGCCGATGAGCATCTCGGTGATCACTCCCCAGCAGATGCAACAAAATGAAATCAAGACTTTCGACGACTTTGCGGTGGAAGTCCCGAATCTGAGCTTCAATTACAGCCAGGGCGGCAGCGTCAACGACCGCGGCGTGGCGATCCGCGGCATCGAGGGTCCCAATACCACCGCGTTCTACCTCGATGACCTGCCGATGGATCTGTCGCTCGACCCGCGCGTGGTTGACCTGGACCACATCGAGGTGTTGGAGGGCCCGCAGGGCACGCTCTATGGCGCACGCTCCATGGGCGGCACCATCCGCGAGATCACCACGGCCCCGGACCTGACCAAGTTCTCCGGTGTCGCCGATGCCCAAGGTATGAAGGCTGACGGCGGCAACGTCGGTTACGAGACCTACCTCACGTTGAACATTCCGATCGTCACGGACAGCCTGGCGGTGCGGTTGACGCCCTACCGCGGAGAAGATCCGGGCTGGATCACCCGCGAATGGCCCGTGCCCGGCTATGCGGCGGGCGTGGCCAGTGACCTCGAGCCTAAATGGTGGAACACCACCACGTATGAGTGCAATTGCACGCCCGGCGAGCAGCAGGATACGGCCGAGCAGCAATACGAAGGGCTGAACCTGCAAGCACTCTGGAAGCCGAGCGCCAACCTCGCCATCCGGCCGAAGTTCCTCTACCAGAAGCTGGACTCCAACGGTCTGCCGCTCGGCAATTACAGTGCGAACAATACGACCAACTACATGCACTTCGATATCCCCGAGGGTATCTGGGACCGCTGGATGTTCTATGGCGGCACCATCGATTACACGACCCCCATTGGCACCATCACCTCGGCGACCTCGGGGCTCGACCGGCACAACCGCGACACCGAGGACGCCTCCGAGTTCACCTCCTCCAGCTACACCACGCCACTGCTGGCCTCGCCGATCGACGTGATCGGCAACGAGCAGGACATCACCGAGGAGATACGCTTCGCCTCCTCATGGAAAGGTCCGCTGCAGGCCACCGCCGGTTACTACTACGAGAGGAGCGAGCAATGGTCGGCCTTCAATCAATATATTGCCGGCTTCGCCGACGCACCCACCCTCTTCGGCATTAGCTACGGCACCAACAACACGGCAGAGTTGTGGAGCCCGACCAATACCTGGGAGAAGGCATACTACGGACAGCTCATCTACCACATCACTCCGAAGTGGTCCGTCACCTGGGGCGAGCGCTACTCGTGGGATATCTATGAAACGAGCGGCAAATTGTGGGGAGCGATCGCGTACCCCACCATAAGCTACGCTGATTCCACCTACAACCTCGCCTCTACCGAAAACGATCACATCCTCACCCCACGGTACGTGCTGCAGTATCAGCCAGACCCGAACCTGAACCTGTATGCCGATGCGGCGAAGGGCTTCCGTCCGGGCGGCGGGCAGGTGCCGCCGGGACTGAATCTGTGCGCGGCGGATTACGCGGCCGATCACCTCACGCCTTCAGAGCTGTCGCACTTCGGGCCGGACTAGGTTTGGGAGTATGAGATCGGCGAGAAGGCGTTCCTGGACGACCGGCGCGTTTCGATCGACAGCTCGGTTTTCTATATCAACTGGACCGACATTCAGGAGTACCTCATTTTCGTTTGTGGTGAGGGCGGGACGATCAACTCCGGCAAGGCGGTGAGCAAGGGCGCGGAGGTCGACTTTTCAGCGATCCCGTTCCACGGTATGAATCTCAATGGCGGTATCGGCTATGACTACGCGCGCATCACCGAGCCGGGAGCGCTGCTTGCCTATCCCCCGCCGGGCTCGCCGATCCAGCAGGTCGCACCGCTGACGGCCAATGCGGCCGCCGACTATACGCATCCACTGACGCCCAGCATGAGCTGGGATGCTCACCTGGACTGGAGCTACACCGCACATCGCTATTCCGCGGCCAACACCATCTACCCGGTGCTCCCGCGAGTGGTGCCGGCGTACTTCCTGATCAACAGCAAGTTCAGCATCCTGAGAGGTCCGGGCGAGTATTCCGTGTACGTCAGGAACATGGGCGGCATACATCCCAATCTCAGCGATGAGCTGTCAAACGCTGCGGAGGATCCCGGGCGACCGCGCTGGACCGAGGGACCTCCCGCGGAGTACGGCATCGAGGCGCACTACACCTTTTGAAGCCGCGTTCAACCCCACCGCCGCGGCGGCATGACTGCGGCGGTGGGGTTCGCATGGCCTCCGTCCCCGGTCCTGATAACCTAGTGTGATGATGAGGCCGAACGCACTGAGTCGCACCCTGGCGCTCGCGCTGCCGCTGCTGTGCGCGGCCCCCTATGCGCAGGCGCAGCGCTCGCGCCCGGCGTCTGCGCCGGCAGCAGCGAATCGCGGCGCCACGCAGCCTGCACCCACGGCCCGTGCGCAGGCGCCATTCGATCCGACTGGCTACTGGGTATCGCTGGTCACGGAGAACTGGCGCTACCGCATGGTGCTGCCGCAGCGGGGCGACTACGCCGGCATTCCCATCAATCCCAAGGGCAAGCAGTTCGCCGACACCTGGCAGGCAGCCGCCGACATCGCGGCCGGCAGGCAATGCGAGGCTTACGGCGCCGCCAATCTGATGCAGATACCCGAGCGGCTGCACATCGGCTGGCAGGATGATCAGACCCTGCGCGTGGATAGCGATGCCGGGATGCAGACGCGACTGCTGCACTTCGGGTCTGCACCTTCCGGCGACGCGGCCAGTCCTGCCAGCCTGCAGGGCTATTCGCAGGCGCGATGGCAGCTGTTCGCGCTGGTGAACACATTCGGTGCCCCTGCGGGTGGGGCGGGTGCCAGGCGCTATGGATCGCTCATCGTGAGCACCGATCACCTGCTGCCGGGACTGTTGCGCAAGAACGGCGTGCCCTATGGCGCGCGGACGAGGGTGATCGAGTACTGGCAGCTCAACACGGTGGTCCACGATCGATGGCTGATGATCAGTACCGAGGTGCGCGATCGCGAATACCTCGATGGGCCATACGTTTACGACTCGATCTTCCAGCCGGAGCCCGACGGTTCCAGGTGGAGTCCGAGTGCCTGCTCACTGAGCTCATGAGCCGGTCGATGCCATCGGGAAGCCTGCGGAGCGTCCTGACGAGAGGCGGCTCGCTCATGGTTGCGGCGATGAGCCTGGCGATGCTCCTGTATGCCGCTGCTGCGCCGGCGCAGGTGGATCTGTCGGGAAACTGGGTCGCGGAGAGCATGGAAGACCCGGTGGAGCACACCGATGGCGGCTTTCCGGACATGTTTGCCGGGCTGCCGGTCAACGATAACGGCCGCCAGGCCGGCCTGACCGCTCCCGGAGACGAGATGCAGGAGCTCAACCGCGAGTGTCAGCCCTGGTCTGCGCACTACCTGCTGATCGGCCCATGGGGCGGGCGCTTCGCCGCCGTCCGCGATACCGAGGGGCACATCACCGCCTGGACCCTGAGTTCCCCTGCCTACGATCGGTTGCCGATGACGATCTGGATGGACGGGCGCAGCGCTCCCCCGCCGCTGGCGCGGCACACCTGGGAGGGCTTTTCGACCGGCCGCTGGGAGGGGGCCACGCTGGTGGTCAGTACTTCGCTGCTGAAGGACGGCTATCTGGAGGATAACGGGCTGCCGTCGAGCAACCAGGAGACCGATAGCTACTTTCTCACGCGCTACGGCGATGAGTTGACGATCATGGCCGTCATCCGCGATCCGGTATACCTGGAGGCGCCCCTGGTACTGGGTCGAACGCTCAAGCTGCTCCCGGCCGGCAGTGTGCTGGAAGACCCGATCCTGTACTGCATGCCGGCGGAGACGATCGCCGGTTTCTCGGATGGCTACCACAGCGCGATCGAGCTGCCGCCCAAGGAGGCGCAGCAGCAGGCCTATCTGAGCGGGCTTTACCATCTGCCGCTGATCGCGACGCACGGCGGAGCGCAGACCATGTATCCGGAGTTCCAAAGGAAACTCACGGGCTATATGCCGCCGTCGAAATACTGCTCGCTATATTGCGGTGAGGCGGAGACCTTGCCGAGCGCGCAGAATATCCAGAGCCGCTAGAACGCGTAGTATCCACGAGGACTGCGCATTTCGGTGCTTCGTGCGTATTGTGAGTGGGGGAGACAAGCCATGAGTCAACGGGAGCACGTGCGGTCGTGGGTGCCGCTGCTGGCGGTGGGGATCACCGCGGCCTTGAGCGCGGGGGCGGGCACGGCGCTGGCCGCGCAGGATGACGCATCCCCCCCACCGCAGGCGAATACCGCCGGCGCCGTCAGCGTCGTGCCTCTCAGAGACGGGCTCTACATGCTGGCGGTGGACGGCGTCAACGTCGTCCTCGAGACCGGAACATTTGGCTCGATCCTGGTCGACACGGGCCCGGCATCGGGCTCGCAGGCGCTGCTGGATCAGGTCAGGCAGCTGACGGACAAGCCGATTCGCTTCATCATCGATACGAGCGCGGATCCGGAGCTGATCGGGGGCAACGCCGCCGTCGCGGGGGCGGGGCAGAGTCT
Organism: Gammaproteobacteria bacterium; assembly: GCA_030038755.1. Classification (GTDB taxonomy): domain Bacteria; phylum Pseudomonadota; class Gammaproteobacteria; order Steroidobacterales; family Steroidobacteraceae; genus FEN-1191. The sequence continues at coordinate 19,398 of JASHSK010000221.1, forward strand.
GGCGACGACGGACACCTTTGACGCCATCGAAGTCAATGGCAACACCAGCAAGGTTGACCTGCCCGGTCAGGGGAACTCGGCGACCGTCATTGCGCGACAGAACGTACTGACCCAGATGCTCAGTCAGCCCGGGGCGAATTACGGAAGCGCCGCGCTGCCGAGCGATACATTTTCGCGTCACCAGTTCAACTTCTTCATGAACGGCACTCCCATCGCGGTGGTCGAGCTGCCCGGTGGACACAGCGGTAGCGACGCGGCGGTGCGCTTCGATCGGCCCGACGTCGTGGTGGCCGGCGCGGTGTTCGATCAGACGCGATTCCCGGTGATCGATCTTGCCAACGGCGGCAGCATCCAGGGCGAGATCGACGCGCTGGACCAGATCGCCAACACGCTGGCCTATGCGCATGTGCCTGTTCTGGAGGACAGCGGAGCCACGCTGATCATTCCGGTGCGCGGGCCGGTGAGTGATGAGGACGATCTGGTGACCTATCGCGATATGGTGGGTACGGTGCGCGATCGCATCGAGTACTACATCGAGCAGGGCAGGACGCTGCAGCAGATCCACGCGGCCAATCCCGCCCGCGGCTACATCTCGCGTTACGGCAGCGACAGCGGCAGCTGGACGACCAACGACTTCGTCGATGCCGTCTACCGGAGTCTGATGGCCGATCGCAAGGCGCACCGCGGCGGGCGGCCGGCGCAGCAGCAGGAATGATGGCGATGGATACGCGACGTGAAGGTCAGTGGCGGCGGTGCGCCGCTCGCCGTGGCGGCAGGGCGCTCGTGTGCGGTCTGTCGGCCGCGCTGCTGGCGGTGTGCCAGGCTCCCGGCGTGCAGGCTCAGCAGCCGCGCGCTGCGACCAAGCCGCCGCCGACCGCGCGGGAGCAGGCGCCGTTCGATCCGACCGGATACTGGGTGTCGCTGATCACGCAAAACTGGCAGTACCGCATGGTCGTGCCGGGACCGGGCGAGTACGCCGACATCCCGATGAATCCGCAGGCGAGGAAGGCCGCCGACGCGTGGCGCGCGGCTGCCGCCACGGCGGCCGATCAGCAATGCGAGGCGTATGGTGCCGCCGTGATCATGCGCAACCCGGAGCGCCTGCATATCAGCTGGCAGGACGATGAGACGCTGCGGGTGCAGATCGATGAAGGTATGCAGACGCGGTTGCTGCACTTCAAGCCGGCGTCGTCGGCAACGCCGCAGGCGCCGAGCCTGCAGGGCTATTCGACGGCGCACTGGATCGTCGATTCGACCGTCAACACCTTCGGAGCCCCCGTGCGGACGGACACGGGACAGCAGCACTATGGGTCGCTGCGTGTGGACACGAACGACATGTTGCCCGGTCTGCTGCGCAAGAACGGCGTGCCCTATGGCGCCGACACGCAAATGAGCGAGTACTGGGATCTGCGTGCGCTGTCATCCACGCAGCAATGGATCACGGTCAGCACCAAGGTGGAGGATCCGCAGTATCTGTTCCAGCCGTACGTATACGACTCGATCTTTCAGAAGGAGCCCGACGGCTCCAGGTGGGATCCGAGTCCCTGTTCTCTGACCTCGTGAGACCGCGGAGATCGACGCAGTACCCATGCAACCCGGAAGTCCGCGGAGCCGCCGATGAAAATTTCCCCATGTGCGCTTGCGACACTGGCCGGGGCGGGGCTGATGTACGCCGCCACAGCCCCTGCGCAGGTCGATCTGTCGGGTCAGTGGATATTGGAGAGCACGCAGGATGCGGTCAAATACGATGAGGGCCCGCTGACCGATATGTTTGCCGGCATTCCGGTGAACGAAGCGGGTCGTCAGGCCGGCATCACCTATCCCGGCGACGAGCAGCAGGAGCTCAACCGCCAGTGCCAGCCCTGGCCGACGCATTATTTTCTGATGGGACCCTGGGGCGGCCGGTTTGCCGCCGTCCATGATGCGGACGGGCGGCTGGTGGCCTGGACCGTCAGCTCTCCCGCCTACGACCGGCTGGCGATTACGATCTGGATGAACGGCCATGCGCCTCCGCCACCGTTGGCGCTGCACACCTTTGGCGGCTTCAACACCGGCAAATGGGAGGGTTCGACCCTGGTCGTGTCCACTTCGATGCTGAAGGATGCCTACCTGGAGCGCAACGGCCTGCCCAACAGCAACCAGGAGACCGACACCTTCTTCTTCACGCGCCATGGGGATGAGATGACGTTGATGGCCGTCATCGACGATCCGGTGTATCTGGAAGCTCCCTGGGTCCTCGCGCGCACCCTCAAACTGCTTTCGGACGGCAGTCAGCTCAGTGATCCCATCCTGTACTGCATGCCGGCGGAAGTTCTCGCGGGGTTTACCGACGGTTACCACAGCGCCATCGAGTTGCCGCCGCGCGAGGCGCAGCAGCTGGCCTTCATGAAGAACCGCTACGATCTGCCGCTCGAGGCGACGCTCGGCGGGGCGCAGACCATGTACCCCGAGTTTGCGAAGAAACTGGACAAGGTATACAAGCCCCCCACCAAGTACTGCTCACTGTACTGCACCGTCCAGGGTCATCTGCTGCCGACCGGGCCGGTCCATATACAGAGCCGGTAGGCTCGCCGCCGTGAGAACGGCGGCGTTGGAATCTGCGGGGGTTGCCGATGAAGACGCAACCATGCGTGCTTGCGATGCTGGCCTTCTCGGCGGGGTTGCTGTACGCGGCCGCCGCCGCCGCCCAGGTCGATCTGTCGGGTAACTGGGCACTGGAAAGCACGCAGGATGCGCTCAAATACGGCGAAGGTCCCCTGACCGACATGTTTGCCGGCATTCCTCTGAACGACCAGGGTCGACAGGCCGGCATCACCTACCCCGGGGATGAGGGCCAGGAGCTCAACCGCCAGTGCCAGCCCTGGCCGACACATTATTTTCTGATGGGACCCTGGGGCGGCCGGTTTGCCGCCGTGCATGACGCGGACGGGCGGCTCTTGGCCTGGACCGTCAGCTCTCCCGCCTACGACCGGCTGGCGATTACGATCTGGATGGATGGCCGGGCATCTCCGCCGGCACTGGCGCTGCACACCTTTGGCGGCTTCAACACCGGCAAATGGGAGGGCTCGACCCTGGTCGTGTCCACCTCGATGCTGAAGGATGCCTATCTGGAGCGCAACGGCCTGCCCAACAGCAACCAGGAGACCGACACCTTCTTCTTCACGCGCCATGGGGATGAGATGACGTTGATGGGCGTCATCGATGATCCGGTGTATCTGGAGGCCCCGTGGGTGCTGGCCCGGACTCTCAAGCTGATCTCGGCCGGCAGTGTGGTCTCCGACCCGATCCTCTACTGCATGCCCGCCGAGGTGCTTGCCGGGTTCACCGACGGCTACCACAGCGCCATCGAGCTGCCGCCGCGCGAAGCGCAACAGCTGGCATTCATGCCAAAGCGCTACAATCTGCCCGCCATCGCGACGCTGGGCGGCGCGCAGACCATGTACCCGGAGTTTGCAAAAAAAATCGATCGTGAATACCAGCCGCCCACTGCCTACTGTTCACTCTACTGCACGCGCCCAATGCGGGTGCAGCCTCCCAGCATTCAAAGCCGCTAGATCGCGGGCACCGGGACCCGTATGGCGCTGAGCCCCGAAGCACTGCAGTCCTGGTGGATGCCGTTCACGGCGAACCGCTACTTCAAGGCGCACCCGCGCCTGATCGTCGAAGCTCAAGGGGCCTACTACACGCTGGCCGATGGCCGCCGCGTGTTCGACTGCCTCTCGGGAATGTGGTGTACGCCGCTGGGCCACGCCCACCCGGGCGTCGTGCAGGCAGTGCAGCGTCAGGTGCAGAAGCTCGATTTCAGCCCGACTTTTCAGATCGGACATCCGGACGCGTTCGAGCTTGCCGCCCGGATCGCAGCTCTGGCGGGTCGCGAGCAGGACCGCGTGTTCTTCGTCAACTCCGGATCCGAGGCGGTCGATACCGCTCTGAAAGTCGCGATCGCCTATCACCGCGCGCGCGGCGAGGCAACGCGCACCCGTCTGATCGGCCGCGAGCGGGCGTATCACGGCGTGGGCCTTGGCGGCCTGTCGGTCGGCGGCATCGGCGCCAACCGTAAAATGTTCACGTCGCTGATGCCGAGCGGCATCGACCATCTGCCACACACGTATTCACCGCGCGATATGGCCTTCACGCGCGGTCAACCTGACTGGGGGAAGCATCTTGCCGATGAGCTCGAGCGTCTGGTCGCCCTGCACGATGCCTCTACGATCGCGGCCGTCATCGTGGAGCCGGTGCAGGGCTCCACGGGTGTCATCGTCCCGCCGCGCGGCTACCTCGAGCGGCTGCGTGAAATCTGCACGCGCCACGGCATCCTGCTGATCTTCGACGAGGTGATCACGGGTCTGGGCCGGCTCGGCAGACCCTTCGCCGCGCAGTACTTCGGCGTGCGCCCCGATCTGATCACGTTTGCCAAGGCGATCACCAACGGTGTCGTGCCGATGGGTGGCGTGCTGGTGAGCGCGGACATTTACGAAGCGTTCATGACCGGGCCCCCGCACGCGATCGAGTTCTTCCACGGCCATACCTACTCGGGCCACCCGCTGGCCGTGGCGGCAGCGCATGCGTCGCTCGATGCGCTCACCGGGGAGGGTCTGATCGAGCGTGCGGCCGCGCTCGCGCCGCTGCTGGAGCGCGCCGCGCACGGTCTGCGTGGGGAGCCCCATGTGATCGACATCCGCAATATCGGACTGACTGCGGCCGTAGAGCTCGCGCCGTACACCGGTCAGCCGGGCGTCGTGGCGCTGCAGGTGTTCGAGCGCGCACTGTCCGAGGGGCTGCTGGTGCGCTACGCGGGGGACGTGATCGAGCTCGCGCCGCCGTTCATCTCCACGGAGCAGCAGATCGAGTCGATGATCGAAGCGCTGCGACGCTGCCTGCGGGCGGTCCCTGCTGCCTGAGATCGGCCTCAGCGCTGCCTCGCAACGTCCGCCGGCGTTACGGTGCCGCCACGATTGCTCCAGCTGCCTCGGACATAGTTGCTGACCGCGGCGATCTCGGCGTCGCTCAGGTCGTTGCGGTAGGGCTTCATGGTTTCCCATCCGCCCAGCTTGATGTCCTGCGGCTGGTCCGGTCCATACAGGATGATATTGATCAGCGATGCCGGGTCACCGGCCTGCACCACCGCGCTTGCCGACAGCGGCGGTGCGCTGAACAGCCCGCCGCGGCCCGAGGACATGTGACATTCCTCGCAATTGTCGCTGTAGAGTCTGGCGCCGGCCGTCACCGCGGCCTTCGGGGGCGCCGCCTCGCCCGACCGCTGTGGCGGCAGGCTCTTGAGATATACCGCCATGGCATGCACGTCATCGTCGCTGAGGTTCCTGAGGCTCCTGTCGACCACGTCATTCATGGGCCCGAAAACTCCGGCGCGCAGCGAAAACCCGGTTTTCAGATACCCGGCGAGATTGTCCACTGACCAGGCCGCAAGCCCGGTCCTGGACGAGGTGAGATTGACCGCCGACCAGCGGCGGGTCTGTCCGCCAGGGACCTGCTCGTCAAAAGTGCCGCCGGAGTAAGCCCGGCTCGTCTGTTCGGCCATGAAGAAATTGCGCGGGCTATGACAGGCATCACAATGGCCGAGACCTTCGACCAGGTAGGCGCCGCGGTTCCATTGCCCCGACTGTCTGGGGTCAGGCTCGAAGCGGCCGGATTTGAAGAACAGTGGGTTCCAGAACGCCATGGCCCAGCGCTGCCTGAAGAGCAGGCTATCCGCGGGAGGCGCATAACGCACCGGCTGCAGCGTGCGCAGATAGGCGTAGATCGCGGCCACGTCTGCGTCGCTGACCCTGGTGAATGAAGTGTACGGAAAGGCAGGAAAGAGATGGCGCCCGCCGGGCGCGATGCCGTCGTGCATGGCGGTGCGGAAGTCGTCGAGGCTCCACGCGCCGATCCCGGTTTGATCGTCGGGTGTGATGTTGGACGAATAAATCGTGCCCAGCTTGGTGATGACGGGCACGCCGCCGGAGAATGCGGCACCCCCGGGCCGTGTGTGGCAGCTCGCGCAGTCACCCGCAGCGGCCAGATATTTCCCCTGCTGGATCGTCGAATCGGCAGTGCGTGGAGCGGCGGATCCCGCGCCCGATGCCTGCGCGCCGCCTTGAGCTCGACACGCCCGTCCGATCAGCAGTCCAATCACGGTGCCCGCGACAAGCAGCGCCGGGACGCAAAAAAAAGCGGAGCGGCTTTTCTTCATGGCCTACCTTGCGCGCAACGAGGTGAAGTGCGTACTGTAACCAGTGCGCCATGGTGCAGCTAGATCGCGGCGGCGATCTTCGGTGATAATGAGCCTCCGGGGGATCAAGCGGCCTGTGATTCGGTAGCGCCAGACAATGAGCCGACGCAATTGCACGATGCCCGCTGCCGAGCGCCGCGCGCCGCGCATCCTGAATGCGATGTCGTCCATCGTCATCGGCGCGCTCGTGATATCGGTCCCTCGCGCGGGCCTGTCGGACAGCCGGGCGCCGCAGCCGATCGACGCATGCGGGCTATTGATGGCGCGCGACCTGTCGACTCTCCTGGGTATGCCGGTCGAAGCCGCAGAACGTCACGACGCCGGTGTGACCCGGCAAGGGGCCTATTCCTCGACGTGCCTGTGGAAGGTGCGCAATGCCCGCCTGCGGCTGCACGACCCGAACGCGACTCTCGGAGGAGCGGATTTCGCCATCCTGAACGTATCCTCGTGGCTCTCCAGCGAGGGCGCGAAGACGTTCGTGCAGTCGTTCTGGACCGCTGCGGACAATCACGAGATCCCAACGCGCCCGCTCGCCCTTCACATCGGCGACGACAGCTTATGGTGGGGAGACGGCGTGGCCGTCCAGAAAGGCACGGTGAGTTTCGGTGTTTCCGTCGTATTGAATTCGGCCGATCGCGATCAGCGGCGCGCATGGGAAGAATCGCTGGCCAGGAAGATCGTGGACCGGATTCGTACCGACCATTGAGAGTGAGAATGAGCGTCGCTCGCGGGGGGCGGCGGCGTAAAACATCATCGATAGGGATTCGCAGCGCCTGGTCGCCTCACGCGGAGAACAACCTTGTTTCATCAACTATTGACCCCCGTTCACGGCAATCTGCCGCTGTCGTTTCTCGTGGCGGTGATTCCGATCGCAACCGTGCTGGTTCTATTGGGGATTCTCAAGCGGCCCGCGTGGCAGTCTTCTCTGGCGGGTCTCGCGGTCGCGTTCGGGGTCGCGATCGGAGTGTGGCGCTTCCCCGTCAACCTCGCCATCGAGAGCACCATCGCGGGTGTGGCCTTTGCGCTCTGGCCGATCATGTGGATCGTGTTCTCGGCCCTCGTGCTTTACAACGTCGCCATCATCTCCGGCCGATTCGACGCTTTCCGGCGCTGGGTCATCGAGCATCTGCCGAATGATCGGCGCATCATCCTCGTCGTCATCGGCTATTGCTTCGGCGCGCTGCTCGAAGGGGTCACCGGTTTCGGCGCGCCGGTGGCCATCATCAGCTCGCTGCTGATCATGCTCGGCTTCGACGCCCTCGATGCAATCGTCTATGCGCTGATATTCAATACCGCACCGGTGGCGTTCGGCTCCATCGGGGTACCGGTCACCACGCTCGCCGGCGTCACGGGACTGCCGGATACGGTACTGGGCGCGATGATCGGCCGGCAGCTGCCGTTTCTTGCGTTCCTGCTGCCCTTCTATGCCATCGCGATGTATGGCGGGTGGCGCTCGGTGCGTGCGATCTGGCCGGTGCTGCTGGTCGCGGGCACGACCGGCGCGCTCGCTCAGTTCGTGACGGCAAATTACATCAGCTACCAGTTGACGAATATCGTGTCCTCGCTCGTTTCGCTGGCGCTGACGGTCGCTTTTCTGAAGGTGTGGAAGCCCGCTCACGATCCCGCCTATGCCGTAGCCGAGGCGCCGGCCACTCTCGAGAAGGCACATGCCCACATTCCGGTATGGCAGGGGTGGATTCCGTGGCTGATCGTCGCCGTGGTCGTGACCTTGTGGACGACGTGGAAATTCGCCGCCTTTCATCAGATGAACCTGCCGTGGGCGGGTCTGCATGATGCCGTATTCATTACGCTGTACAAAAAGCCCTATGCCGCGGTGTTCAACTTCCAGCCGCTCACCACCGGGACCGCGATACTGATATCGAGCATACTGACGGGGCTGGCGGTCGGAGTCGGCGTCAACGGCTACATACAGGCCATGGCCCGGACCTGGAAGCAGATCCGCCTGCCAACCTTCACGGTGACGGCGATCGTCGGCCTTGCCTTCCTGATGAACTATTCGGGCATCGCCTACACGCTCGGTCTCGGTGTGGCGTCCGTGGGCGCTCTGTTTCCGCTGTTGTCCGCCTTCCTCGGTTGGCTCGCGGTCTTTCTGTCGGGAAGCGACTCCTCGGGCAATGCGCTGTTCGGCAATCTGCAGGTCGTCGCGGCCCGACAGCTCAATCTCAGCCCCATCCTCATCGCGGCCACCAATTCTTCGGGCGGAGTACTGGGTAAGATGATCTCGCCGCAAAACATCGCGACCGGCTGCGCGACCAGCAATCTGACGGGCCATGAAGGCGCGATGTTTGCGCGCACGTTCCTGCACAGCGTCTTTCTCACCGTACTGCTCGGCTGTCTCGTCTGGCTGCAGCAATACGTGTGGCCGTGGATGATCGCGAGCTAGCATCGCAACCGTGGTCAACCGGCGACTTTCACGGCCGCAGCGGCGCGTGCTAAGCTGCCCGCGCGACTCCTCACGCTCAGCCATCCGGAGTTGATGCGGGTCCCGCCACCATGAAGCGACTCTCCATATTGAGCTGCTCGTGCGCGCTGATGCTCACGGCGGCGCCGGTTCTGGCATCGGATCAGGACGTGATCCAATACCGGGAGGCCATCATGAATACACTCAATGAGGAGTCCGCAGCGCTCGGCCAGATCGCCTCGGGCGTCATCCCGGACGACAGTCTGGTGGCGCATATGAACATACTGGCGCTGGCCGCATCGGCTGGCGTCAAGGCGTTCCAGCCCAAAGTTCCCGGCGGTAAGGCGAAGCCCGATGTGTGGGCCAACTGGGCGGACTTCTCCAAGCGCATGAACGATTTCGCGCAAATGACGGCGGCGGGCGCCAAGGTCGCGAAGGATCAAGGCAAGGACGCGGCCCTGGTGGCGCTGATCAATTACGCGGATGCCTGCAAGGGCTGTCACGATATGTATCGGCAGAATCAGAAGGGAGGCGGAGACAGCTCCGCCCAATAGCGACTCGGCGCTGATCAGGCGCTGAAGTGCAATACATGCCAGACGCCGCCCGCGCCGTCACGGGTGGGCCTGTCGGGTCTGTCGTGCAGGTACGTATAGACCGCATACCGCTCGAAGGCCCACTGGCGCCGGCCGTCCTTACGCACGAATATCGTCCACTCGCCCAGGGGTTTCTCGCCCGTGGGCGCCAACAGCGGAATCCACTGCTTCTCGCACGTGCTATTGCAGGCGGTTTCGCCGGGCGAAGCGGATTCGTTGACGTACAGCGGCAGGTTCGAGGAGCTCTGCAGGAAGGTCCAGCCCATCCGGTCCTGCACGAGTGAAACCTCTGCAGGATAGGGCAGCTGCGTGTTCAACGATGTCGGAAGGCTCGCTCTCAAGCAACGCCAGGCATATTGACCCCGTGGGAATCGAACAACCGGCGGCCGCGAAGATCGATTTGGCCGGCCACGGTCCCGTTACTTTTGCATGTAGACGTCGTGGCAGCCCATGCAGCCAAGCGCCGCGACCTTGGAAGCAGTCGCCGTGACGTCACCTGACTTCGCGGCCTTGGCGAGATCATCGGTGCCGGCGACCAGCGCATCCAGCCGCCGGGAAAAATCAGCCCAGTTGGTCCAGACGTCCGGCTTGGACTTGCCGCCCGCGACATTGGGCATGAAGGCGCCCCTGGCGGTCGTGGCGGATATCGCGAGGATCTGCGTGAACGTGGCCAGGTCCTCCGGCGGTGCCTTTTTCTGCAGGATCTGGCTGATCAGTGTCATCTGAGCGCCCATCGTCTTCATGATGTGCTGGCGGTAATCGATGACGTCCTGATCGTCGGCGCGTGCAATCGCCGGCAGCAGCGTGATCGCGAGCAATGCGGCGGCGCCAACCAGGGACGGCAGCAGGCGCTTCGCGGGACGGAACGCAGCGCCATGAGCACGCTGCAAAGCAAGACTTGCATACACGGGGCGTTCTCCTCGGGGAATCGGTACGCCTGTCAAGCGCCCTGCGCGCATCAGCCGGCGCCTACACGATCTTTCGGGTTTCTCGTTCGGCTCCGGCCTGCGGGGCTCAGCTCTCTTTTGCGGTCCATGAATCGCAGTAGCCCGTCGCATACGTGGGGCCATTGAGAATCATGCACATGCCGCAGCCCCCCGAAGTCGCGGTGAAGAACTGGCACATCGAGCAGCTTTTGTCCGAATGAGTGGACATGGCGGTCCAGTGCAACGAATTGCGTCCGGTCACGGCGTCCGCGCTCAGCGTCTTCGGATCGACGCAGGCGCTCTCGGCAGCATTCGCGGATTCGACGGCAACGGAGGCGAGCGCACCGCCGATTGAAATCTGAACGACTCGGGTAAGGAGTTTGCGCCGTGAAATCGACCTGCTCATAGCCCCGCCTCCTTTCGATCATTATAAAAATTAACGCGACTCGGGACAATTAGCGTTGCCGCGTGTTACCGCGCCTTACTGCGCCGGTGAAGCCCGTGCAGCAGAGGTTTGGTGTAACCGTTGGGTTGACCTCGCGCACTCGAGGGTCAGCGCGCGCGCAGGTTGCGATCATCGCAGGCCCGCAGCCAGACGCTGCTTTATCATCTGCCGCTTCCATCGCGCTGCCACTCACGGGTCGTCGCGCTGCCGCTTGCGGGCCATCGCGCCTGCCCGCATCGATGCGTGGATCGCATCCTCGTCCATCACGCCGACTTTGATACTGTGACGCTTCAGGTCCAACGGATCAGGTCCAGCAGATCAGGTCCGGCAGATCAGGTCCGGCAGATCAGGTCCGGCAGATTTCCGACGGCATCGAACCCACCGACGCAGGAAGTCCCGATAGGTTCGCTCAAACGGGGCCTGGCCCCGAGCGGTCCGTGCCCATTGGCCCGCGCCAATCATCGATCTGCGCCGCAACGCATTGCGCGTCGCACGCGCGGTGTGATTCGCGCGCGGGCCATGCTGCTAAGCGGTTGAAAAACATCCAAATCCGAGCGCGATCAAAGGCCTGCGAGGCTCGAGGAAATCCACCGCCGTCGTGCTTCAGGTGCCGGCGATGGAGATTGTGGTTTTTGTGCAATCGTGAACTTGACGCTCCTCTTTGTGTCAACCTACGATGCTCGGTGCACCAAGGCAGGGAGTGGGGTCCAGGGGGTTTTGCCATGGGTGACTGGGTGGGGCTGTTCAAACCGAAACCGTTGTTTCCGTTGACGGTTGCGGGTATTTCGCTGGGTGCGATTCTATCGATTGCTCCGCTCCAAAGTGCGGCCGGCGGTGAGACGAGAAGCTATGTCCTGAGCTCCTTCACGAATGCGGCGTACTCGACCAAGGATGATTGCCAGGGCGGCATCGATCCGGATCAGACGGAACAATATAAGTTGGATCTGCTCGCGCTGGGCATGCCCCTCGAGAAGATCCAGAAGGTCATGGACGGGTACCCGGGCTTTGCAACCATGGCCGTGCTGGTCAACCGCGGTCGCATCGACGGCAAGCCGGTCAATGCGTACACCAATCCGGCCTCCGCGATCGACCCGAAGCTTCACATGGTGACCGGTCACTACGCCTACGGCTTCAACCTCGATGGCAAGGGCGCCGATTCTCCGAATTCCTTCCAAGACCCGGCAACGCATCAGTCAGGCATCGACAATCAGCTTTTCCGGGTATTCGGCTGTGCCAAGAATTTTCGCGGTCCGCCGGCCAATGCAACCCCCCCGATGTTTTATGGCATCGAGTGGAGCACGCTGCGACCGTCGTTCCCCGCCTGGGTGATCACGATCACCGGGGATGATCTGAGCAGGGACGGACCGGTCACGGTGAGCATCGATCGATCCATCGATCATGTGCTGCTCGATGCAGCCGGAAATACCGAGGCGTACACGACGTTCAGAATCGATCCGGCCCCGGGCTCGGTCAACGTTTTCCAGGGACGACTGCAGAACGGAGTCGTGACGCTCACCGATCATCACGATCTTCATCTGGTCGGCGACCCGGTGCTGATCAGCGATCTGGATCTATCGCAGACCCATCTGCGGCTGACCCTGGAGCCCAATGGCGAGCTCGATGGTCTGGTGGGTGGCTATCAGCCATGGTGGGAGGTCTTCCTGCCCATCGGTCACGGGGGAGAGAATTTCGAGGAAAACCAGGGAATCGACGTCCCCGGTCTGTACTACGCATTGAAGCACCTCGCTGACGCGGATCCCGATCCGAAGACGGGAGAAAATCGGCGCATATCGGTCGCGTGGCAGCTGGAGGCGGTGCCCGCCTTCGTGGTGCCCGCGGAAGGCTACGCCCCGCCGGAACTGTCGGCCGCGAGTAACCCGAAATGAGCGACGCAACGGGCCAGGGCCCGGAGGTCCGAAGAATGGGCGAGCAGACGTCATCAGCCGGCGGCCGCGGCTGCGCCCGGGCGCTTTGCCTGGCCTCGGCATCTGTGGCGATGGCGCTGGCGTGCGGCAGCGTGCAGGCAGCTCCCCCGAACCAGACATCCGTTGCCGTGGCATCCGAGCCTGCCGGTCCAACTGCAGCTACCGGTCCCACTCAAGCGGCCGGTCCGGCGATGCTCAGGCGGCTGAGCCCGGACCAATACCGTCAGACCGTCGCGGATATCTTTGGGTCCGACATCACGATCGGAGGCCGGTTCGCGCCCGAAATACGCGCCAGCGGCCTGCTCGCGGTCGGTGCCGGCAACGAGAGCATCACCGGCGATGAGCTGGAACAGTACCACGCCATGGCGCAGACCATCGCCGCCCAGGTCGTCGATCAGTCACACCGGGGCGTGCTGATACCGTGCACTCCGGAGGCCGCCTCGACCGCCGACGATCGCTGTGCCGGGAAATTCCTCGATGCGGTGGGCGAGCTGCTCTATCGGCGGCCCCTCACCAGGGACGAGCTGCAGGTTCAGGTTGGAATCGCCCATGCGGCTGCCGTGCAGGAGAAGGATTTCTATGCGGGGCTGCGCGAGAGCCTGGCCCAAATGCTGGTCTCCCCGGAATTCCTGTTCCGATGGTCCGACGTCAACGGCCCGCTGGGAGGGAAGGGATACTCAACGCTCGATGGCTATGCGCGGGCGGCGCAGCTGAGTTTCTTCCTGTGGAATTCAGCCCCCGACCAGACGCTGCTCAACGATGCCCGCCGCGGCCGGCTGAACTCGCCGAGGGGCCTGACTCGCGAGGTGAACCGCATGTTGGCGTCGCCGCGTGTGGAGGCCGGTGTGCGGGCATTCTTCTCCGACATGCTGCAGTTCTCCTGCGCCGAGGATCCGTGCCTGGACGCCAGTTTCTCGAAGGACAGCACCATTTATCCGCGCTTCACCCCTCAAGTGGCTGCCGATGCGCAGGAACAGACGCTGCGGACGCTGGTGGATCTGCTGCTCACACACGACGGCGATTACCGCGACGTGTTCACCACCCCCAGGACATTTCTGACCCCGGATCTGGCCGCGGTCTACGGCGTGCCGCTGCCGCGCACCACGCCCAATGGCGAGCCGAGCAAGTGGCAGCCGTATATCTACCCGGCCGGCGACCCCAGGGCGGGAATTCTCTCCGAGGTCAGTTTCGTCGCGTTGCATTCGCACCCGGGCGTATCCTCGGCGGTGCTGCGAGGCAGAGCTCTGCGCGAGGTGATCCTGTGTGAGAAAGTGCCCGATCCGCCGCCGAACGTGAGCTTCAAGCTCGTTCTGGATACGACCAATCCCAAATACCCGACCATGCGTTCGCGGCTCGACGCTCATATCACCAACCCGGTGTGTGCCGGCTGCCATCGACTGATGGACCCTCCCGGTCTGGCGATGGAGAATTTCAACGGCGATGGGAGTTTCCGCACGCGGGAAAATGGGGTTCTCATCGACGCGAGCGGCGCGCTGGACGGGAAGAAGTTCGATGGGATGCAGGGGCTCGATCAAACGGTCGCCAGCGATCCGGCGGCGCCTGCGTGCCTCGTGAGCCGCCTGGCGGAGTACGCGTTGGGCCGGGCCCCGGCCGGGGACGAAGTTCAGTGGGTCAAGCAGTTGAAGACGGATTTCATCGCCGATCACTATCGCCTTCCCGCATTGCTGCGCGAGATCGCGACCAGTGACGAGCTTTATCGGGTCGAATGGAAGGGTGCCGCGGTGCATACCACGGTGGCATCCGCCGCGAAGTAGTCGTTCCGGGACACCGGGAATTCAGGCGGGTTTGGAGAGAGTGGCCAATGAGTACCAAAGTCAATCGTAGGAGAGTGCTGCGCGGCATGCTGGGCGGCGCGGCGATCAGCGTCGGGCTGCCGCTCCTGGATTGTTTCCTCAACGACAATGGCACCGCTCTCGCCGACGGGGCGCCGCTGCCGGTGTGCTTCGGTACGTGGTTCGCCGCCATGGGGTACAACCCGGGATTCTGGGAACCCACGCTGGTCGGGTCGCATTACGAGATGAAGCCCCAGCTGAAAGTGCTCGATCCCTTCAAGGACAAGATCAACGTCTTCAGCGGCATGCAGACCTTCCTGGATGGGCGCCCATTGGCGACCCACGAGACGGGTGCACAGATCTGCACGACGGGCTCGATCCCGGTAGGCCAGGATATCGACGTTCCGAGTATCGACCAGCTGGTCGCGGACACGATCGGGAGCAGGACGCGCTTCCGCTCGATAGAGGTGTCCTACGAGGGCGTTCCCTCGAGTTGGAGCCGCCGCAGCTCCAGCTCCGTGAACGCGTCGGAAGTGTCCCCGCTGGCGCTGTATCAGAAAATTTTCGGTCCGAGCTTCGTGGACCCGAATTCCGCGACTTTCACACCCGATCCGTCCGTCATGCTGGAGCGCAGTGTCCTGTCGACCGTTTCCGATCAGCGTGCCAGCCTCGTCAATAGCCTGGGGACAGCCGACCGGGCGCGTTTGGATGAGTACTTCACGTCGCTGCGTCAGCTCGAGCACGAGCTCGACGTGCAGCTGCAGAAACCGATGCCGATGGTCGCCTGTTCGAAGCCCACGGCTCCTGGGGACGGGCCCCATGGCCAGGCCATTGACCTGGTGATGACGAACGGCAAGCTGTTCACGGGACTCATTGCGCATGCGCTGGCGTGCGGCCAGACCCGTGTCTTCAACGCCGTTGGAACCATGGGGGCGTCGTCGGTGCATAAGGTCGGCAGCGAGGCCACCTTCCATATCGATACGCACGAAGAGCCGGTCGACGCGCAACTCGGCTATCAGCCCGAGGTCACCTGGTACATGGCGAGATTTTTGGACTGTTTCTCCGACCTGCTCACACAGCTGAACAGCGTTCGCGAGGGTCCGAGGACATTGCTGGACCGCACGGTCATCTACTGTTCGACCGATCACGGCTATGCGCGACTGCATACGCTGACGAACATTCCGCTGCTGACCGCGGGCGGCGCCAACGGCAAGCTGAAGACGGGCTATCACCTCACCGCACCGGGCGACACCGTCGCCCGGGTGGGGTTGACGGTCATGCAGGCGATCGGGCTGCCGCTCAGCAGCTGGGGAACGATGTCCAATCACACGACCAAGCCGTTCAGCGAGCTGCTCGCTTGAGGTGCCGGAGGAGCGGGTGATGACACAGCGTGGAGCTGTCAAAGCGGGCGGCGTAGTCGCGCTGGCGGCAATCGGCACGTTCGGATGCGTGCTGCCCAGTCTGGCGGCATCCGGCGATGTTGCAGTCGCAACGCCACCGGGTATCACGCTGCAACCACTGGGCAGAGCCCAGGGCTATGGAATGGAGGCGCTGCTCACCGAGGTGCCGCGAACGCAGATTGCGTTTGCGGACGCCGCGGGGATGACGCTTTATACCTACGACAAGGACTCGCGGGACCAGTCACGGTGCACCGGCGCCTGCGCGAAATTCTGGCGCCCCACGCTGGCGCCCCGTTCTGCGAGGCCGATTGGAGACTGGAGCACATTCAGACGTCCGGACGGCACGAGGCAATGGCAGTACAAGGGCGAGCCTGTCTATACATTCGTCCGCGACACCGACATCGGCTCGGTGTTCGGCATCAGCCCGCAGCACCTGCGTCAGTTCGTCGGGTATCTGGCGCGTCAGCGCGGGGGTGACGGCCCGCAGCAACCTTCGGGATGGCATCCGGCTCTGGTGTTTCCGGTGAGCGGTATCCCGATGCCGGAGGGCATCGCAATCAAGGAGGTCGGAGACGCCAACGGGCTGGCCCTCGTCAATCAGGAGGGTATGACGCTCTACGCCTATGAAGGGCGCGGAGGTGCGAGAGCGGTCGTGGGCCTGGCGGATCAGACCCAGTGGAAGCCGCTGGCCGCCCCTGAACTGGCGCAACCCATCGGCGACTGGTCAATCATCGATAGAAGCGACGGCATCCGGCAGTGGACCTTCAGGGGTAAGCCGCTGTTTACGTTTGCCGGGGACCTGACTCCCGGTGACGCGAACGGCGTCGGCTTGAGCAAGGATTGGGATGCGGCGTTGGCGGTGTCGTTCTACCTGCCGCCCGACGTCCGTTTTGAGCAGACCCTTGACCGCGGCAGGGTGCTGGCGACCGCGGCGGGTCTGACCCTGTATCGACGCGACGGCGTAGCCCTGGATACCGGAGGGGGTCAGAGTCTGCGACATGGCGTTCCGATCAGGCCGGGGATCGGCAGGAATATCGGAATCAGCGGCTGCGAGGGCGACTGCCTGAAGTCGTGGCATCCATTTTTGGCTCCTGCCAATGCTCAACCGGACGGCTACTGGGACAGCGTGGCGCGGCCGGATGGCACCCGGCAGTGGGTGTATCAGGGTTACGCGTTGTATACGTACGCCGGTGATCAGAAGCCCGGGGACATGAACGGGAACGACATCTTCAACATGGTGTTGAGCGACAGCCCGGATCATGTGAACACCGTGGGTACGCCCATGCACGGCACCGCCGGTCTCTATTGGACGATAGCCTACCCCTAGTCCCAAACCGCGCTCACCGCGGTGCGAACTGCAGATAGCTGATCTGATTTCCCCTGGCGTCGGTGAACCAGAGGCGGTTGACCAGCCGGGTCGGCGGCTGCCGGTCACTGCCGGCCGATAACCCCACCGCCAGTGCGCCGTCACCGGCGGAAAACTCGGTGATTTCGCCGCGGGGCGTGACCCGACCGAGCTTGCCGCCGCGCGAATACCAGACGTTGCGGTCCGGTCCTACGGCGATGTTGATCGGCGAGGGCCCCTGTGCAGGCATCGCAAATTCGGTGATCGACCCGCTCATCGTGATGCGGCCGATCCGCTTGCCGTTCGTGAACTGGCCGTCCATGCCTCCGGACAGCTCTACGAACCACATCGCCCCGTCCGCGCCCGCCGTGATGTCTCCCGGACCGGAATTCGGCCGTGGCAGGGTGAACTCGGTGACCCGGCCCTGGGGCGTGATGCGGCCAATCCTGTCGGTCCGGTACTCCGAAAACCAGATGTTGCCGTCGGGTCCCGCCGCGAGCGCCCGCGGACCGCTGTCTGGAGTCGGGATCGGGAACTCGCTGACGACACCCGCGGGTGTAACGCGACCGATCTTTCCGGCGGCGAACATACCAAACCAGATGTTGCCGTCGGCGCCCAGCGCGATGGCGCGCGGCTGGCTGGCCGGCGTCGAAATGTCGAATTCGGAAATTGTTCCGTCCGGCGTGATGCGCCCCATGCGGTTGCCCGCATGCTCCGAGAACCACATGTTGCCGTCGGCGCCCCGTGCAATGATGCGCGGCGAGCTCGCCGGATGCGGCAGCTCGAACTCCACCAGGTGGCTGCCGTCCGGGTTCATGCGGCCGATGCGGTTAGCGCTGCTTTCCGTGAACCACACGCGGCCGTCGGCCGCGATCGCGATCGTGGTGGGGGCGCTGCGCGCGTGGGGCAGTGGGAACGAGTGAACCTGGCCGTCCGTCACCCATGAGGTGGAGCGTGACGAGAGCCAGTGCTGTGGAGCATCCGCCGCCAGTGCGACGGTCGCGGCGGCCACGACCGATGACGCCATCACCGCGTGCCTCAGTAGTCTCGCGAGGCGTGGCCTGGGTCGCATCTTCATCTTGACCTCTCGAATCATGGGTTGGCGGTATCGGCCTTGTCCGATGATCAGTGTAGTCGAATCCTTGCACGGAACTGCGCCGCTCGGGCACTGACTGTCAGCGAAGTCGTCCCGGAAAGTAGGACTCGTTCCAGATTGATTTGTATGCCGCGAGGCGGGGCCTTTTGTCCGATGCCGGTGGTATATAAGCCAACGCGGAATATACAGCACCGCCCGGTTCGATGCGGGCACACAACACAAGGGGGACATCAGCGAGGCTTCGCCAAATCCATGTAGCGTTGATGACAACCGTGCTGCCTTGGTTGTCGCCTGACGACATAGGGAGAATAAAGTGGCTGGAAAAAAATTCAGAGCTTCAAGACTCAGTCTCAGGTCCTCGATCATCCTATCAGCGGCCGCGGGGTTGGCCGTGGCGGCATGGTTGCCGTCAGGCGTCCTGGCCCAGGCGGCCGGCGACGCGGCGGCACCGGCCGATGCTCAGGCCGGCCAGCAGGGCGCCGGGGATCAGACCGCACAGAGCGGGCAGAACAGCGCCGCCACGGGCACACTGCAGGAAGTCGTGGTGACGGCCGAGAAGCGCGCCACCGACATTCAGACCACGCCGATCTCGATGGAGGCGATCTCGAGCAACACGCTGGAGTCGCAGAATCAGAGGGAGATCATCGACCTGCAGACCACCGAGCCGGGTCTGCAGGTCTCCAACATCGGCCTGGCCTATACCGCCCCGAACATTCGCGGCATCGGCAACGATCAGTTCTCCGTGGCCGAGACCCCGGGCGTCGCGACGATCCGGGACGGGCTGTTCCTGCAGGGCATCCACGACACGACCGATCCGTTCTTCGACATGAGCGATGTCGAAGTGCTGCGCGGCCCGCAGGGCGACTTCATCGGCTTCAGCTCCACCGGTGGCGCGATAGAGCTGAACTCGGCCAATCCGACCTTCAACGGCAACAATGGCTATCTGGAAATGGAGGTCGGCAATTACAGCGACAAGCGGATCGACGGCGCGCTGAACGCGCCGGTCACGGATACGTTCGCGGCGCGTCTGGCCTTCAACGAGGAGACGATGGGCAGTTTCTACCGCGATATCGGCTCGCTGGTGACCCCTGATTCTCCGGGCGGCAACGGTACCTTCCCCATACAGGACCCGGGTTCGGTGGATGACAAGAACATGCGCCTGAGCCTGCTCTGGAAGCCGCTCGACAACTTCCAGGCGCTGCTGAAGATAGAGTACAACTCCTCGAACCCGGGGGCGCTCTCGGGAGAGCCCAATCAGGTTCCCTTCACCCTGCCGGCGAAAGCGATCGCCAACGGCTGTCCCGATGCGATCGCGCCCGGCGGCGTCACGCCCGCCGGTCCCGGAGGCACCTGCTACTCGGAGTTCTATCCCTATTCCACGCATATCCCGTTCGTGATCAATTACGGCTGGGGCGGCGATTCCGCAGGCCAGGCGAGCTCGATCTACGAGCGGCTCCCGGCACTGGGAGAGCCGTTCACCGACTATCGTGACGGCCTGCATCTGCAGTACACGCTGCCCGACGGCATACAGATCACGTCGATCACGGGTTTCCAGCAGCAACAGTGGAACGATCTGTCGTTGAGCTGTGCCTGCGACCTGGCGACTTCGGGCGTGGGCTACGAATACGTTCCAAAGGATGACTACTACAGCCAGGAGTTCGATTTCCTGTCGCCCAGCAGCGGGAAGTTCACCTGGATCGGCGGGGTGTCCTGGTTCGCGCGCTGGTCGGGGGTGGACGACACCAGCATCACCTCGACCTCGCCCTATTCACTGACAGACCCGGAGATCGTCGCGAGCAATACCCTCACGGTCCAGCGCATGGTGGGTGTGTTCTATCGGGCGAGCTATCAGTTCACGCCGGCGTGGCAGCTGCAGGTCGGGGTGCGCGATAACTGGGACAACAACTATGCGCGCGGGCCCATCGATCAGGTCGAGGAGAGCACGCTGAGCCCCACGACGCACCCGTGCACGGAAGCGCCCGCGCTGCTGGCGGGCTATGGCTGCGTGAACCTGCCGACCAACAGCGGATTCAAGGACACGGTGCCGACCGGCAAGGTGACGCTGAACTGGAGTCCGGCGCAGGGGCAGTTCTTCTATGTGTTCTACGCGCGCGGCTACACCCCCGGCGGTTACGTCGCCGGCACGTCGGCACCCTACCTGCCCGAGCACGTCAGTGACTACGAGGTGGGCTGGAAGACGACGCAGCTCGACGGCCACCTGCAGGGCTCACTGGGCGGTTACTGGATGATCTACCAGAACATGCAGCAGACCGTCTATGACACCAGTACCGGAACGTCCGGCACCGGCAACCTCGGCACCTCGCACCTCAGGGGCATCGAGACGACGTGGACCGTGCGCGAGGCAGGCTTCGGTCTCACCGTGACGGGCGCATTCGAGAAGTCGTCACTCGGCGCCATCACGACGGTTGCGACCTATGCGTTGCCAGGGTCGGCGGCGAACAAGGGGCAGTGCACGGGACCTGGCGGAACCACGGTGGGGCCCGGGCAGGCCAATTGCTTCAACTTCAACCCGTACCTGGTGAACCTCTCCGGCGAGCCGAACCCGTTCGCACCCGAGTTCTCCGGTGGCGTGACGCTGGACTATGGCATTGCGCTCGGCGGCGGCACGCTCGATCCGAAGATCCAGTACAACTACACGGGGACGATGTATGGCTCGATTTTCCAGATCCCGTACTACGAGCTGGGCGCGCGCCGTCTGTGGAATGCATACCTCACGTACGATAAGGGCCAGTGGGACGCGGAGGCCTTCATAACGAACTTCACCAACCAGGTGTACATCTCGGGCGACTTCGGCGGCAGCGACGTCTACTACGGCAACCCGATGCAGGTCGGCGTGCGCTTCCGCAAGGACTTCTAGAGTCTCCGCGAGCCCGACAGACGCGAGCCTGGCAGAAGCTCCGCAGACGATGCGCGCAAAACCGGTTAGAATTGCCGCTTCCCCCTACGGAGTCCAGCCATGCCCTACCAGCCGGGTCGACATTTCCTGCAGGTACCCGGGCCGACCAACAGTCCGGTCGCGGTGCTGCAGGCGCTGGCCTTGCCGACGATCGATCACCGCGGCCCCGAATTCGCCAGGCTGGGTCGCGAAGTACTCGATGCCATCAAGTCGATCTTCCGCACCACCCAGCCCGTCATCATCTATTCCTCATCGGCCACCGGGGCCTGGGAGGCGGCGCTGGTGAACACGCTTTCGCCCGGCGATCGGGTGCTGATGTACGAGACCGGGCAGTTCTCGGCGCTGTGGCAGCGCGTGGCGCAGCGGCTCGGCCTGCAGGTCGACTATCTGCCCGGCGACTGGCGCTCGGGCGTGGATGCCGCGGCGATCGGGGCGCGCCTGGCAGAGGATCGCGAGCAGCGGATCAAGGCGGTCGCCGTGGTTCACAACGAAACCGCCACCGGGGTGCTCTCGGGTGTGGCGGCGGTGCGCGCGGCGATCGACGCAGCCCATCACCCGGCTCTGCTGATGGTCGATGCGGTCTCCTCGCTCGGATCGGTGGACTACCGGCATGACGACTGGGGGGTGGACGTCACCATCAGCGGCTCACAGAAGGGCCTGATGCTGCCGCCGGGCCTGGCGTTTACCGCGATTTCGGGCAAGGCCCTTGCCGCCAACCGCAGCGCGCGCCTGCCGCGCTCCTACTGGGATTGGCAGGACATGCTCGGCTCCAACGAGGGCGGCTACTTCCCCTACACGCCCAATACCAATCTACTGCAGGCGCTGCGCGTGGCGATCCAGCTGCTGCACGAGGAGGGCCTCGAGCAGGTGTTCGCGCGGCACCGTCGCGCCGGCGAGGCGACGCGGCGTTGCGTGCAGCATTGGGGCCTGGATCTGCAGTGCCGCGTGCCGGCGGAGTATTCCCCGGTCGTCACGGCAGTGCGCGTGCCCGAGGGACACTCGGCCGATCAGCTGCGCTCGATGATCCTGACGGCCAGTAACCTGTCGCTGGGCGCGGGTCTCGGCAAGGTGGCCGACAAAGTGTTCCGCATCGGACACATCGGCGATTTTCATGATCTCATCGTGATCGGCACGCTCGCCGGCGTCGAGATGGGGCTGAAGACGGCCCACATCGCCTATCGGCCGGGAGGTGTTCAGGCGGCGATGGATCATCTGCAGCAGGTCGCCTCCGGCCTTTCGGCGCGTCGTCCGGTGTGGAACGAGGCCGATCCGGACGCCCTGAGATCTACTGCCGCGGTCTGAGCGCGCGAGCGGTCATTGCGGTGGCGCCCCGTGCCGCTGCGGCCGGGCGCGCCCGCCACCGGTGCCGGCGGTCAGCTGAAGGTTCAATGATAATGGATGTGCTATCCTTCGCGTTCCCAGCTGCCGGCGCCGCCGCGTCGCGCTGCGAGAATTCAAACCCCGGTACGGAGTGATCGCCATGGCGCAGTTGAGGGCCGCGATTGTCGGGTTGGGGTGGTGGGGCGGCACGCTGATCGATGCCGTGCGCGACAGTCCGCTGATCCGCTTCGTTGCCGCTGCCACGCGCAAGCGCTCAGCACACGACCAGGAGCTCGCCACCAAGTACGGTATCCGCCTCACCGGCAGCCTCGAGGAGCTCACGGCGGATCGCGACGTGGACGCCATCGTGCTCGCCACCCCGCCGGCCGGTCATCCCGAGCAGATCATTCAATGCGCCCGGGCCGGCAAACACGTGTTCTGCGAGAAGCCGCTGTCGGCGAGCAAGAGCGCGGCGCAGGAGGCGCTGACGGCCGTGCAGCGTGCCGGCGTGACGCTGGCGCTGGGCTACAACCGTCGCTTCCATCCTTCCTGGGTGGACCTCAAGCGCCGCATCGCGGCCGGCGAGCTGGGGATTATCTGTCATGCGGAATGCACCATGAGCGGCCCCAATGCGCTGCTGATGAGCCACGATGCGTGGCGCGCCCAGCCGGCAGAGGCTCCGTGCGGCGGGCTGCTGCCGATGGGCGTGCACGCGATCGACGGGCTGATCGATCTGTTCGGACAGATCGAGGGTGTTTACTGCCAGAGCCTGCGACGGGCAGCGAGCGGGCCGAACGATGACACCACCTCCATGCTGTTTCGCCTGAAGGCGGGTCCGACGGCCTACCTTGCCACGATGATGTCGACCGCCGGCAGTTTCCGCTTCCAGGTCTACGGTTCCAAGGCGATGGCGCTGCTGGGTGGGGCCGTCCACGTGGCGGGCCAGTCCTCCGAGCAGCGCCGCAGCGGCCTGTTCGGCAGCTATCTGCTGCAGCCGATCAAGGGCGATGCGCAGTCACTCGATGTGCCCGCCTTCGACGTCAATCGCGCCGAGCTCGATGCGTTTGCGACGGCCGCCCAGGGAGGCGCGCCGTTCCCGATTCCACCCGAGCAGATGCTGCACGGCGTGGCGGTCACCGAGGCCGTGCTGGTCTCGGCGAGATCCGGAAAGTACGAGAGCGTGGCCTAGAAGCCGCAGGAGACGAACGGTGGACCTCGGTAAATTCGGACAGTTGACCTACTCGACGCTGGTGCATCCGGGCGACACCTGGCCCGAAATCTGGCACAGCCTCACGACCTATGTTCCCAAGGTGAAGGCGCGTATCGCGCCGCAGACGCCATTCGGAGTCTCACTGCGGCTCTCGGCCGCTTCCGCGGCGGCGCTGACGCGCGATCCCGCCGAGCGCCGCAAGCTCAAGAGCTTCCTCGACGACCATGATATGTATCTGTACACGGTCAATGCGTTCCCGTATGGGCCTTTCAAAAACACCATCGTCAAGGAACAGGTGTACGAGCCGGACTGGCGTACCGCGCAGCGCGTGGAGTACACCAAGCAGGTCGCGGATATTCTCGCCGAGGTCTGTCCACCGTTCGTCAATCCCTCGATCCAGAGCCCGCCGCTCGGGTTCAAGCCACGCGTCACCGACGCCGGTGTCGTGGCCAGCTATGCGGCCAACGTGCGTCACCTGGCCGTGCACCTGCACCGCCTGCGCGAGCGCACCGGCCGCACCGTGACGCTGGCGCTGGAGCCCGAGCCGCTGTGCTTTCTGGAGACCACCGAGGAGACCGTGGCGTTCTTCAATGGCTCGCTGCGCAACGAGCAGTCGATCGCCGAGCTGGCACGCGAGCTGGGCGGCAGCGCGGCGCAGGCGCGTGAGGTGCTGCGCCGGCACGTCGGCACCGTCTACGACATCTGTCACCAGGCGGTGGAGTTCGAGAACATCGCCGCTTCGCTGCAGAGCCTGGTGGACCACGACATCCCGGTGTTCAAGCTGCAGGAAGCCGCGGCGATGCAGATCCCGGAGGTGACGCCGGAGGTGGTCGAGGCGCTGCGCGAGTATGCGGACTCCATCTATCTGACGCAGACGGTGCAGCGGCGCGACGGGGTGCTCACGCGCTTTACCAATCTGGAGGATGCCTTCGCCGCGTTCGAAAAGGACCCTTCGGGCAAGCGCGAGTGGCGCACGCATTTTCACGTACCGGTGTTCCTGGAGCGCCTCGGCGAGCACTTCAGGACCACGCGCTTCGCGATCGAGGAGGCGCTGGCGTTTCACCGGGCGCGGCCGCTGAGCGCACAGCTGGAGATCGAGACATACACCTGGGACGTGCTGCCCGAGCATCTGAAAACCGGAGATATCGTCGATTACGTCACCCGCGAGCTGGAATGGGTGCGCGATCAGCTGCAGCAGCCGGCTCACGCGGTGCGCGCGGCCGGTTGATACATCAAGGAGCCAGAGGATCATGAAACGCAGTGTGGATCGGATTCTGACCACTCACGCCGGCAGTCTGCCGCGACCTGACGATCTGACACGGATGATGTGGGATGCGATCGACGGCAAGCCGCCGGAACAGGACAGGTTCCGCGCGCGCATCAGGAGCGCCGTTGCCGAGATGGTCCAGATGCAGAAGGAAGCGGGCGTCGACGTCATCAGCGACGGTGAGATGAGCAAGTTCGGCTTCAGCAATTACGTGGTACAGCGCTACTCGGGCTTCGGCAAAGCCGCGGGCTTCGTGGCCACCGATCTGGGTGACTTCCCCGAGATCGTGAAGAAGATCTTCGCCAACGAGGGTGGTGCGCATCTGCAGCTGCCGAACGTCGAGGGACCGATCGAGCTGAAGGATCCCGACGCAGTCAAGCGCGACATCGACAACCTGAAGGCGGCGCTCAACGGGCGTGATCCGGACGGCGCCTTCATTCCGTCGGTCACCCCCGGGCAGATGCTGTTCAACTTCCCGAACAAGTACTACAAGAGCGACGCCGAATATCTGCAGGCGGCCGCCAGGGCGATGGCGCACGAATACAAGGCGATCATCGCCGCCGGTTTCAACCTGCAGCTCGATGCACCGGATCTGCCGATGAACTCGCACAGCTACGCCGGCAACGCCGGCACCAAGGCGGTGCGCGATCACGTGCCCGCCGCCATCGAAGCCATGAACGAGGCCATCAAGGGCCTGCCTGCCGAGAAGATCCGGCTGCACCTGTGCTGGGGAAACTATGCGGGTCCCCACCATCACGATATCGAGCTCAAGGAGCTGATCGAACCGGTGCTCAAGACCAAGGCCGGTTTCCTGTACGTCGAGGCCGCCAATCCGCGCCACGAGCACGAGTGGGAGGTCTGGCAGGATCACAAGCTGCCCGACGGCAAGGGGCTGATCGTAGGCGTCATCGACGTGCTGACCAATCACGTCGAGCATCCGCGCCTGATCGCGCAGCGCCTGGAACGCTTCGCCAATATCATCGGCAGGGAGAACGTGCTCGCGGGCACGGACTGCGGGTTCGGGACGTTCGTCGGCTGGTCGGGCTGCGATCCGAAGGTCGCGTGGCTGAAACTCAAGAGCCTGTCGGACGGTGCGGCGATCGCCTCCGATCGGCTGTGGGGGAAGAGCAAGCGCTGAGCCGGCCGGGCTCACCGAGCCAACCGAGCTCGCATCAACGGTCCGCGGCCGCGTCTCCCGTCCGCGCTCCGCGGAGCGCCGACGCCAGCACGCGCGCCACGTGCTGGGCCTCGCGCCCCAGGCAGTCGCGGATCTGGTGCCGGCAGCTCGTGCCGTCGGCGACCACGAGGTCGTCGCTGCCGGCCGCGCGTAGCGCCGGCAACAGCGACAGCTCCGCCATCGCGCGCGAGACCGCCGCAGTTTCGGCCGCGTAGCCAAAGGCACCGGCCATCCCGCAGCAGCTGGACTCGATGGGCTTGACCGTCAGGCCGGGCACACGCCCGAGCAGACTCTCCACGGCTCCCATCGCATCGAAGGCTTTCTGGTGGCAATGTCCGTGCAGATGGGCCACGCGCCCGTGCTGCCCGGAGAACGCGAGCTCGATCATTCCGGCGCGCAGATCGGCCTCGAGGAGCTCTTCGAACAGCAGGGCGTTGCGCGACAGCGGGCGCACTTCGGCCGCCGGCAGCAGCGCCGCGTACTCATCGCGAAAGCTCAGCAGACAGGAAGGCTCCAGACCCACCACGCGCGCGCCGCGCGCGATCCAGGGCTGCAGGGCCGCGAGCGTACGCCGTGCCTCGCGTCGCGCATTGTCGATGTCCCCCACGGCCAGATAGGTCCGTCCGCAGCACAGCGCCCGGGCGCCGTCCGCGCGCGGATGATGCACTCGATAGCCGGCCGCCTGCAGCACGCGTCCGGCGGCGCGCAGGTTCTCCGGCTCGAAATAACGGTTGAAGGTGTCGGCGAACAACACCAGGTCCATGCCTGCGCCGGCCGCGGAGCTGCCCGCGGAGCTGGCTGCGGAGCCGTCTGCCGAGCTGGCTGCGCGCCAGGGCCTGCGCCAGGCAGGGAGGGTGCGCTGCGCGCTCAGTCCCAGCAGCTTCTCGCTGAGCCAGGCCAATCCGGGGATCGCATCGCGCACATTGCTGAGCGGAGCGAGCGCCGCGGCCAGCGGTGCGTAGCGCGGCAGGTGGCCGATCAGCCGCTCGCGCAGCGGGCGTCGATGCCGCGCGTAGTAGTGATGCAGGAACTCGATCTTCATGCGCGCCATGTCGACGCCGGTCGGACACTCGCGCCGGCATCCCTTGCACGACACGCACAGCTCGAGCGTGGCCTTCATCTGCGGCGCCGTGAAGGCGCCGGGACCGAGCTGCCCGGAGATCGCGAGCCGCAGCGTATTGGCGCGGCCGCGCGTGCTGTGCTGTTCATCGCGGGTCGCGCGGTAGGAAGGGCACATCGTGCCGTTCGCGAACTGCCGACACGCGCCGTTGTTGTTGCACATCTCAACGGCGCCGCCGAAACCGCCCCATTCGGACCAGTCGAGCGCCGCGCGTGCCGGCTCGGCGGTGCGGTAGCCCTCCGGATAGCGCATCAGCGAGCGGTCGTCCATGCGATAGGGGCGCACCAGCTTGCCGGGGTTGAGCTGGCCGCGCGGATCGAACTGCTCCTTGACCGCCTCGAAGGCGCGCGTCAGGCGCGCGCCGAAGGTCGGTGCGATGAATTCGGAGCGCGAGATGCCATCGCCATGCTCGCCCGAATACGCGCCGTGGAAGTTCCTGACGAGCTCGCACGCCGCCTCGGCGATCGAGCGCATCTTGCGAACGTCCTCCTGTTGTTTGACGTTCAGGATCGGGCGCACGTGCAGACAGCCGACCGAGGCATGTGCATACCAGGTGCCGCGCGTGCCGTGACGGGCGAACAGCTCATTGATCGCGTCGGTGTACGCCGCCAGGGACTGGAGCGGCACGGCGCAATCTTCGATGAAGGAGACGGGCTTGCCATCGCCCTTCATCGAAACCACGACATTGAGGCACGCCTCGCGCATCTCCCAGACGCGGCGCTGGCGCGCCGCCTCGGTGATGGGCAGGAGCGCATCGGCGAACCCGTGATCGGACAGACACTCGCCCAGCCGGCGCAGCTGCTGTTCGAGCGGCGGCAGCTGCTCGCCGGCAAACTCCACCAGCAGCAGCGCGCGCGGCTGCCCGCGCACCACCTCGGCGAGCGTGCGCTGAAACAGCGGCAGCTGTGCGCCGAGAGACAGCACCGTGTCGTCCATGAGCTCGACCGCGGTGGGGCCCAGCTGCACGATGTGCTGCGTGATCTGCATGCTGTCGCGAAACGTCGGGAAATGGCAGACCCCGAGCACGCGATGGGCCGGCAGCCGCGCGAGCTTCAGATGCAGCTCGCTGAACAGCGCGAGCGTGCCCTCGGAGCCGACCAGCAGGCCCGGCAGATTGGGTGCCGGGCGCAGCAGCTCATCGAGGTTGTAGCCACCGACGCGACGCTGCAGCTTCGGGAAGCGGCGCTCGACCTCCTCGCGCTCTGCCGCCGCGAGCGCCAGCAGGCGCTGCGTCAGCTGCTGGATGCGCTGTCCACCGGCCGCCGGCGCGGCCGGGCCCACGGACGTAGCCGCGCCCACGGACGTAGCCGGGCTCACGGTCGCGGCCGGGCGCGGCGCTCCGGCGGGAGGTTGCGTGAATCGAAACGTCTGCCCGTCGGCCAGCAGGCCCGCCACGGCGCTGACGTTGTCGACCATCTTGCCGTAACGCAGGGAGCGCGCGCCGCAGGAGTTGTTGCCGGTCATGCCGCCGAGCGTGCAGCGCGACGCCGTGGACGGCTCGACCGGAAAGAAAAGGCCGTCGGCCCGCAGCCTTGCGTTGAGCCGCTCGAGCACGAGACCGGGCTCGACGACCACCTCGCCGGCCAGCGGATCGTAGTGTTTCACGGCGTGCAGGTGACGGCTGAAGTCCACGATCAGTCCCGCGCCCAGAGGCTGGCCGTTCTGAGACGTGCCCGCGCCGCGGGCGATGACGCTCACGCCATGCTCGGCCGCGATCTTCACCACCGCCTCTACGTCGGTGGCCGTGCGCGGGAAGACCACGCCGGCCGGCATGATCTGATAGATCGATGCATCCGTGGCGTAGCGTCCGCGGGTGAAGGCGTCGAACGCGACTTCGCCCTGCAGCGCCGCCGACAGGCGCCGTTCCAGGGGTGTGTTACGGACGGCGGGCGAGCTCAAGCGGGCATCGCGACAGGTTCCTCAGGGCGCGGCACGGCGCGCAGCGCCGTGGAAGCAGCGGGGCAGGGAGGCGTCGCGCTGATCTGCGGATAGTTGGAACGAGCAGCCGGTGGGTTGCACGCCCGATGTGGCACGCGCGAGCAGTGCCCCGATCGCGACCAGCACCACGCCACACAGCGACAGCAGCACCTGCCGGTCCGCCCGCGTCCGCTGCGATTGCATCTGCAGGGACGCCGAGGGCCCGTGCGATCGCCCCGGCACCCGGCCCAGCCACAGCATCAGCAGACCGCTCGCGATGCTTATGGCGCCCACCACCTCGGATGCATGCACGTGCGCCAGGCCGCTCATGCGCCCAGTGTACCGCCGCGGCGGCTGGCTGGGGGGCCGACTGCGCCCGCGGCCCGAGGCACGAGCCCGGACGATGGCGGCGCGTGTCGGTTCGGCTCGTGTCGGCTCAGCGGCGCTGCAGGGAGAGGATGCGCCGCTGAGCGTCGAGGGTGACGAGTACGTCGGCGCGCGACGGCATCTCCTCGAGGATGTGCCGCGAGAGACGCTCGTAATGCATGATGAAGCGCCCAAGCTCGGCATCGCTCATCACGTGCGGCAAGCCCGCGACGCCGGCCGCGGCCCCGGCGCGTCCGGTGGGCGGGGGCTCGACGATCGCAGCGCGCGCCGCGAGCTTGTGCTCCTGCTCGCGTCGCCAGCGGAACACCACGTCGAATCCCGGGGCGCGCAGCATGACCAGCCGATCGAGCAGGGCGAACAGTTCGCGATAGGGACCTTGCAGCTGTGCGTTGACATACCCGCGCCAGCGGCTGTCGGCATCCAGCTCGCGCTCGAGCTCATTCACAGGCTGCGACAGCGCGGCGGGCAGCTGCGGCTGCGCCCCCACGCACCAACCCTCGAACAGCACCACGTCCGCCTTGCCCGTGAACGTCTCCCACTGCGCAGCCGGGCGGGGCTCGTCCACCAGCTTGTCGAAGCGCGGCAGCCGCGTGAGGGCGCCGGGCGGCGCCCGCCGCAGCTGCTCGATGACCTGCACGCCGAGCCGCACGTCGTGCGTGCCCGGCACTCCGCGCGTGCGCAGCAGCGGGTGTACCTGTGCCGCCAGCCGCACTCGCTCATGCGAAGGCAGATACAGGTCATCGAGCGACAGCACCGCCACCGCCAGACCCGCCCCACGCTGCAGCGCTTCCCGCAGCACGCGTGCCAGGAGTGTCTTACCCGAGCCCTGGGCGCCGCAGATGCCGACCACCGGCGCCTGCCCGCTGCGACGCTCGCGCAGCGCCAGCACGTCGGCGAGCAGCTGTGCATAGTAGGGACGCAGCGCTCTGGCCTGAGCGACGGGAATGCCCTCCGACTCGAACAGAGCCGGCAGCGCCTCGAAGGGATCGTTTGGCGGCATCGGCGCGGCGATCGTAACACGGTCGCAGAACCGGCCGTTCTGGTAGGATCGGTCAGTGAAGCGATGCCGATGCGTCGGCCGGATGCTTCACCCTTGAGAGCGAATGACGGCGGAGGGCATACGATGAGAATCAGTGCCTCGATACGCGCGGCAGGCTGTGGCGCGCTGCTGGTGGGCTCGCTGCTGCTGGGTGGCGCCGGGTTGAGCTGCGCACAGGATGCGCCGGCGGCGGCGCCGGCGGGAGCACCTGCGTCGGCGGCTGCGCACCGTCCCTTCATCCTGATGGTCGAGCTGACGGTGAAGCCGGACCGGGAGCAGGACTTCCTCAAGCTGCTGCAACAGATGAAGCAGCGCGTCGTGCATCAGGACCATGGCAACCTCGTCTACGAGCTGTTCGCCGTCGCACCCGCACGCCCGGCAGGGGCCGCGGCGGCGGCACAGGGCGCTGCGTCAGCCCCGGCGCACCAGTACGTCTTCCTCGAGGAGTGGCGCGATCAGGCGGCGGCGGCCGCCCACGGTAAGTGGGCCGGGCCGATCGTGCGCACGAGCTGGCGCGAGATGACCGAGAGCATGCGGCTGGTGCCGCTGGATCGCGTCGCGCTGCGATAGGGCAACGAGCGATCACCGCTGCAGCGGTGCGCAGATATGTCCACGACGCCTTCACCCGCACAGCCGCGCCGGACGGACCCGCTGCAGCAGCGCCTCGACGACGTGGGCTTCATGACCTGCATGACCATCGTGCTGCTGGGCAATTACGCGCAGACGGGTCATTTCGGCGGGCCGCTCGCCTATACGCCTTACAACGTCTGCGCACACCTGGCGGGGGCCGATCTGGGTGGCCTGAGATACGACTATCGCCGACCCAAGCACCCCTTCGGCGATAAGTTCATGCTGGCGGGTGGGCATAACATCCCGACCGGGTATGCGTTGTGGATGATCCTGGGGCAGGCGCTGGAACGCCGCTACCGGCTCACGGGCGACCGGCGCTATTACGTGGATCCGAAGGTCGCCATTCTGCCGATCGACGCCCTCGGGTTCCGGCGCGGCGCAGGCGCGCTCGAGACACTGTTACGCGACTGCGACCTGGCCGGTCATCCGTTGTTCGAGCAGGCGCGCCTGCGGGGCATCAAGGCCCTTGCCGGACATGCCGAGAGCACGGATGTCACCAACGACGTGAATGGCGGCCCCTCCGGCGTCGGCATTGCAACGGCCGCGGGCAAGGCCGCGTTCTGGGACATGATCGGGGCACCGCAGTCCCTCAAGATCATCGCGTTCGAGGGTGAGTTCGCCATGACGGAAGGTCATGCGCAGGAGCTCAAGACCCAGGCCCTGGCGCTGCAGGTGGGCAAGCGCCTGCGGATCCTGCTGTCCCACAACAACGCCGGCATCGATGACGTGCTGGTCGGCGGAGTCATCCCCGCGAAGTTCAGCGGGTACGACCTGGTCAAACAATGGACCTCGTACGGCTGGAATGTCTTCGAGCTGGAAGATGGCAATGACTATGAGCAGATCATCGGCGCCCTGACTGCCATGGAGCGATGGGATCCGGATGACCGGCGACCCATGATCGTCATTGGCCGCACGACGAAGGGGTACTGGCCCTGTCCGGTCGAGCGCCAGGTGGTCAGTTATCAGAGCCACCCCTACGGCATGAAGATGAACTCGGACTACTTCGTATCGCTGGCGAGGACGTTCGAGGAGCGATACGGGGTGCAGTTTCAGGGCATTCGCGCGGGTCCCGTCACCGACCCGCGTGAGCGGCTGATCCAGTTCAAGACCAATATCGACGTCGTGATGTCGGTACTCGACCGTCATGGGCTCGGAGACTGGCTGGCGGACCGCCTCGTCGAGATCGGCGACAGCGTGCGGGACGATTTCCCCGTTCAGATCGATATCGGCACGGATCCGTTCCTCGACGAGCGGTTGCGCGTGGCGAACCTGCCCACCGAATCGCGGACGGTCACCGCGATCAACCGGGTCTCCGGCGCCGAAAAGCCGCTCTCCATTCGCCTGTTCCGTGAGCCCGGAGAAGTCGCCGGCACTCGCCGGGCAATCTCCGAAATCATCCGGTGGCTGAACTATGTCACCGGTGATCGGATGATCACGCTGGCGGCCGATCTGTCCGAATCGATCAATCTCGAGCACGGCAGCCTCTGGGGGCATTACGACCCGGTCACGAACCCGCTGGGAACGCGCGTCAAGGCCGCCATCCAGGAGGCTGGGAACGTATCGACGGCCATCGGCCTCGTGAGCCAGAGCGCGAGCCTCGATCCGACCCGATTCGCGGGGCTATGGGCGATCAGCGGAACGTATGGCGCATTCACCCCGCTCATGTACACGCCGGCGCGCGTGTGGAGCCAGCAGAATCAGGACAGCAGATTTCGCATGGGTGTGCTGCACATCCTGGCGGGCCATTCCGGGCCCGAAACCGCGGCCGACGGACGCACTCACTTCGGCATCTTTGCCACGCAGGTGTGGAAGCTTTTCCCGCGAGGTCAGACCATTCATCTGAACTTCTGGGATTACAATGATGTGGCTCCGGGCTATTTCGCCGCGGCGGAAATCGCGGCGCGGGATCCCAGGGTCGGGATCATTTCCATCGAGGTTGCGCGCCCGGACTTCCCGGTATCCGATCGCAGCAGATTCGCGGACCGGGATCTCAAGGCCGCCGCCAAGGGCTTATACGTGATCCGCG
Source organism: Gammaproteobacteria bacterium (assembly GCA_030038755.1). Lineage (GTDB taxonomy): Bacteria > Pseudomonadota > Gammaproteobacteria > Steroidobacterales > Steroidobacteraceae > FEN-1191. The sequence goes on from JASHSK010000221.1 coordinate 52,585, forward strand.
ACTTCAGTGCCGGCCATCCGCGGCAGGGCTATGTGCTCGTGCAGGGCAGCAGCTCGACCGTGAATCTCGTGAGGCAGCTGCCGCACATCGAGCAGGCCGGCCTGAACGTCAAGATCATCGCCGTGGTCAGCGAAGAGCTGTTCGACCGCCAGCCCGCCGGCTATCGGCATGCGGTACTGCCACCCGAGGCGTATGGCGACGCCATGGTCATCAGCACGGGCACGCGCCGCCTGTGGCCGATCCGCAATCTCGGCCCGCAGACGGATGAATATTCCCTCACCTCCGACTGGCATGACGAATGGCTGACCGGGGGCCTGGAGGCGGATGTCATTGCCGAGGCTCATCTGGACGAGCACTCGATCTTCGACGGCATCAAAAGGTTTGCGTCGCGGCCTCGGTGACGACACAGTCCATGCGGATGTCGTGCGCCAGCGGATGGATCGTGGGGATGCGCGCCAGCTCGCAGGCGATTCCCACCAGACGCGGGCGCGGAACCAGCGTCGCCACGGTACGGTCGTAGTAGCCGCCGCCGTAGCCGAGTCGGAACCCCGCGGCATCGAAGCCCACCATGGGGATGAGCAGCGTATCGGGCTGCACGACGGCGCCGTCGGCCGGGTAGGGGATGTCGTAGACACCCACCTGCATGCGCGCACCGGGCTGCCAGAGGCGGAACTCCAGGGGCTCCTTCTTGACGCGAATCGTGGGCAGTGCGACCTGCATGCCCTCGGCGATGCACTGTTGCAGCAGCGGCAGGGGATTGAACTCGCGCCGAATCGGCCAGTAGGCCCCCAGGATCGCCGGATGCAACGCTCCGAGCACCGCCCCGAGGCGCTCGGCGATGGCCGCGGTAGCGGCCCGATGCGCGGCCGTCGGCACGTCGAGGCGCGCGGCCAGGAGCCGCTCGCGCTCGGCGCGCCGGAACGCCATGATGGCGTGGCGCGCCTCGGTCGCGCCCTCCGCAGCTGGTCCGCGCTCCCCGGACATTCCTCAGGACAGGCCGGAGATCAGGCCGTCGGCGCTGACCTGGATGTCTTCGGCCGAGGGCGCACGCGGCAGCCCCGGCATCGTCATGATCTCCCCGCAGATGACCACCACGAACTCCGCGCCGGCCGACAGGCGCACCTCGCGGACCGGCAGGGCGAAGCCGCTCGGGGCGCCGCGCAGCTCCGGATCGGCCGAGAAGCTGTACTGCGTCTTGGCCATGCACACCGGCAGGCGGCCGAATCCCAGCTGCTCGAACTCCTTGAGCCGATCGGCGACCGGCTTGGGGATCACGACTTCGCCGGCGCCGTAGATCTGCGTGGCGATCGTCTCGATCTTCTTGGCAAGCGGCAGCTCGTCCGGGTAGAGGGGTCGGAAATCGGCCTTGCCGCTCTCGACCGTCGACACCACGACACGGGCCAGTGCCTCGGCCCCGGCGCCGCCCTTGGCAAAGTGCTCGCACACCACCGCCGTGACGCCCACGGCGGCGCAACCGTCCACGACGGCGGCAAGCTCCGCCTCGGTGTCGCTGCCGAAGCGGTTGATGCACACGACCGCGGGCACGCCGAAGCGCGCGACGTTGTCCAGGTGGCGGCGCAGATTGGCGAGGCCGCGGGTGACGGCCGAGGGGTTCGGCGTGGCGAGCTCGGCCTTGGGAGCTCCGCCGTGCATCTTCAATGCGCGCACGCTGGCGACCACCACGGCGACGTCCGGCGTCAGCCCGGCCTTGCGGCACTTGATGTCGAAGAACTTCTCCGCGCCCAGGTCCGCGCCGAAGCCGCACTCGGTGACCGTGTAGTCGGCCAGGCGCAGCGCGAGAGAAGTGGCGATCACGGAGTTGCAGCCGTGCGCGATGTTGGCGAACGGTCCGCCGTGCACGAAGGCCGGATTGTTCTCCAGCGTCTGTACCAGATTGGGCTTGAGAGCATCCTTCAGCAGCGCGGTCAGCGCGCCCTCGGCCTTGAGATCACCGGCGCGCACCGGCTTCTTGTCGCGCGTGCTGGCCACCACGATGTTGGCCAGGCGGCGCTGCAGATCCTGCAGCGAGGTCGCCAGGCACAGGATCGCCATGATCTCGCTGGCCGCGGTGATGTCGAACCCGTCCTCGCGCGGATAGCCGTTGGCGGCTCCGCCGAGGGACGAAACGATCGAGCGCAGTGCGCGGTCGTTCATATCGAGACAGCGCCGCCAGGTCACGCGACGCGAATCGATGCCCAGGGAGTTACCCCAGTACACGTGGTTGTCGATCAGCGCCGCGAGCAGGTTGTTCGCGGCGGTCACGGCGTGGATATCGCCGGTGAAATGCAGGTTGATCTCGTCCATCGGCACGACCTGCGAGCGGCCACCGCCGGCCGCGCCGCCCTTCATGCCGAAGCACGGGCCCAGGCTCGCCTCGCGCAGGCAGATTGCCGTGCGCTTGCCGATGCGGTTGAGCGCATCGCCGAGCCCCACCGTCGTGGTGGTCTTGCCCTCGCCGGCAGGCGTCGGGTTGATCGCCGTGACCAGTACCAGCCGCCCCGGTCGCCGTTCGGCCAGCACCTTGCGGATGAACGCCATGCTGATCTTCGCCTTGGTCTGGCCATAGGGCTCGACCGCGTCGGCGGGAATCCCGAGCTTTTCCTGTGCAATGCGCGTGATGGGCCACAGTTGCGCGGCGTTGGCAATCTCCCAGTCGCTCTGCGGGACTGCCTTGGCCGTTGCGGTGCTGGTGCTCATGTTGGGTGACTCGCAGTAGGGGTTGCCTGGTGGTGGTTGGTGGACGGGGGCGCTGATGGATTGACGCTAGCTGGTCCCGGCGCGCGCGCACGCCGCGTCGATGGTATTGGACAGCAGCATGGCAATGGTCATCGGGCCCAGGCCGCCGGGGACGGGCGTGATCCAGCCGGCCCGCTCGGCCGCGCGCTCGAACTCGACGTCGCCGCACAGCTTGCCGTTGGCTGCCCAGCTGATGCCGACGTCGAACACGGCCGCGCCGGGGCGGATCCAGTCGCCACGGATCAGGCCGGCCTTGCCGACCGCCGACACCAGCACCTCGGCGCGCTCCACGTCCGCACGCAGGTCACGCGTGGCGATGTGGCAGACCGTGACCGTCGCTTCGGCGAGCAGCAGCTCCATGGCCATCGGGCGACCCACGATGGTGGAGTCTCCGACCACCGTGGCCTTCACGCCGCGCAGCGCGATGCCGTATTCCTGCGCCAGCCGGATGACGCCGTAGGGGGTGCACGGTCGCAGACGCGGGCGCTTCTGGGCCAGCAGCCCGAAGTTGACCGGGTGAAAGCCGTCGACGTCCTTGCGCGGATCGATGGCGTCCATGATGCGATCCGGGCTCAACCCGCCCGGCAGCGGCAGCTGCACCAGGATGCCATCCACCCGCTCGTCGCGGTTCAATTCCGCGATCAGCGCGAGCAGCTGCGACTCCGCCGTGGCCGCGGGCAGGTCATGTCCGAAGGACTCGATACCCGCCTCCTGGCAGGCCTTGCGCTTGTAGCTCACGTAGACGCTCGAGGCGCGGTCCTCGCCGACCTGCACGACCGCGAGGCCGGGACGCCGGCCGGTACGCGCCGCGAAGCCCGCAGCGCGTGCCGCGACCTCGTGGCGAACCTTTCTCGCCAGCGCGGCACCGTCCATGACGACGGCACGACCCGCCGGCGCACTCGACGCGCTGCGCGCCGCCGGGGCCGCCGGCCTGGCCGCTGTGACTGCCTCGCGCTCGGACATCCTCTGCTACCTCGATCTACTGCCCGTGCGCGCCACGCGCACGGCGTGCCGCGCGCCACGGGGCGCACCAGGGCTGTCTGCCTGCGATGATCGGACCGGACACCGCGTCGCTGCCCTGAGGATGCGGGCGCGGTGTCCGCGCATTCGATCAGTACCGGTAATGATCGGCCTTGTACGGGCCAGCCTTGCTGACGCCGATGTACCTGGCCTGCACGTCGGAGAGCTCGGTGAGCTGCGCATTGAGCTTCTTCAACTGCAGCCGCGCGACCTTCTCGTCCAGGTGCTTGGGCAGCACGTACACGCCGATCGGGTATTTCGCCGTGTGGGTGAACAGCTCGATCTGCGCCATGGTCTGATTGGCGAACGAGGAGCTCATCACGTAGCTGGGATGCCCGGTGCCGCAGCCCAGATTCACCAGCCGCCCTTCGGCCAGCAGGATGATGCGCCTGCCGTCCGGGAAGATGATGTGATCGACCTGTGGCTTGATGTTCTCCCACTGGTACTGCTTGAGCGCCGCGACCTCGATCTCGTTGTCGAAGTGCCCGATGTTGCACACGATCGCGTTGTTCTTCATACGCTTCATGTGCTCGTGGGTGATGACGTGGAAGTTGCCGGTGGCGGTCACGAAGATGTCGGCCTTGTCGGCGGCGTAGTCCATGGTGACCACGCGATAGCCCTCCATCGCGGCCTGCAGCGCGCAGATCGGATCGATCTCGGTCACCCACACCTGCGCCGACAGGGCGCGCAGCGCCTGGGCCGAGCCCTTGCCCACATCGCCGTAGCCCGCGACCAGGGCGATCTTGCCGGCCACCATCACGTCGGTGGCGCGCTTGATGCCGTCGACCAGCGATTCGCGGCAGCCGTACAGGTTGTCGAACTTGGACTTGGTGACCGAGTCGTTGACGTTGAAGGCCGGGAATGCGAGCTCCCCGTCCTTGGCCATGTGATACAGGCGCTTGACCCCCGTGGTGGTCTCCTCGCTGACGCCCTTGATGGCCTTCAGGCGCGTGGAGTACCAGGTCGGATCCTTTTTCAGCGTCTCGCGGATGGCCGCGAACAGCGCCTCCTCTTCCTCGCTGGTCGGCTTGGCGATGACCGAGGGGTCACGCTCGGCCTTCGTGCCCAGGTGCAGCAGCAGTGTCGCGTCCCCGCCGTCATCGAGGATCATGTTCGAGTAGCCGCCGTCCGGCCACACGAAGGTACGGTGCGTGAAGTCCCAGTACTCGGTCAGCGACTCGCCCTTGTAGGCGAACACCGCGGTACCGCGCGCGGCGATGGCCGCGGCGGCATGATCCTGCGTCGAGAAGATGTTGCACGAAGCCCAGCGCACCTGGGCACCGAGTGCCTGCAGCGTCTCGATCAGCACCGCCGTCTGGATCGTCATGTGCAACGAGCCGGTGATGCGCGCGCCGCGCAGCGGCTGGCTGGCGGCATACTCCTCGCGGATGGCCATCAGGCCGGGCATCTCGGTCTCCGCGATGAGGATTTCCTTGCGTCCCCAGTCCGCGAGCTTGATGTCGGCGATTCGGTAGGGATCCTTGCCGACGCTCGATTGCAGTACTGCGTTCATTGATCTGTTCTCCATCCGATAGGTACGGCCGTCACCGGCCACCGCGGGCAGTGCCCGCATTCGCTGTGCCTCTCAACCGACGGCGCGCGCCTTCACACCGGCATCGGCTGCCAGCGCCTGTGCCTTGTCGGTCTTCTCCCAGGTGAAGCTCGGCAGCTCGCGGCCGAAGTGACCGTAGGCCGCGGTCTGCTGATAGATCGGGCGCAGCAGGTCGAGCATCTGGATGATGCCCTTCGGGCGCAGGTCGAAGTGCTTGAGCACCAGCTCCTCGAGCTTCTCGTCGGAGATCTTGCTGGTGCCGAAGGTGGTCACCATGACGCTCGTGGGGCGCGCGACGCCGATCGCATAGGACACCTGCACCTGGGCGCGCGTGGCGAGCCCGGCGGCGACGATGTTCTTGGCGACGTAGCGGGCGGCATAGGCAGCCGAGCGATCGACCTTGGAAGGATCCTTGCCCGAGAACGCGCCGCCACCGTGAGGAGCGGCACCGCCGTAGGTGTCCACGATGATCTTGCGACCGGTCAGACCGCAGTCACCCTGCGGTCCGCCGACCACGAAGCGGCCGGTGGGGTTCACCAGAAAGCGGATGCTCTTGCCGATCAAGTCCTTCGGCAGCACCGGCTTGATGATCTCCTCGATCACCGCCTCGGAGAGCTTGCCGTGCTCGATCTCAGGCGCGTGCTGCGTGGAGATCACGACGGTGTCGATATCCTTGGGCTTGCCATCCACGTAGCGCAGCGTGACCTGCGACTTGGCGTCCGGGCGCAGCCACGGAAGCCTGCCCGAGCGACGCAGCTCCGCCTGGCGCTCCACCAGGCGGTGGGCCAGATGGATCGGCAGCGGCATCAGCTCCGGGGTCTCGTTGCAGGCGTAGCCGAACATCATGCCCTGGTCGCCCGCGCCCTGCTCGAGGTTCAGCCCGCGCCCCTCGTCAACGCCCTGCGCGATGTCCGGGGACTGCTTGTCGTAGGCGACCAGCACGGCGCAGCCGCGGTAGTCGATGCCGTACTCGGTATTGTCGTAGCCGATGCGCTTGATGGTCTCGCGCGCCAGCGTCTGGTAGTCGACCGTGGCCTTGGAGGTGATTTCGCCTGCGAGCACTACCAGGCCCGTGCTGACCAGCGTCTCGGCGCCTACGCGGGAATATTTGTCCTGTTCCAGCAGCGCGTCGAGAATCGTGTCCGAGATTGCATCGGCGACCTTGTCCGGATGTCCTTCGGAGACCGACTCGGAGGTAAACAGATATTCGTTGGCCATGGCGTAATCCTGCAATAGGTGTGAGTTTCGTGTAGGGAAGATTGATGTGTGAATCGCTGGTGAAGAATCCCGTGAATGCGTACTGATCAGCTGCCGGTGCGCGTGCGCGCGGCGCCCGCGGCACTCGCGGCGCCCGCGCCGAAGCTTTCGGCGAGCCGCCGGTCGAATTCCTCGCGCGTGAAGCGATGATTCTGCGTGCCGCGCGTCTCGATCTTGATCGCCCCCATCAGCGAGGCGATGCGTCCGGTGCTCTGCCAGTCCAGGCCGTGCAGCAGGCCGTGCAGGATACCGGCGCGATAGGCATCGCCGCAGCCGGTCGGATCGACCACGGCGCGCGGCTTGGCGCTGGGAATCTCCAGATCCCCGTCGCGCGTGTGTATGAGCGAGCCCTGCGAGCCGCGCGTGACGATCAGCGCCTGCACGCGCGCCGTGAGGTCGCGCACGCTCCAGCCGGTCTTCTGCTGCACCATCTGCCACTCGTAGTCGTTGACCGCGACCCAGGTGGCCTGGCCGACGAAGGTGTCCAGCTCCTCGCGCCCGAACATCGGCAGGCCCTGGCCGGGATCGAAAATGAAGGGGATGCCGGCGTCGGCGAACTGCTTGGCGTGCTGGATCATGCCATCGCGCCCGTCGGGAGCGACGATGCCGACGGCGATGTCACGCGCGTCGGTGGCGCGATTGAGGTGCGAGGACTGCATGGCGCCGGGGTGAAAGGCGGTGATCTGGTTATCGTCCAGATCGGTGGTGATGAACGCCTGCGCGGTCAGCGCGTCCTCGATCACGCGGATGTAATCGGTCGGCACGCCGTTCGTCACCATCCACTCACGGTAGGCGCCGAAGTCGCTGCCGACGGTGGCCATCGGATAGCCGCGGTCGCCGAGCAGCTTGAGCCCGTAGGCGATGTTGCCCGCACAGCCGCCGTACTCGCGCCGCAGCTGCGGCACGAGGAACGATACGTTCAGCATGTGGATCTTGTCGGGCAGGATGTGGTTCTTGAAGCGATCGCCGAACACCATGATGTTGTCGAACGCGACCGATCCACAGATCAGGGCGCTGCGCGATGCGCCGGCGGCGCGCGGCGCACCGTGCGCGGCGGCGTGCGCGGCTGGGGCGGGGGAATTGGCCATGGATACGGTTCTCGCTGTCTGTCGGGTCAGGTTGCCATCGATTGCGGATATCGGTGCCGGGGTGCGCTCAGCTCATCTGGAACTTGCCGCCATCCTCCGGCAGCTCGAAGCGTCCCTCGGCCACGCGCCGCAGCCACTGTGCGGTGGCGACCGTGCCTCCGAACGCGAAGAAGTGCGGCTTCACCAGATGCGTCGTGCCGCTGCCGGCGCCCAGGCCCACCAGTTCCACGAGCATCTCGTCGGGGGAGGTGGCCAAGCCCACCATTTTACGCATGGTCGCCATGTTCTTCATCACCGCGCGGAGCGAGGCACCCACGCCACATTGCATCGCGAACTTGATCAGCTTGGGCAGCGGCGTCGGTCCGGCGATGCCCACGTGCACCGGCAGGCCGATGCCGTGCTCTTTCAGGGCGCGCTCGAAACCGCCCACGGCCTGCGGATCGAAGCTGAACTGCGTGACGATGTGCACCTTCAGGCCGCTGGCCAGCGCAAACGCCTGCTTGCGCGTCAGCGCCTGCCACAGCGCCGCGGTGCCGATGGCGGGATTGCCCTCGGGGTGGCCGGCGACGCCGATGCGCGGCATGCGCACCTGCTCCAGACAGCCCGAATCGAGCACATCGAGCGTACTGGTGAAACCGCCGGCCGGCTCGGCCAGATCCCCGGCGATGAGCAGCACCTGCTCGACGCCGCCCTCGCGCAGCTGGCCGAGCGCGCGCGCCAGGGCCTCGCGGCTCTGCAGGCGCCGCGCGACGATGTGCGGGGAGGCCGGCAGGCCCAGGGCCTGCAGCTTCACCGCGACGCGCACCACCTGATCGAGCGTGGCTTTGGGCGTGTGCGCCACGTAGACGGGAGTGCCGGGCGGCAGCTCCGCGGCGAGCGTCGCCAACTGCTCCTCGTCGTGCGTGGAGATCTCGATGGAGGCGTCGCGCGCAAAATCGACAATGCGGCGCTTGAGCTGCTCCGCCGTCAGCGGCGTTGTGATCACGGCGTTCATGGCTTGCGTCGCGCGACCGTGAAGGTCTCATCGTTGAACCACAGCCCGCCGTGCTTCTGCAGCACCGCCTGCGTCGCCTCCAGATAGGCGCCGTTGTTGGCCGGCTCGAGCCGCTCGTCCTCGATCTGATTGACGTAGATGGCGGCATTCCAGGCTGCGTACAGCGTGGAGGTGCCGATGCGGTCGCTGATTTCCGAGGGCAGCGTGTGCATGTCGTAACGGAACACCGCCTTCTCGTCCGCGTAGGAGCCGAAGGTGAAGTCCCTGGCGTCACGCCCGAGCTCGGTCTTGAGGGCGGCGATGAGCTGATGACGGTCGACCGCGAAGGGGTTCTCCCCCGGCCACACGCGCTGGATGATCTCGAGGCCCGGATCCTTGCCGAAGGACTGGATCACGAGCATGCGCCCATTGGGTGCCAGGCTCGAGGCGAGCGGCGCGAGCACTTTCTGTGCCTTGAACTGTGCCGACATGCGCGCGCGCCAGGGCTGCGAGGCGAGCACCAGATCGTAACTGTCGAAGATGCGCCCGGGCTTGGGGATCACCGCATCGAGCAGGAACTTGTGATCGTCGCGATAGATGACGAGCACCGAGGGACGCACGTGAATCGGATTGCCGGTCTTGGGACTCGGTCTGGTCTGCCACCCATAGAAAAGCGTGGGCGCGAGCTCCTCGATCTGCTCGGAGTACTCGGCCGAGGAGTCGCCCGTGAGGCGCACTTCCTGCCAGTTCAGAGCGGCCACCGAGGGCTCGTCACGCGGCATCAGCCGCGGGGCCTCGGCATAGTTGAGATTGGTGACCACCAGCACCGTGGCCGGATGCTCGTAGAAGCGATCGGGCATCTTGTCCAGACCGAGGCGCACATCCTCGAGGGAAATTTCCTTCGCGACTGCCAGCAGCGGGACGGTGGGAAACAGGTGGTGCGTGCTGCGCATGAGGCGCGAGAGCACCGTGGCATCGCCCATGCCCGCATCAAACACACGCAGCGCCGGCGGCGAGGGGCGCAGATGACCGAGCTCCTGCGCGGCGCGGCGCGCGACCGCGGACTTCTCGTTGCAGGTGTTGACGAAGGCGAGATATTTCTGACGGTTGTCGTAGAAGCGAAACGGCGGCTTGCCGTCCGCCGCTGCGGCGGGCGCTGCATCCGGCGCAGCAGTCTTCAGCTCGGTGGTTTTGGAATTGGGTGCGAGGTTCATTGGCTCCGGCCCCCTTTGCGGAGCGCAAACAGTACCGGTTTGCCGCGCGGCAATGAAATCCAAAGTTTGGATAACTGGTATAGCGGCGGCGACGTGCGGGGTCCTGCGGCGCTGCAGCGGTCCAACGACGTCCGCGGCTCAGGCGGGTCGCGCGGCGTCCGCGATCAGGCGGCGCATCCACGCATGGCCCGGGTCCGGCTCGCTGCGGCGGTGCCAGAACAGCATGACGCGACCCTGCAGCGTCAGCCCCGGGGGCAGCGGGAAGATGCGGATCGCCAGCGAGGGGCGCAGCAGCGTCGCGAGCGTTTCGGGCATGATGGCCAGCAGCGTCGTCCCCGGCAGCATGAAGGGCACCTCCAGGACGTTCTCGGTGGTGGCGCGCACATTAAGTCGCAACCCGAGCTCGCGGCGCACGATATCCTCGGTGGGCAGCATTTCCCCGGGCGAGCGCACATAGATGTGCGGCAGGCTCAGGTACTGCTCACGTGTCAGCTCCTCGCGCACCGTGGGATGATCGGCCGAGGCCACACACACCCAGTGCACCCGCAGCAGCTCGGTGCGTGCCAGCCACTCGGGAAAGCTCTGCACGCCGAGCAGCTCCGGGTTGTCGGGCATCACCAGGAAATCGATGTCGCCGGCGGCGAGCTTGTCCACGCCCGAGCGCGACCACGCGACGAAGCGCAGCTGCACTCCTGGGGCCTCCGGGACGACGCGCTGCAGCAGCCGCGCGGACAGCCGGGGTATCAGCAGATCCGACAGCATCACCGAGAAGCCGCGGCGGGTCGCCGCAGGGTCGAAGATGGGCTGCGTACCGAGCGTCGCCTGGATGTGCAGCAGCGTGCTACGCACCGGCTCGAGCAGCGAGGCACCCCGTGGCGTGAGCTCGAAGTCGCGGCCGACGCGCACCAGCAGCTCGTCGTTGAAGTACTCGCGCAGCCGGTGCAGCGCCGCGCTCATGGCGGGCTGAGAAACGTGGATATGCTCGGCGGCGCGGGTGACGTTCTTGTGGTGCAGCACCGCGTCCAGGGCAATCAGCAGGTTCAGGTCGAAGCCGCTCAGGCGCATGTCAGGTTCGGTCGGACCGTGGTGCCGGCAGGGTCAGCAACCGCGCACCGCCCAGCCTCCTGGCGCTGCGGGTCCCGCGGCCCTGGCGGCGGATCCTGCTGCGGCACGACTCCCTCATAATGTTTAAACAAATCAATTATATCCGCGCGGCCGACGCGGCGGGGGTAAACCTGCATGCACCGCCGGCCGCAGCGGACAGAATCCCGGGCTGGCCCCAGCGGCGGGCTTTCCCGCAGGTGCAGGCGCCGGCTGGGCGAGGCGGTATCATGACGAGCATGGAAACTGTCGTCGCGCCAGATCAGGTCGACGCGCCGCCGGCCCCCAGCGGCACGATGAACGTGCGCGTGCTGAAGGCCGGTCTCGAATCCCGATCCGAGAAGGACGATCGAGTGGCCGTCGAAGGGCCGCTGGAGTACATGCTGCAGCATCCTCTGCTCGGTCTCGAGCCCATTTCCTTCGGGACGACCATGAGGACACCGGGAGACGATGAAAATCTCGCCGTCGGGCTGCTGTATGGAGAAGGAATCATCAGCCGGCCCGGCGACGTCGATGCGATCGAGTCCAGCACGCGCCGCCCCAACGTCGTCAATGTTCGGCTGCGTCCGGAGGTGCAGTTCGAGCTGCAGCCACCGACGCGGCGATTCTCGGCGGGCTCGAGCTGCGGCGTCTGCGGCACGACCGGACTGGACGGTGCGATTGCCAGGGCGGCCGCCACACGCATCGCCGAGGGCGGTGCGGTCGAGCTGGCGACGTTGCTGAGCCTGCCCGACGTCATGCGCAGGCAGCAATCGAAGTTTGGCGACACCGGCGGCGTGCACGCCGCCGCGTTGTTCGACTTCGCGGGCAATCTGCACAGCATTGCCGAGGATGTGGGGCGCCACAACGCGCTCGACAAATTGGTAGGCAGGAATTTGATGGCTGGGCGCCTGCCACTCGAGCAACACATCGTGCTGCTGAGCGGGCGCGCCAGCTATGAGCTCGTGCAGAAGGCGCTGCGCGCCGGCGTCGCGGTGCTCGCCGCCATCGGCGCCCCCTCCAGTCTGGCAGTCAACCTGGCGCGCGCTTCGGGGCTGACACTGGCGGGTTTCGTGCGCTCGACGCAGTGTAACGTGTACTCGAATCCGCAGCGTCTTGCCGCCGCACGGCATTGAGCTGCGCGCTCGCGTCGCAGCCCGCTCGTGGATCGTTGGAGGCGTTACGCCTATCACCGTACAACAGGCCGAAGAGGCCATTCTGACTCACCTCGCGGTTCTGCCGGCGGAGATGCAGCCGTTGGAGCGCTGTATCGGGCAGACGTTGCGCCAGGACGTGTTCGCCGAACGGGATAATCCTCCCTTCGATCGCGTGTGTATGGATGGGATCGCGATTGCCAGCGAGACGTTCGGGCGCGGACTGCGGCGTTTCCGGATCGAATCCATGCAGCCTGCCGGCGCTCCTGCGCTCAGCCTATCCGATCCCGCGAACGCGGTCGAAGTGATGACAGGGGCGATGCTGCCGGCGGGCACCGATTGCATCATTCCGCTCGAGGAGTATGAACTGGACGGGGGTGCGGCCGCTCTGAAGCCGCAGGCGATCGGGACCGCTTCGCGGAACATTCAGCGTCGCGGAGCGGACAGCAAGCCGGGCGTGCCTATGCTGAAGGCGGGCGTGCGCCTGGGCGCTGCCGAGATCGCGGTTGCCGCCTCGGCCGGGCTTGCCCGGGTGAGCGTCACGCGGCAGCCTCGCATCGTCGCCATCTCAACCGGAGATGAGCTGGTTGAGCCCGGCGAGCCGATTCTGGAATACCAGGTACGCCGCTCCAATGCATATGCCATCGTGGCGGCCCTGCGTGATCGCGGATACGAGCAGGTCACGCACGATCATATTGGTGACAGTGAAGCCTCACTCACCGAGCGTCTGACGTGGCATCTGACCGAGCGCGACGTGCTGATCCTGAGCGGCGGGGTGTCCAAGGGAAAATTCGACTTCGTCCCAAAAGTGCTGGAGCGGCTCGGAGTCAGGCAAATCTTTTATCGGGTGGCGCAGCGGCCCGGAATGCCGATGTATTTCGGTGTAGGCCCGGCCGGACAGGCGGTGTTCGGTCTTCCCGGAAATCCCGTATCGACCTGCATCTGTCTGGTGCGTTACGTGGTCACTGCGCTCATCTACATGTCCGGCCGCGGCCGGATGACGCCGCAGTACGTACCGCTCGCATCAACCGGGAAATGGGGCCTGCCGGCCGCCAGTTATTTCCTGCCGGTCACCGTGCAGGTTGACGAGCGCGGCGCGCCGACGGCGGCGCCGGCTCCGCCCAACGGGCCGGGTGATTTCCTCGCGCTCACGCCGACGCAGGGATTTGTGGAACTGCCTCCGCGGTCGCAGCCCTTGGCGCCCGGCTTCGTGGCGCGGTTCTATCCCTGGTGACCGGGAGAACGATGCCACCGGCTGCGTTCAGTAATCCGCCTGCAGGCTCGCCTCGAAGGTGCGTGGCGTGCCGCTGAAAGCGGTGATCGGGCTGGGGCTGCCGGCGACGGCGCCATCTTCGATCGCCGAATAATAGAACTTGTTGGTGGCATTGATGACCTGGAAGCGGAAAGTCGCATGATGCCTGGTCAGCACCGGCAGGGAATAGCGAGCGCCGAGATCGAGCGTCGCATAGCCCGGCGCGAAGGAAGTATTGGCGTCGGTCGCCGCCCGCTCGGTTTCGCTGTGCACCACCGCGGTGAAGGCCAGGCCCGGCGTTGCGGCGGGATGGTAGTCGAGCACCATATCCTCCTTCACGTGCGGCACGCCGACCACGAGTTTGCCGTCGATGGACACGCCGTTGACGACCGCGTGGCCGGGACTGACGATCCTGGGATCCAGATAGGTGACGCCGCCATAAATCGAGAAATCGCGCGCCAGGTCGCCCTCGACGAAGAACTCACTGCCCGAGTCGCGCTGCGTACCCACCACCTCGTAGGTCTCGACGGTCGGCGTAATGAATATCGTCTGCGCGTTCGGCTGTGTCATGCGGAAGCCATCCAGCGTCAGCAGCACGCGATCATTCAGCGCATATTTTGTCCCGACTTCGTAAGAGTGGTCGGTATAGGGCGCCAGGTAGGCGCCGGAGTTCGTCACGGTGATCCCGCCGCCCGAGGTCGGGGCCTGACCACCCTCTTCCACGCTATTGGCGAAAGTGGCATAGGCCGTGAGCGCCGCAATCGGCTTGTAGATCAGGCTGGCGGTTGGGCTCAGCACGCCGTTGCGATCGTCGTCGGAGGTAAGCGCGCCGGTCTTGCCGAAAGCCTTCGAGTCCAGAAACGAGTCGCTGAGGACTGCCTGCAACGCCCATTGCGGGTTGAAGTGGACCGTATCGCCGAGGATGACGGCCTGCTCGGTCAGCGTCGCGGAATGATACAGGCCGCCGAAGCTCTCGCCGCTGGTATAGGGAGCGGTAATGGCAACGGTCTTGCCCAATGCCGTCGGACTGGCGCATCGGCCGTCGACCGCGATGGACACCGATGGATCCGCCAGGTTGGCGCAGCCCAGGATCGGTGAGGTGGGGGCGTTGCGGTAGGAATAGGTGTCGTTGATGAAGCCATTGGTGCCGAGGGTGACATCGTTCTCGATGCCCCCTGTCTCGAGCTTGCCGTTCAGATAGGCCGAGTTGCTGCCGATGGTCATGTGCGGCCAGGCGGTATATTGGTTCTGAACGACGGTGTAATCACCGGTATTGTCGGTCAGCGTATCGGCGACGCCGAACAGATTGCGCTCGGCGCTTTCGTAGAGCCCGCCCAGGTCCAGCGTCCAACCGCCGCCGAAATCGTGCCTGATCTTGGCGAGACCGATGTCGGTGGTCAGGTCGGCACCGAGACCGGGCTCGCCGTAGCCGGTCTCGCTCGGGTCGATGGCCGGCGGCAGGATGCTGTTGCGCGTGGAGCCGTTTTCGGCGCCGTCAAAGGAGACCGCGCCCGGCAGACCGACCGAAGCGGTCTCATAGTGGTCGCCGTGCCCCTCGATCACGGTATTGGACCCGATTCGCCAGTCAAAGGTGCCGCTGGCCAGCTTCCGATTGAAGTTGCTGCCCGATACGTAGCTTTCGCCATCGCTATAGGCGGCATTCACGCGATAGCCGAACTCATCGCCGGGGCCGCCCCGGCCGCCGGCATCGAGGTGCTCCGTGAGCATGCCGTCCGACTGGTAGCTCTCGGTGTAGCGCAGCAGGGTGTTGTCGGTCGGCTGCTTGATGGAATAGTCGAACACGCCGGCTGGAGGTTCAGGGCCGTAGAGCGCGCCGCCCAGGCCATTCAGCACCGTGATACCGGATAGATCCTCCGCGGCGTAGGCGATCGGACCGATGATGCTGAGCCCTTCCATGCGCGTGTTCTGCACGATGCTGCTGATGAAGCCGCGCGATTGCGGGCGCGACACTTCGAAGCCCTGCTGGTCGCGTATTTCGACCGAAGGCAGATAGCGCAGCGTGTCATTGACGGTATAGGCCTGCAGGTTCGTCATCAGGCTGCCCGGCACGACGCTGATCGATGACGGCGTATCCAGGAGGTTCTGGTCGCCCAGCGGGCCGAGATCGGCGCTGTCGTTCTTGTAGGCCGGCTGCGCCGGATCGCGCGCGCCGTAAACGTAGACGGTCGGAGCCGCCGGCTGCTGCTCCTGAGCGGCAGGCTGAGCGGCAGGCTGAGCGGCAGGCTGAGCGGCAGGACCGCCGCTGTCCGGTTGTTGCGCCTGAACGGCGGTGCCAAGACAAAGAAGGCTCATGGCGGCGGTACAGCCGCCGGCGAGAAGGAAATGCTTCATGGGAATGTGTTGCGGTGGTGAAGGCAGGAATGCAGGGGCGGTGACTCGGGATCAAGCGGGATCAGCGGCATCAGTGTCCCCTCGAATTGTTGTCCCTTCGAATTGGTTATATACACAACTATATAGCGATGCGGACAGTACATGCGTTGCGACGTCGGCGCAACGGCTGTGACCATGCCGGCGGCGCCGGACAGCGCAAACCGCACCGGCGATGGCTATATATTTGGGTATACAGCGGTTATAGTGTCGCGTTGTGGCGGGATTCCATATCGGGAGCAGTCGATGATCCGCGGCGGCATCGTGGCGCTGATGGGACTCGTGGCGACGCGCATGGCGCCGGCGCAGACCGCGCCGGTGAGCGTCGAGATATTCTCGGCCGGAAGCCTGCGCGGCGTGGTGAGCGAGCTCGCCAGCAAAGCCGCCGCGGACTATGGGATCGTGGTCAAGCCGACCTTCGGCGGATCGGGTTCCCTGCGGGAGCGCATCGAGAAAGGCGCCGCCGCCGATCTCTTCATGTCCGCGGATGTCGGCTCGCCGCGCAAGCTGGCGCTCGAGGGCCGCACTGTCGTGCCCGCCATCCCGTTCGCGCGCAACCGCATGTGCATCATGTCGCGGCGCGCGGCCGGCGTGACCGCCGCCAACCTGGTGGATCGCATGCTGGAGAGGGGAGTGCGGCTGAAGACCTCCACGCCGCTCGAGGATCCGGCCGGGGACTACGCCTGGGCCATCTTCGATCGTATCGACGCGTTGCGTCCGGGCTCCGGCGACGTTCTGAAGGCGAAGGCTCGAGCCTCCATGAGCGTCACCGCGACTCCCACGAAGCCGGGCGAGAGTGCCGCGGCCACGCTGTTCGCTGCGAAGAAGATCGACATGTCCATCACCTATTGCAGTGGCGCGGCGGCGCTCGAGCAGCAGGTGCCGCAGCTGACGAGTCTGGTGGTGCCCCCGCGGCTCGACCCGCACCCGCTGTACGGTCTCGCGGTCCTGTCCGATAAGCCGCAGGCGCAGCGCCTCGCGCTGCTGCTCCTGTCGCAGGCAGGACAGGCCATCGTCGAGCAGCAGGGACTGGTCCCGCTCGCCGGCTCGCCGCCCTAGCAGCCTGTCGGACTGCCGACAGGCTGCTAGCGTGCCTCGGCCGGCTCGCGTATCGGGGTCACGCGCGCCGCGCAGAACTTGAACTCGGGGATCTTCCCCGCCGGATCCAGCGCCGGGTTGGTCAACAGATTGACGGCAGCCTCGGCGTAGCAGAACGGCATGAACACCATGCCGACGGGCACGTCGCGGTCTGCGCGCACGTTCACTTCCACGGCGCCACGCCGCGTCTCCAGTCGCAGGCGGTCTCCCGGCCTGATGTCGAGACGCTGCAGCTCCCGCGGTGAGAGAAACGCCATCGCTTCGGGCTCGAGGTCATCGAGTATGGCGGCCCGACGCGTCATGGCACCGGTGTGCCAATGTTCCAGCACGCGCCCCGTGGACAGCACCATCGGATATTCCATGTCCGGGATCTCGTCGGGCGGGCGGATGTTCGCCGGCACGATCTTCGCGCGACCATTGGTCGTGGGGAATCCGTCCCGGAAGATGATGGCATTGCCGGGGACATCGGGACCGTCCACCGGATAGGTGACCGCTCCTTCGCGCTCCAATCGCTCCCAGGTGATGTTCCTGAAGGAAGGTGTCGCGACGGCCAGCTCGGCAAAGATGTCCGCAGGACCACGGTAGTTCCAGTCCAGGCCGAGACGCCTGGCGATCTCCTGAATGATCCACCAGTCCTGGCGTGCATCACCCGGCGGGGTGAGAGCCTGCCGGCCAAGCTGCACGCGCCGATCGGTATTGGTGAACGTCCCGGACTTCTCGACGAAAGCCGAGGCCGGCAACACCACGTCCGCATGGAAGGCGGTCTCCGTGAGGAACAGGTCCTGAACGACCAGATGATCGAGCATCGCGAGTGCTTCGCGGGCATGGTTGAGGTCGGGATCCGACATCGCCGGGTTCTCGCCTTCGATGTACATGCCACGAATCTGTCCGGCATGTATTCCCTTCATGATCTCGACGACCGTCAGACCTTTCTTCGGGTCGAGCCCCCGATTCCACAGGGCTTCGAAGGCCTGGCGCACCTTCGGGTCCTCCACCGACTGATAGTCCGGATAGACCATGGGGATGAGGCCGGCGTCCGAGGCGCCCTGGACGTTGTTCTGACCGCGCAGGGGGTGCAACCCCGTGCCCTTCCTGCCGATCTGTCCGGTAATCAGGGCCAGCGCGATCAGGCAGCGCGAGTTGTCCGTGCCGTGCACGTGCTGGCTGATTCCCATGCCCCAGAAAATGATGGAACCCTTCGAGGTGGCGTACAGGCGCGCCACTTCGCGAATGGTTTCGGCATCGACGCCGCACACCGGCGCCATCTTCTCGGGTGTGAACTGCACGATGTTGGTCTTCAGCGCCGCGAAATTTTCCGTGTGCGCGTCGATGAATCCCTGGTCATACAGTTTCTCGGTGATCACGATGTTCAGCATCGCATTCAGCAGCGAGACGTCCGATCCGGGCTTGAAGGCCAGATGCCTGTAGGCGTGGCGTGAAAGCGCCTGAAACCTGGGATCGATCACGATGAGCTTTGCGCCGTTCTGTTTCACCGCGTTCTTGATGAACGTGGCCGCGACCGGGTGATTGATCGTCGGATTCGCGCCGATGACGATGATCACCTCGGCGTCGAGCGCCGCCTCGAACGGCGCCGAGACCGCGCCGGAATTGAGCCCTTCCATCAGCGCGGCCACCGACGAGGCGTGGCACAGACGGGTGCAGTGATCGACGTTGTTCGATCCGAACCCGGTGCGCACCAGCTTCTGGAAGAGATAGGCTTCCTCGTTCGAGCCCTTCGCCGAACCGAATCCGGCGAGCGCCTGCGCGCCCCGGGTGTCGCGAATGCTCTTCAACCCCGCCGCGGCCCGATCGAGCGCCTCCTCCCAGCTCGCGGCGCGGAAATGCGTCCACGGATTGGCGGGATCCACCTGGTCGTTCGCGTCCTTGGGGACGTTTTCCAGCCGGATCAGCGGTTGCGTGAGCCTGTGCGGATGATGGATGTAGTCGAAGCCGAATCGGCCCTTGACGCACAAGCGGTTGTGATTGGCAGGGCCGTTACGTCCTTCGGCGTAGATGATCTTCTCGCCCTTGACCTTGTAGGACACCTGGCAACCAACGCCGCAGTACGGGCAGAGCGAATCGACTTCGCGATCCGGATAAACGACGCGAGTCTGGTCCTGGTCGAGATAGGCCGAAGGCATGAGCGCGCCGGTCGGACAGGCTTGCACGCATTCGCCGCAGGCCACGCAGGTCGACTGGCCCATCGGGTCGTCGAAGTCGAACAC
>JASHSK010000029.1 GCA_030038755.1 Gammaproteobacteria bacterium
CAGCCGTTCCTGCCGCACGCGCACCTGCTCGGCGAGCTGCGAGGTCTGCGCCGTCGGCTCGTGCGGCACCGCCAGCACCGCGAGTGCCGCCTCGAGCTGCACGCGCACGGCGTGCGCCCACTGCTCGCAATCGGCCGCGCGCGCCTCATAGGGCGCAAATGCGGCGTCCTCGCTCGGCTGTGCGAGCGCCACGTGCATCTCTCCGAGCCGCAGGCCCAGCAGCGTGGCCGCGGCGCTGAACTGGTGGATGACGTCCACCTGTTCATCGAGCGGGATTCCCTCGGGCAGGGCGATCACCGTCTGCACCGCGCGCTCCAGGATGTTGCGTCCCCAGTTCCAGGCGTCTCCCTGGTTGAACACGAACGTCTGCATGATGGCGAGCACGGTCGGCGTGCCGTCGGCGTCGATCTCCGTGACCTCCCCGAGCAGCGCCGGCACATGCTCGAAGCCGCGCTCGCTCAGGTAGCGAGCCATCTCGGCCTCCGGATGTGGCCCGCTGTGAATGCGGCGGAACAGCTTGATGATGGCCTGCTGGCCTATGATCACCGAGCTGTTGGACTGCTCGGCGCTCGAGCGGCGCACTTCCGCGTCGGGCGCGATGCCGATGGCAGCGAGGCGGGGGGTGGGCAGGAAGCGCACCTGGCCACCGTGCGTGGGTATCTGCGCGGCGCTCGAGAGCAGCTGCACCAGCCGCCGCACGAAGCTGTCGAGCGCGAAGGCGTCGGTCAGCAGGCCCACGCGCCCGCCGCGCCGCACGCGCGCCAGCGCAAGCTGCTGCGGGAGCGGCGCGCCGACCGCATCCTCGGAGACGAATCCGACCGGCAGCAGGTAGCGCTCGGCGTCACGGCGCGTGCGGACCTCGATCTGCACCAGCAGTACCGGTGGGGCGAGCGCGGGCAGCGCGACCACCTGGGCGATGCGCGCCTGCTGGATGCTCCCGTCCTTGGAGCCGAACCAGCGCCGCTTGGGCAGATAGGCGGGCAGCACCTCGCTCTCGAGGATGCTGCGAGCGGGATCGGCCAGCAGCTCATCGAGCGAGCGGCGCACGACGAAGGTGTTGTAATCGGGCAGCGGCTCGGGCGCGTTGACGTGCCACGGCGGCATCTGCGCCTGCGTGGCCAGCAGGAACCAGTAGAAGCCATAGGGCGGCAGCGTCAGCAGATACGGCAGCTGTCCGATCGGCGGGAACGCCGCTCCGCCGAGCATCTCCACCGGTACGCGTCCGGCAAATGCATTGAGCTCCAGCTCCACCGCCTGTGCCGAGCGCGATAGATTGGCCACGCACAGCAGGGTGTGCTCGCTCGAGTCGTCGGCGTACTGGCGCAGGTACGCGAGAATGCGCCGGTTGGCCGGGTACAGCAGCCGCAGCGAGCCACGGCCGAAGACGCGCTGCTGCTTGCGGATGCTCAGCATGCGGCGCATCCAGTTGAGCAGCGAGCTCGGATCGCGAGCCTGCGCCTCGACGTTGACCGCCTGATAGCCGTAGAGCGCGTCCATGATCGGCGGCAGCACCAGGCTGGCCGGATCGGCGCGCGAGAAGCTGCCGTTGCGATCCGGAGACCACTGCATGGGGGTGCGCACGCCGTCGCGGTCGCCCAGATGGAAGTTGTCACCCATGCCGATTTCGTCCCCGTAATAGATCACCGGGGCCCCCGGCATCGACAGCAGCAGCGAGTTGAGCAGCTCGATGCGCCGGCGGTCACGCTCCATCAGCGGCGCGAGCCGGCGGCGGATGCCGAGATTGAGGCGCGCGCGGCTGTCGGCCGCGTACTGTCTCCACAGGTAGTCACGCTCCTTGTCGGTGACCATCTCGAGCGTGAGCTCGTCGTGGTTGCGCAGGAACAGCGCCCACTGGCAGTTATCCGGGATGTCGGGCGTCTGGCGCAGGATGTCGGTGATCGGGAAGCGATCCTCCTGGGCAAGGGCCATGAACATGCGCGGCATGAGCGGGAAATGGAACGCCATGTGGCACTCGTCGCCCCGGCCGAAATACTCCTGCACGTCCTCGGGCCACTGGTTGGCCTCGGCGAGCAGCATGCGTCCGGGATAGACGGCATCGACGGCCGCGCGGATGCGCTTGAGGATCGCGTGCGTCTCGGGAAGGTTCTCGTTGTTGGTGCCTTCGCGCTCGACCAGGTATGGCACCGCGTCGAGCCGGAAGCCGTCGACACCGAGCTTGAGCCAGTAGCGCAGCACCGCCAGCACGGCGCGCAGCACCTGCGGATTGTCGTAGTTCAGGTCCGGCTGATGCGCATAGAAGCGGTGCCAGTAGTAGGCGTTGGCCACCGGGTCCCACGTCCAGTTGGACTTCTCGGTGTCCAGGAAGATGATGCGCGAGTCGGCGTAGCGCGTGTCGGTGTCCGACCAGACGTAGTAATCGCGCGCCATCGTTCCGGCACGCGCGCGCCGCGCGCGCTGGAACCAGGGATGCTGATCGGAGGTGTGGTTGATGACCAGCTCGACGACCACCCGCAGACCGCGTACGTGCGCCTCGGCGATGAAGCGGCGCACGTCCGAGAGCGTGCCGTAATCGGGATGCACGCCGCGATAGTCGGAGATGTCGTAGCCATCGTCGCGTCGCGGGCTCGGAAAGAAGGGCAGCAGCCAGATGGTGTTGACGCCGAGCGCGGCGATGTAGTCGAGCTTCTCGATCAGTCCGGCGAAGTCGCCGACGCCGTCGCCATTGGCGTCGTAGAAGGACTTCACGTGCAGCTCGTAGATGACCGCGTCCTTGTACCAGAGCGGATCGTCGCTGAAGCTGGCCGTCGTGACGATCCCCTCGGCGCGCGCGGACTGTCCCATGACGGCGCTCACAGGAAGTAATCGAAGTCGCGCTCGCTGCGCACGCGACGACGGATGCGCAGCACGTGCGCGGGCGCGCTCTGCGGGTCGAGCGCGACGTAGTTGCGCGGCCCGTGCCACAGAAAGCGTGCCCCGGAGAGCAGATCGTGCGCCTGGAAGGGACGCGACGCATCGACGCCGAGCGCCGCGAGGTCCAGCTCGACCCAGCCGCTCTGCGTGTGGTGCGGATCGAGGTTGACGACGGTCAGGATGGCATCGGCGCCGGC
>JASHSK010000222.1 GCA_030038755.1 Gammaproteobacteria bacterium
TGTGCCGCCTGAACAGCGGCGGGCCAACCCGCATAGAACGCCGCATGTGTGACCATCTCGGAGAGCTCCTCTGGTGTCAGTCCATTCGTGAGTGCCAATTTAAGATGGAAGCGCAACTGATCGGAACGATACAGCGCGGTGAGCACGGCGCACGTCACAAGACTCCGGTCGCGCTTGGAAAGCCCCTCCCGCTCCCAGATATCACCGAAAAGAACCTGCTGAGTGAGCTCGGCGAGTTTCGGTGCGGTTCGACCCAGGAAGTCCGGCAGCGCGGGTATGCTTGTCGGTGACATTGCTATCTCCTTAGCTTCGGTGGTTTTCGGCAATCCTACCGGATGACATATCGACAGCGGGGGTCTGGTCAATCGGGCAGCCCGAAAGCCGTCGGTGACGACTGGCTGAAAAGGGTCGCACCGGGCACCGGCACCCGCGGACAATAATTTGCAAGTCAGGGAGCCGAAAGCAGACACTGTCCTGCCAGGAGTAGGAGGAGCTCAGGCGTCCCGCGGCGTCACAGGCAGCATCGTGCCGCCGCAAGGTCCGAGACTATGCCCACTGACCCTTACGAATGTCTTCGAGTCGCTCGACAGCGCGTCGTGCGGTTGACCTTATGGTTCCGTCGCTGGAGCGGCGTTTTGGCTGACGCGGGATTACTTTTCCGAGATCCAGGAGTGGGATAGAAAGCAGTTCCTACGCTCGAGCAGCTGGGCAGCTGGCTGGGTCCGCTCACGGTTGAACCCATTGCCATACCCGCAGACTGTATCGACGGCTTTCTCGGAGCGCATTGGCACCGACCGTATGCATACCTTGATGCCGATGTGCGTGCTGGGATGTCGACGTTTGCCAAGATCATCGGCTAGAGGAAGGCCTCGAAAACCTACGATGCGACCTCGAATCGGGGACCTGGGAGCAGCGGCACGGCCATTGCTCGCTTTGAATGAGCTGGACATCGGGTACCGTCTGGTGGTTCGGCACTGCGGGGAGGACCCTTGACCGAGTGGTGGCGGACGTTCTTCGACGTGGATTACTGTCGGCTATGGGAAAGCGTCACAGGACCAGAGCGTACCGAGCGGGAGGTCGCAGGTATCTGGACGCTGCTCGGGCTGCGGCCGGGCAGCCGCGTTGTTGATGCTCCCTGCGGCTATGGGCGCATTGCCCGTGTCGTAGCGCAGCGTGGCGCAGTGGTGCTGGGCGTTGATCAGTCGGCGGACCTCATCGCCGAGGCCGAGCGTCGGCGCAATGGCATCCCGTTGGAGCAGCTGAGATATCAGTGCGCCGATCTCCGGGATTCGCTGACGATAGACGGTTTTGACGTGGCGCTGAACGTGTTCAGCTCGATCGGCTACGGCACCGAGAACGACGACATTCGCGTGCTTGCTACGCTACGCAGGGCGGTACGCCCTGGCGGACAGGTGTTTATCGAGACGGCACATCGAGACTGGGTGGTATCCCTCCGTCTTGGCAGCAATTCTGGACGTCGACTGCCCGATGGAACCCTGATGGTCGAGGAGCCGCGGCTGGATCCTCTGTCTGGACGGGTCGAGTCCACTTGGTATTGGAGCGGACCGGCAGGCGCCGGCCAGAAGATCTCCTCTCTGAGGATTTATAACGCGACCGAGCTCGCCCACTTGGTCGAGACAGCGGGTCTGCGAGTGCAATCACTGCACGACGGATGCTCCGTTAATCCGTTTGTCGGCTCAGGCCCCGACATGAGCCGTCGACTGGGGCTACTCGCTGTCCGAGATTGAACTGGCCTGACTTCATGCAAGTTCACGATGCCGGTTGTGCATCACGCTCGTTGCAGTTCCGCCGGGTTGGACCATGGTTCCCAAAAGTCGGCGCGCATCCGATCTCGCCCTGCCTTGAGTAGCGGTACGGTTTGCAGGTTCGTGGTACCTCTACGCTGACGACTTACCCGTGAGCGGACGTTGGCCAGCGGCCGCAGTGGGTCGGCTCGCGCCCTAGCAATCTACTGCACACTTACGCTGGTTCAAACCAAAATGGGGGATGTTCTCATGGACCAGCTCATTGGTATCAGGGTGAAACGCGACCCCTGGAATAAGGGCAAACTCGTCGGGCAAAAGGCGCCGCTGAGACTGAGAGACATCTGGGCTATACGTATCCGCTTGCAGCTCGGTGAACGAGCACGTGAGCTTGCGCTGTTCAATCTCGCCGTCGATAGCAAGTTGCGCTCGTGTGATCTGGTGAAGTTGCGGGTGCGTGACGTTATGCACGGCGGGCGGGTTGCCGCCCGCGCCATTGTGATGCAGCAGAAAACGCAGCGACCTGTGCAGTTTGAAATTACGGAGCAGACGCGCGCGGCGTTGCTGGCTTGGATTCAACACCAAGGACTGAAAGGCGAGGACTTTTTGTTTCCAAGTCGTTTGCGGGACTCGCTTCATCTGTCGACGCGCCAATACGCGAGAATCGTGCACGCATGGGTTAGCGAGATCGGGCTCGACCCGGCAGGATATGGTACGCATACGCTGCGTCGCACAAAGGCCTCGCTGATCTACCGTCGTACGAAGAACCTCCGGGCAGTTCAGCTCCTACTGGGCCATAGCAAGCTCGAGAGTACCGTCAGGTATCTGGGAATTGAGGTCGATGACGCGCTGGAGATGGCTGAGCAGACGGAGGTGTAGCCACAGCGCCGGAGAGCTATCTCGTGCGGTGAGTTAGGGTACCGGGGCCATGGGTCCTTGACGATACATATATTATGCATATCATGGCGCCATGGGCCCGGTATTCGACCCAGAGAAGAACGCCGCGAACCTGGCCAAGCATGGCGTTTCTCTCGCCGAGGGCGACGGTGTGCTCCTGGACCCACTGGGCATCACCATAGAGGACGACTCTTCTGTAGGCGAGGCGCGGTACGTGACGATTGGCACCAATTCGTTGGGTGCTGTGATGGTCGTGGTCTGGACGGACAGAGACGACGACGTGCGAATAATCTCGGTGCGACGAGCAGAGCCTAAAGAGCGGAGACAATATGAAGCCGGAGTATGACTTCTCACGCGGCAGGCGCGGTGCGGTGCTATCGACTCGAGGTAAGACCCGAATCACGATCTATCTGGATGATGCCATCGTGCAGGCGTTTAAGGCGGAATCTGAACGGACGGGCAAGGGCTATCAGACTCTCATCAACGAAGCCTTGGCCCAACAGACTGGCGTTGCCGATAAGCCGGTTACAGCGGCCCAAGTGCGCAAGATCGTGCGCGAAGAATTGGAACAGATTCGCTCCTAGGGGTGGGACCGGAATTCTCGGACGGACTACCCGAAAGCCGTCATTGGCGACCGGCAGCAGTGGGTCGTGAGCTGCTATTTCGCGTGACTACGGCGCTGACCACTTAATGCGAAGGTCATCCTGCAGCGGCCGCCTCGATAATCGGAACAACGGCGGCAAGATTGGCGGCGAGGGCCGGTTCTATGCCATAGCGTCGCACAACGTACTGCGGATCATTGTAGGCTACCCAGACCTGCGCCTCCGTGTCCTCCCAGGCGAGCACCTTGAGAGGCAGATCGAGCCCGACCGCAGGCACTTGCAGCGTAAGCGGACGGGGAACTCACCTTCCGGCCGGGATTAGGTCGTAAGAGCATACGTGTCCACCTAAGGGCCAGATGGACACGTATGCACCATGGATGAGGGAGCGGGCCGGCGTCGGCGACGAAAGCACAGCGCAGAGTTCAAGGCCGAGGCGGTAGAGGCCTGTCGCAAGCCTGGGGTATCCATAGCGGCTGCCGCCATGCAGCGTTCGATCAACGCCAACCTGCTGCGGCGCTGGGTGGTGGACGCGGAACGGGCGGAGCCGCGCCCATCAGGGCAGGCGAGGACGGCTATGAGGCTCCCGGGCGAGAGCTTTGTCCCCGTCGCACTGCCGGCCGTGCCAGCCGATGAGGCGCCGATCCGCATTGAGGTGCGTCGAGGAACCCTGACGGTGAGCGTGCAGTGGCCGAGCTCGGCGAGGCACGAGTGCGCACTGTGGCTGCGGGAAGTGCTGAAGTGATCCGGGTGGATGCAGCCTGGTTCGCCGTGGAACCGCTGGACATGCGCGCAGGGGTGGACACGGCACTGGCGCGGGTGGTCAACGTGTTCGGCGAGGCGCGGGCCCATCACGCGTATCTGTTCGTCAACAAGCGAGCGAACCGGATGAAGGCGCTGGTACATGATGGCTTCGGGCTGTGGCTGTGCGCCAGAAGACTCTACGAAGGCAGCTTCATCCGTGCGTCGATGACGAGCGAACGTGCCTTGTCGCTCACGCATGAGCAGCTGCAGGCTATTGTGGTGGGACTGCCGTGGCAACGACTGGATGAGCGCACGAAGATACGCGTGCTGTGAAAAATAAAGTGCTGCGAAGTGTGTTGATATCGCGGCAAATATGGCAGGATCGAGGTCCATGGAGTTGCCGCGGCAGTGGGCTCAGATGGACGCACAGGAGCTGCGGGATCTGACCGCCACGCTGATCGCGCGACTCAATGAACGAGATATCCAACTCGCTGATCGTGACGCGCAGCTTGCCAGCCGGGACGAAGAACTCAAACGCCGGCAGCTGAAGATCGACCAGCTCACCCATGAGATGGCGACGCTCAAGCGCTGGCGCTATGACCGGCACAGCGAGCAGCTGGATCCTGTGCAGCGCTCGCTTCTGGATGAGAGCATCGATGCCGATATCGAGGCGATCGGTCTCGAACTCGACGCGCTGATCGAAAAGCCTGCTTCCGAACCGAAGTCAAAACCGCGCCGCGTAGCGCTGCCGGCGAGCTTCCCGCGCCGGGAAATCCGGCACGAGCCCGAGGACACTGAGTGCAGCTGCGGCTGCAGCCTCGAGCGCATCGGTGAGGATATCAGCGAGAAGCTCGACTACACCCCCGGGGTGTTCGCGGTCGAGCGTCACATCCGAGGAAAGTGGGTCTGCCGAGGCTGCGAGCGGCTCATCCAGGCGCCCGTGGCGCCGCACATCATCGACAAGGGGATCCCGACCGCGGGCCTGCTGGCGCAGGTGCTGATCGCAAAATACCTCGACCATGCACCGCTTTACCGGCAGGAGCAGATCTTTGCGCGCGCGGGACTGGCGCTGGCGCGCTCGACGCTGGCGCAGTGGGTCGGTGCCTGCGGCGTCAAACTGCAGCCGTTGGTGGACAGGCTCAAGGTGCTGCTGCTGACCCGATCAGTGCTGCACGCGGATGAGACGCCGGTGCCGATGTTAAAGCCGGGTCTGGGCCGCACGCATCGGGCGTATCTGTGGAGCTATAGCAGCAGCGAATACGACGAGCTCTCGGCGGTGGTCTACGACTTTGCCGACAGCCGCAGCGGAGAGCATGCCCGGCAGTTCCTGGGCGAGTGGTCCGGGAAGCTCGTCTGCGATGACTACTCTGGCTACAAGGCGCTGTTCGAGCGCGGCATCGTCGAGATCGGCTGCATGGCCCATGCCCGTAGGAAGTTCCACGATCTGTATGCCAACCATCGCAGTGATATCGCTGCGGAGGCGCTGAGGCACTTTACGGCGCTGTACGACGTAGAGCGTGTGGCCCGCGAACGGCAGCTGGATGCCGATGGCCGTCGAGTGCTTCGCGAGCAGCGTTCCAAGCCGGCCGCCGAAGCGCTCAGACAATGGCTCACTCGCCAGCACGGGCAGGTTCCAGACGGCTCGGCAAGCGCCAAGGCGATCCAATACAGCCTGGGCCGTTGGGCCGCGCTGGTGCGATATCTGGAGGATGGCGAGCTGCCCATCGACAACAACCACGTGGAAAACCGCATCCGGCCGGTGGCTCTGGGACGTTCGAACTGGCTCTTCGCCGGATCTTTGCGTGCCGGTCAGCGTGCCGCTGCCATCATGAGCCTGATCCAGTCAGCCAAGCTCAACAAGCACGATCCGTATCGGTATCTCAAGGACGTACTGGAACGCCTACCGACTCAGCCCACCAGTCGCATCGAGGAACTGCTGCCACACCGTTGGCAGTCGGCCCAGATCACTCACTGAGGCGTGTTCGCCGGACGGTTACGATACTTCGACGCCGAAAACGGTTCCTAAGGGTTACGGCACCGAGCGAATGTACTTAAGCTGCCGCTTCAATAGCCGGTTATGTTCACCTCGTAGGCTCTACAGCGATTCTGTTACGACTGCCTACTACTTCAACTAGATATTCGACGGTCGGTCCCCTCAAGGTTACGATACATCGAGCGTCGAATGCTCTGCCGCTCCTCAGCAGGATTCCTCTCTGCCGACGACAAATTACAAGCCGAATCGGAGCACGGCAGCTTCGAGATCTTAGATACGCCTGCGTTTTGATCTACATCCGGTATTGTCTGGTCCCCTGCCGT
>JASHSK010000223.1 GCA_030038755.1 Gammaproteobacteria bacterium
AAGGCCATCGTCCTTGCAGACGACCACCGCGTCGATTCGCTCGGCACGCGTACTTCGGGTGGTCTCTGCGCTGGGTGCTCGCTCGTGCGCCAGCGGCTTCATTGCCCTTTACCTCTGCAGCGCTCGCAAGCGGCCACTGTGGTGCGTGCGCCGAACCCCCGCAGTGGATCGGATCACACTTTGCGGGGCTCTGGTGATCGACCCGGCGGGGGCCTACAGAGCTTTGAGGCGCCGTTCACATAATTGCCCCCGCGGCGGCCCGGCCGGATAATGGACCGATGAGGAAGACCTGGGGTGCGCGGGGTCGGTGCCGCCGCCCCTTGCTGTGCTGCTGCGTGTCGCTGGCGTTGGCCGGCGTCGCGCAGGCGTCGCAGACTCCCGTCGACCCGGCGGCGCCGGAGCAGATTGCGCCGCTGCAGGAAGTCGACGTGCTCGGGGAGGAGCCCGGACCGGGGCTATGGAAGGTCACCCGGGGCGACCACGTACTGTGGCTGCTCGGTACGCTCGATCACGTGCCCAGACGCATGACGTGGCATTCGCGGGCCGTCGAAGCGGCCCTGGGGAGCTCGCAGGTGCTGCTGCCCAGCGGGGAGGCAGTCTCCGCGCGGCTCGGACCGATCCTGCTGGTGCGACTCTACGTGCAATGGCGCGGCGTGCAGCGCGATCCGGACCACACGCGCCTGCGCGATTGGCTGCCCGCGCCGCTGTATGCGCGCTTCGAGGCGCTCAAGGCACGCTACGACCCGGGCGATCGTCACATCGAGGAGCTGCGCCCGCCGTTCGCAGCGCTGCGGCTGTATCGACGTGCGCTCGACGCCGCCGGGCTGACACGCACCAACGAGATCGATCACTCGGTGCAGTCGATGGCCGCGCATCTGCACGTACCCACCGAGCGGGCGCGCGTGCGGGTCCCCGATCCGCTCGGTACGCTCAAGCAGGTGCGCGCGCTGTCCCCGGGCGCCGAGGTGAATTGTCTGGCGACCACCGTGCAGCGGCTGGAGAGCGACCTGCCGGTGATGCAGCGGCGTGCACGCGCCTGGGCGGTCGGTGATGTGGGTGCGCTGCGCGCGTTGCCCTATCCGGACCAGCTGGAAGCGTGCGTCACCGAGCTGTCGGCCGTGCCGAGCGTTGCCGCCCTCGTGGCGCAGGGCAACCAGGCATGGATGGACGCCGCCGAGGCAGCGCTCGAGCAGCATCGCGTCAGTTTTGCGACGGCGCCGATCTACCAGCTGCTGGACAGCCATGGCCCCCTCGCGCACTTTCGCGCCGAGGGGGACCAGGTGAACGGCCCCGGCTGAGCGGGACCCGCTGAGCGTGCGCTCAGCGCCGCGGTAGCGCCGTAGCGCCGTAGCGCCGTAGCGCTCAGCGTCGCTTCAGCGCGAGCGAGACCTTCAGCATCGTGGCCTTGTAACGGACCGCTGCCTCCGAGCGGTGCAGCTGCCGTGCGATCTGGGCCACCGGCGCCCGTCCCGCGGACTTGCGCAGATACTTCACGTCGGCCGTGGTCCACAGGACCCTCTTGCGTGCGGTCTTTTTTCGGGCTCGCGCCATCGTCATTTCCTTATATGCAGAATTCCGGAAGAAGCTGTTGTTATGGAGTCGGCTCAAAACCCGACTCCCTACTATCATAGCACTCTATCATAGCATTGTTTGATAGTTTGTCATTGTTTGTTCGCCGATAGGGTGTGCGCTCCCGCCGATAGGGTGGCACGCCTGCCGATAGGGTGGCACGCAGGGTGGCATGCCGGCCGATAGGGTGCCATGCCCGCCGCCCCGTGTCCGCGGGCGCCGTTACCGGCGAGCCCGGCTCCGATGCCATGGAGCCGCGCAACGGCTCGAGGGTCGCGTCGCCGTGCAACCACCACCGATCGGCGGTCGCATTGACGGCGTTACGGCGCTGAGCTAAGTTGCTCGTGACTAGGGGAGTCCCGCCGAGGGACTGAGAGGTCATAGAGCGCATCGCGCGGCATGACGACCCTTCGAACCTGATCCAGTTGATGCTGGCGTAGGAAAGTCTCCCGGCCAGGCTTTCCTCGACAGCGGCAGCGATCAGCATGGAGCGCCTGGAGGAAAACCTATGAACGCCGTCGCCCTCGCCGTTGCGACCGAGTCGCTGCCCGCGTCGCGCAAAGTCCACCGTTCCGGTACATTGCACCCCGATGTTCGCGTCCCCATGCGCGAGATCGCAGTGCACCCGACGGCGCACGAACCGCCGCTGACCGTCTACGACTCCTCCGGTCCCTATACCGATCCGGCCGTGCGCATCGACATCGAGCGCGGGCTGCCGCGGCTGCGCGAGCCCTGGATCGAGGCGCGCTCGGATACCGAGCGCTACGAGGGGCGCTTGGTGCGGCCCGTGGACAACGGCCGCGGCGTGTACGGCGCGGCGGCGGAGGGGGCTGGTGCCCCCGGAGCGGGCGATGCCGCGCTGGCGGCGGCGCGTCGCTTCGCACATATTCCCGCTCCCCGTCGCGCGCGCGCCGGCGGTGCGGCGACCCAGCTGGCTTATGCGCGCGCCGGCATCATCACCCCCGAGATGGAGTTCATCGCGATTCGCGAGAACTGCGGGCGCGAGCGGCGTCGTGCGCTCGCCGGGCGCGACGGGGAAACCTGGGGCGCGAACCTGCCGGAATGGGTCACGCCGGAATTCGTACGCGCCGAAGTGGCCGCTGGTCGAGCCATCATTCCCGCCAACATCAATCATCCCGAGAGCGAGCCGATGATCATCGGGCGTAACTTCCTGGTGAAGATCA
>JASHSK010000224.1 GCA_030038755.1 Gammaproteobacteria bacterium
AGCTCGGCGGCAATGATGTGCGCCAGCGTGGTCTTGCCCAGCCCGGGTGGGCCGAAGATCAGCACATGGTCGAGCGCTTCGCCGCGGCCGCGGGCCGCATCGATGAAGATCGACAGCTGCGCCTTGACCGGCTCCTGACCGACATAGTCGGCCAGCAGCCGCGGCCGGATGGCCCGGTCCACCGCGTCCTCGTGACCGTGGGTCGTGGGATTCATCAGCCGGTTGGGCTCGACGGCGCTCATTCGCGCACCGCTCCCTGCAGCGCCCGGCGGATCAGCTCCTCGGTGCTGAGCGCACCGCGCGCTGCGTGGGCGGTCCCGGCGCCCGCGCTCGCCCCGGCTGCAGCTTCGGCTTCGGCGCCTGCGCCGCCTGCGCTCTCCGCGGCTGCGCCGGCGGCCGCCGCCTTGAGCAGGCGCGTGGCCTCGGGTGGCTTGTAGCCGAGCGCGAGCAGCGCGCTGAAGGCCTCGGTCTCGGGGCCCGCGGCGGCGTGCGCGCTGCCGGCGCTCGCGCCGCTGAGCTGCACCTCAGCGCCTGCCTCCAGCCGATCGCGCATCTCGACGATCAGCCGCTCGGCGGTCTTGCGCCCGACGCCCGGTATGCGCACCAGTGCGGCTGAATCCTGCTCCTGAACCGCGCGCGCGAAGGCGGCACTGGTCACGCCCGAGAGGATCGCCAGCGCGGTACGCGGCCCGATGCCGCTCACCTTCAGCAGACTGCGGAACAGCCGCCGCTCCGCGTCGGTCGCGAAACCGTAGAGCACGTGCGCGTCCTCGCGCACCACCAGGTGCGTGAGCAGCCGCACGCGTTCGCCGAGCGCGGGCAGATCGTAGAACGTCGACATCGGCGCCTCGATCTCGTAGCCCACGCCGCCCACCTCCAGCAGCAGCTGCGGCGGTGATTTCAGCGTCAGCACGCCTGCCAGGGAACCAATCATGGCGTGACGCTCCCGATCAGCTCATCGCTCCGGCGCCACGCTCACGCCACCGCCTCGAGGGCGGAGAGCCGCCGCGTCTGCGCGTGACACAGCGCCACCGCCAGCGCGTCGGCGGCATCGGCGCGCGGCGTGCCGGGCAGCTTCAACAGTGTGCGCACCATCAGTGCCACCTGCGGCTTGGCTGCCCCGCCGAAGCCGGTCACCGCCAGTTTGATCGCCCGTGGAGCATACTCGTGCACGCTGGCACCCAGCGTGGCGGCCGCGCACAGCGCCACGCCGCGGGCCTGGCCCAGCTTCAGCGCGCTGTCGGGATTGCGGTGGATGAACACGCGTTCGATGGCGATCGCATCCGGCCGGTGCTCGGCCACCAGCTCGCTGATTGCCGCATAAATACGCTGCAGGCGGACGACCATCTGCGCACCGGCGACCTCGATGCAGCCGCTGACCACGTGCCGCTCGGCGCCTGCGCCGCAGTCGATGACGCCGAAACCGGTGCGCCGTGAGCCCGGATCGAGCCCCAGCACGCGCGCCCGGGGGGCGGCGCGGATGACGGCCTGCGCCGCGCCGGGTCGAAAGGCGCGCCAGGATTTGCCCGCATAGCGCGTCACCGCGCTGCTCGGCGCTCGCTGCACCGGCCGACGCGCCCGCTGCGCTGGCCGACACACTTGCTGTGACCGGTCATACCTTGAATGATAGCCCGAACACCTGCACCCGACACATGGAAACCATCAGCCACGCAGCGCCGCAGATCGAGCAGCGGCTCTCGGCGGCACGCAGCGCTCTCGCCGGCCTCGGGGTGCGCGATGCGCTGCTCGCCGAGGGCAGCGAGGCGGCCAACGCGGCCGGCGCCCTGACCCAGGATGCCGATCTGGCGGTCGCCACTCTGCTGCACTGGATCCGTCTGGCGGACGCGCGCGCGGCGAAGGAGGGGCTGTCGCCCGGCGGCGACCGTGCGGTCGGTACGCCCGGCGCACTGGCCGCGCTGGGCGAGGGCGCGCTGCAGCTCTCCGCGGCGCTGGAGCGTCTGGGGGTGCTGCGGCTGCCGTCCGGTTGGTCCGCCGAGCAGGGCCTGAATGCCGGGCAGGCCGAGGTGTTGCGCAAGATGCTGCTGGCCGTCGCCGCCGATCCGCGCCTGGTGGTGGCACGGCTGGCCGAACAGCTCGTGCAGCTGCGCCACGCACGCGATCTGGCACCGGAGGAGCAGCAGCGACTGGCCTTCGAGACCCGTACCCTCATCGCCCCGCTCGCCAATCGGCTGGGCGCATGGAGCCTGAAGTGGGAGCTGGAGGACCTCGCCTTCCGCTACCTCGAGCCCGAGGATTATCACCGCACCGCGCGTGCCCTCGCCGAGCGTCGCGTGGACCGCGAGCGCTACATCGAGGCGCTGTGTCTGCGCATTCGCGAGGAACTGCACGCCGCCGGCGTGCAGCCGCTCGAGGTCTACGGACGACCCAAACACATCTACAGCATCTGGAGCAAGATGCGCCGCAAGCACGTGGCCTTCGAGCAGCTGTTCGACGTGCGCGCGGTGCGCATCGTGGTGGAGAGCATCCCGGACTGCTACGCGGCCCTCGGCGTGGTGCACGGCCTGTGGCACTACATTCCCGGCGAGTTCGACGATTACATCGCGACCCCGAAGGACAATGATTACCGCTCGATCCACACGGCGGTCATCGGACCTGCGGGCAAGTCCGTGGAGATCCAGATCCGCTCGCGCGAGATGCACGAGCAGGCCGAGCTGGGGATCGCGGCGCACTGGCGCTACAAGGAGGACAGTGGCAGCGCGGCCGCCGGCGCACGCGCTGCGCGCGGCAGCGCCCGCGAAGTCGACTATCAGCGCAAGATCCAATGGGCGCGCCGCGTGCTCGACCCGGCACAGTCCGCGCTCATCGAAGGCGACGTGCTCGAGCGGCTCAAGCAGGAGCTGTTCTCGGATCGCGTCTATGCCATGACACCGCTCGGCGAGGTGATCGATCTGCCGCGCGCAGCGACGCCGCTGGATTTCGCCTACCACGTACACACCGAGCTCGGACACCACTGTCGCGGCGCCAAGATCAATGGCCGCATCGTGCCGCTGAATCAGCCGCTCGCCAACGGCGAAGTCGTGGAGATCATCACCGGCCGGCAGGGTGGCCCGAGCCGCGACTGGCTGTCCGCCGAGCAGGGCTTTCTGGCCTCCGCGCGCAGCCGCGCGAAGGTGCGTGCCTGGTTTCGGCGCCTCGACCAATCCGAGCACGCAGGGACCGCCGCCGCGGCCGAACCGGTGAGCGCGCCGGCGACGCCACCCGCCGAGCTGCCCGCGCCGCGAACCGGTGCACCGCGGGCCGGCGTACCGCAGGCCGGTGCGCCGCAGGCCGTAGCACCCCGCGGGTCGCGCGCGCTGCGTGGCCGCGCCACCCCAGGCTCGCTGGTCGACATCGAAGGCGTCGGAGATCTGCCGGTGACACTGGCGCGCTGCTGTGCGCCCGTGCCGCCCGAGCCGATCAGCGGCTACATCACGCTCGGGCGCGGGGTCACCGTGCACCGCGCGCATTGCGCGAACCTGGCGCGCATGCGGGCGCGCAATCCCGCGCGCGTGCTCGTGGTCGACTGGAACCTGCACGTGGATGCGCGCCTGCCGGTGCAGATACGTGTGCAGGCGCTCGATAGGCGTGGCCTCCTGCGTGACGTTTCCGACGTGATGGCCGTCGAGCGCCTCAGCATCGATGGAGTCAACTCCAACACCGATCCGAACGATCGCATCGCCACCATCATCATGCGCACCGCGGTCCGGGACGGTGAGCAGCTCGGCCGGATCCTGCAACGCCTCGCGGCCGTGCCCAACGTGCTGTCCGCGCAGCGGCTGAGCTGAGGTGGCACCACAAATAGATGCAAATCAGTGTCTTACTACGCCACGGTTGCATCCGTCCCGAAACTGGATAAATATCCAGCTCCAGGCACCCAGACGCGGTCACCCCATGAGCCCACCCCCTGTCCTCCTGTGCGACGCCATCGAAACGCTCGAGCAGCTGGCCGCAGAGTTGCACCGGGTCAGCGAGGATGGCGCGCGCTCTGCCGAGGGAGGTGAGCAGCCGGGAACGGCGCCGTCGGAGCGGCGGCTCGGCAGGGAGCTGCTGCTGAGCATCCGCGTGCTGCTGCCGAAGCTGCGCGCCGCACACTATCTGCATGCCGTGCAGCTGCCGCCGGCCCCTCGCGCCTGTCCCAATTGCGACGATTGATTCACCGCCGGCGACGCCGCTCGCCCCCGGCACCCGCCGCGGCGGCGGCACCCGCTGCAGCGCCGGCATCCGCTCCAGCGCCGGCATCCGCTGTAGCGCCGGCACCTGTTGCAGCGCCGCTACCCGCCGCGGCGCCCGGCTAATTCTTCAGGCGGTAGCCCGTCCGGAAGATCCACACGATCAGCGCGAGGCACAGCGCCAGAAACGCGCCGGTCGAAGCCACGCTCACACCGAGGGCGACGTCGGCGGAGCCGTAGAAGCTCCACCGAAAGCCGCTGATCAGGTAAACAATCGGGTTGAAGAGCGTCACCGTGCGCCAGGCGTGCGGCAGCATATCGATCGAGTAGAACGCCCCGCCGAGAAAGGTCAGCGGCGTGACCACCAGCATCGGCGCGAACTGCAGCTGTTCGAAGCTGCGCGCCCAGACGCCGAGGATGAAACCGCACAGACTGAAGCTCGCCGAGGTGAGCACCAGGAAGGCGATCATCCACGCCGGGTGCAGCACACGAATCGGCACGAACAGGCTCGCGGTGCCGAGGATCAACGCGCCGAGCAGCAATGACTTGCTCACCGCGGCGCCCACGTAGCCGAGCACGATCTCCAGCGATGAGACCGGCGCGGACAGCAGCTCGTAGATGGTGCCGGTGAACTTCGGCATGTAGATCCCGAACGAGGCGTTCGCCAGGCTCTCGGTCAACACCGACAGCATGAGCAGCCCCGGCACGATGAACGCTCCGTAGGAGACGCCGTGCACCGTGCTGATGCGCGAGCCGATCGCCGAGCCGAACACCACGAAGTACAGCGCGGTGCTCACGATCGGCGCGACCAGGCTCTGCAGCAGCGTGCGCCGGAAGCGCGCCATCTCGAACTTGTAGATCGCCGCCACGCCACGGGCGTTGAACGGCAGTGCATCCGTGGCCGGCGACGCGCCGGCCGTCGCGACCCCTTCGCTCACGGCTCCTCCGCTCATGGCTCCTCGGCTGGCGGCTCCCCTGCTCATCGTTCCTCCGTGGATAGCGCGACGTCCCGCTCCGCGGACGCGGCGGCGCGCCGTCCGACCAGGCCGACAAAGATCTCCTCCAGGCTGCTCTGCCGGGTGTTCAGATCCTTGAACCCGATCCCGAGCTCCCCGATACGTCTGAGCAGCGCGGGAATGTCGCTGTGCTCGCTGACCGAGTCGAAGCGGTACTGAATTTCAGTGCCGTCCGCCGACAGCGTGAGCCGCCAGTCGCTCAGCGCCTCGGGAATGGCGCGCAGCGGCTCGGACAGGTGCAGCGTCAGCTCCTTGCGGCCGAGCTGCTTCATCAGCCGCCGCTTCTCCTCGACGAGGATCAGCGAGCCGTGGTTGATGACCCCGACACGGTCGGCCATCTCCTCGGCCTCTTCGATGTAGTGCGTCGTCAGCACGATCGTGACTTCGCGCTCGCGCAGCCCGCGCACCAGCTGCCACATGTCACGGCGCAGCTCCACATCGACCCCCGCCGTGGGCTCGTCCAGGAACAGGATACGCGGCTCGTGCGCGAGCGCCTTGGCGATCATCACGCGGCGCTTCATGCCGCCCGACAGCGTCATGATGCGATCGTTGCGCTTGTCCCAGAGGGACAGATCGCGCAGCAGCCGCTCGAGCAGCGCCGGATCGCGACGACAGCCGAACAGCTCGCGGCTGTATTGGACCGTGTGCCTCACGGTCTCGAACATGTCGGTGGACAGCTCCTGCGGCACCAGCCCGATGAGGCGGCGCGCGGCGCGGTACTGACGCAGCACGTCGTAACCGTCCGCGAGCACGCGCCCACCGCTCGGTGTCACGATTCCGCAGACAATGTTGATCAGCGTGGTCTTGCCGGCACCGTTCGGGCCGAGCAGTGCGAAGATCTCCCCGCGAGGAATCTCCAGATCGACGTCCTTGAGCGCCTGCAGGCCCGAGGCATAGGTCTTGGTGAGACGGCTGATCGATAGCGCGGCGGTCATTGCGTGATGGTAGCGCACTCGCCCGCGGCGCCGGCGACGCCCTTGCGCCGGCGACGCCCTTGCGCCGGCGACGCCCTCGCGCCGGCGACGCTATAATCGCGCGGTACGCACGATCGTCACAATAACCGCGTGCATGGGGGATCTATGAACACGCACAGGCGATGGGGTATGGGGGCAACGACCCTGTGGCTCCTGGCCACGCTGTCTTCAGCGACACTCACGTCCGCCGCCGCCGTGGCGCAGTCGGCGCAGGCGCAGGCGGCGACCGCCGCGCCCGAGATCCCGTTCGAGACCGTACCGAACTTCTTCAAGCTGCCGCCGGATCTGTATTTCGGTGAGGTCGCCGGCATCGCGGTCAATTCCAGGGGCCACGTGTTTGTCTTCTCCCGAGGCAACACCACAGGTCCGGCCTACGGAGCGGCGGCGGCGCAGCTGCTGGAATTCGATGCCGACGGGCACTACCTGCGCGAGATCGGCCACAACCTCTATGGCTGGTCCTTCGCCCATTCGGTACGCGTGGACCGGCACGACAACATCTGGGCCGTCGACAAGGGCTCGGACGTCGTGGTGCGCTTCGATCCCCAGGGCCGGGTGACCATGGTGCTCGGACGCAAGCTCGAGGCCTCCGATGAGGGCACCCACCCGCTGCCCCATCCGAAACCGCCGCTGCCGCCGGTCGACGGCCTGTTCCGGCAGGTCACCGACGTGGCCTGGGACCGCGACGACAACATCTACATCTCCGACGGATACATCAACTCGCGCATCGCCAAGTACGATCACGACGGCAACTGGGTCGGCTCCTTCGGCGAGCCGGGCACCGGCCCCGGTCAGTTCAACACGCCGCACTCCCTCGTCATCGATCGCGAAAATCGGCTGTACGTTGCCGATCGCGGCAATCGGCGCATCCAGGTGCTCGACACGCAAGGTCATGTGTTGCGCATCATCCACATCGACGTGCCCGCTCCCCCCGACGCGCGCGCGATCCTGGGCGGGCGCAATAGCCCCGTGAATCAGCCCGGAGCCCCCTGGGCACTGTGCATCACGCCGGGACCCACGCAATACCTCTATGTCGCGGATTCCTTTCCGGGGCGCATCTACAAGCTGGATCTGGAAGGGCATGTGCTCGGCTGGCTCGGCCGCGCCGGCCGCCAGCCCGGCCAGTTCGGCTGGGTGCACGCCCTCGCGTGCCCCTCCGAGAACGTCGTCTACGCGGCGGAGCTGCTCAACTGGCGGGCGCAGAAGCTATTGCTGCATCCGCGCTAGTTTTGCCAAGCGCAACAATATCGTAGGAGTCGGCCGTAGGAGTCGTCCGATTCAAAAGGTGATGGGGAGGCTGTTATTTTAGCGCCTCATCTCACGGAAAGGTTTTTACAGCGTGTCGCCAGACGGGAGGAAACCCGCTGCACCGGGCGTGAGTGTCTACCTCAAGGTCGCCGCCAACCTGCGCGCGTGGGCGGCCGCGTCCAAGTCACGCGAGTCGCGCGGCGAATTCGAGCGGCTCGCGGCGCTCTACGAGAAACTGGCACCGCTTTCCGCCGGGCCGCCGCGATCGGCGGCATGGCAGGGCGTCCCGTTCAACTATGATCGCAAGACGATCACCGCGATCGCGCCCAAAGCCCCCGGTGTATACCTATTGTGGAGACCCGACCGCTGGATCTACGTCGGCGAGTGCCTCGATCTGCGCAGTCGTCTGATCGCTCACGCCGAGGGCGATGACGAGCGGATTGATCAGGAGGCTCCACGGGGTTTCGGGTTCGAGCTGATCACGGGGGCCGATCAGCGGGCGGCTCGTCGGGAGGCGTTGATCCGCGATCTCGCCCCGGCGTGTACTCTGCTGCCGGAGTGAATCCGACTCCGTCT
>JASHSK010000225.1 GCA_030038755.1 Gammaproteobacteria bacterium
TCGCTGCGCGGGCTGCTGCTGGTGATCGATGCGCGCCGTGGCGTGGGCGAGGGGGACGAGCGGCTGCTGGACTGGGCGGCGGCCCTGCCACGTCCGGTACATGTGCTGTTGTCCAAGGCCGACCAGCTGAACGGCGCCGAGGCGCGTGAGCGGCTGGCGGGCGCACAGGGGCTGCTCGCCGGGCGCGCGACGACGCAGCTGTTCTCGGCGCACGCGGGCACCGGCCTTCTGGAGGCGCGCAGGCGTCTCGCGGTCTGGCTGGAGATAAAAAACCCCGGCAGTTCATGAGAACTACCGGGGCAATTGGATCCGACACGGGTCTCTTCGCGTCGGACCAGCCCGCTTAGGGAGGGAAGCGGGGAGTGCATGGCACTCGATGGATTAGAGCCACGTACAGCGCGGAAGTTCCCGGTTCGTCGCGCCTGGCGGCTTTTCCCCGCACAATCAAAAGTTTGTATTCACAACCGTTGCGCCTACAGGGTCCAGGTCAGGCCGATGGAGGTCAGATCCATGGCCGAGGTGTGGGCGACGTCGAATCTCTCCCATTCGAGGCGCGCGCCGAGCCTGCCCCAGCTGTGGCTGGCCCCGACGCCGTAGGCGACATCCGAGCCGTCACGGTGGAACGAGGGCACCGCGGGCAGGCCCGCCTGGGCGCGCGTTTGCCAGTCGATCACCCCGACCTTGCCGAACAGCTGCACCACGGGGATCGGCACGAAGCCGAGCGCGAATGCGCCGACACTGTAAGTGTCGACGTAGTTGACGCCGCCGAAGGCGCGGGCGAAGCCGTCATAGTCGATCTCACCGGCGAATACCGGCAATGGCTTGTACCCGACCCCGACCTCGTAGCCCACGTCGCTGCTGCTCGCATCGTAGGTGGTCGCATCGTACTGCTCGCGCGACTGCCCAACGGACCCGGCGACGTAGAGGCCTTCCCCGTCGGCAAATGCGCCGCCGCTACCGCACAGCAATGCCGCCGCGGCGATGCAGGCGATGGTGCGATGCTTGGCATGGCTGAAACGTGTCATGAGCGCCTCGTGCAGCGGCCGATGGGGGCTGCGGCCGATCAATCGGCCGCAGCGGATTGCGCCAAGACTGCCAGATCGGCGCCCGCATCGCCAACCGGGTGTGCACCGCCGGCCGGAGTGCGGCGCTCGCGCGTGCGGCCGCGCTTGCGCGTTTGGGGGGCGGGCGGCGTGCTCGCGCGCGCCGCTAGTGAGCCTCATCCCAGTTCGCGCCATGGCCGATGTCCACCTTCAGCGGTACGCGCAGCTGCGCGGCGGCGCACATCAGCTCGCTGATGCGGCCGCCCGCCTCGGTGACGAAGTCCTCCTGCACCTCGAACACCAGCTCATCGTGGACCTGCATGATCAGGCTCACGGGTGCGCTCGTGCCCTCGCCTGCGCTGCACGCGCGCGTCCAGGCGTCCACGGAGAGCATCGCGCGCTTGATGATATCGGCCGCCGTACCCTGCATGGGCGCATTGATCGCGCTGCGCTCCGCGTACTGCTGCATCTGCCGGTTACGCGAGGTGATGTCCGGGAGAAACAAGCGCCGCCCGAACACCGTCTCGACGAAGCCGTCGCGCCGCGCCTGCTCGCGCGTGCGCTCCATGTAGGCACGTACGCCCGGATAGCGCGCGAAGTACAGATCCACGTAGTTC
Source organism: Gammaproteobacteria bacterium (assembly GCA_030038755.1). Lineage (GTDB taxonomy): Bacteria > Pseudomonadota > Gammaproteobacteria > Steroidobacterales > Steroidobacteraceae > FEN-1191. The sequence continues at coordinate 1,661 of JASHSK010000225.1, forward strand.
TGCGCGGCCGCGCGCGGCACCCCGAGCTGGCGGGCGAGACCGAAGGCCGACATGCCGTAGATCAGCCCGAAGTTGATCGCCTTGGCCGAGCGGCGCTGGTCGGCCGAGACCGCCTCGAGCGGCACCCCGAACACCTCCGCCGCGGTAGCCTGGTGGATGTCGCGCTCCTCGGCGAAAGCGCGCCGCAACCCCTCGTCACCCGACAGGTGCGCCATGATGCGCAGCTCGATCTGCGAGTAGTCGGCCGCGAGCAGCCGATAGCCGGGGGGCGCGACGAACGCCTGGCGGATGCGTCGCCCCTCCGCACTGCGGACCGGGATGTTCTGCAGGTTCGGATCGCTCGAGGACAGCCGCCCGGTGGCGGCCACCGCCTGGTGGTACGAGGTGTGCACCCGTCCGGTGTCGCGGTTGATCTGCTCGGGCAGCCGCTCGGTGTAGGTCGAGCGCAGCTTGGCGAGCGCGCGGTAGTCCAGAATGATCTGCGGCAGCCGGAAGCTTGCCGCCAGCTCCTCGAGCACATCTTCGGCCGTGGACGGGGTGCCACCCGGGGTCTTGCGCAGCACCGGCAGCTGCAGGCGCTCGAACAGGATCTGCTGCAGCTGTTTGGGTGACTCGAGGTTGAAGGGCGCGCCGGCCTCGGCATGCGCGAGCCCCTGGATCTCCAGGAGCCGCGTGGCGAGCTCCCCGCTCTGCGCCCGCAGCATTTCACGATCGATCAATACGCCGTGGCGCTCCATGCGCTGCAGGACACTCACCAGCGGCTGCTCGATCTCGCGGTAGAGCCGCTCGAGTGACGCGTGGCGCGCGAGCTTGGGCCACAGCACCTGGTGCAGCCGCAGCGTCACATCGGCTTCCTCGGCGGCATACTCGGCGGCGCGCGCCACGTCGACCTGGTTGAACGCCAGCGCTTTGCTGCCCCTGCCGGCGACGTCCTCGAGGCGGATCGTCCCGATGCCCAGGTAGCGCGCTGCCATGGCATCCAGCGTGTGGCGCGTCGCCGTGCTGTCGAGCACGTAGGACTCGAGCATGGTGTCGAAGCGCTGGCCGGCCAGACGGACGCCGTGGTTGGCCAGCGCATGTGCGTCGAATTTCAGGTGCTGGCCCACCTTGGGGCGCGTGGGATCCTCGAGCAGCGGCTGCAGCCTCTCGAGGACGCTTCCGCGGGACAGCTGGGCCGGAGCGCCCGGGTAGTCATGCGCCAGCGGCACGTACGCCGCACGCCCGGGCTCGGTGCAGAACGACACGCCCACGATCTGCGCGCTCATGTAGTCCGATCCGCTGGTGGCGATATCCAGGGCGATCAGCTCGGCGCTCGAGAGTGTCTCGATCCAGCGCGTAAGTGCGTCCCACTGCGTGATCGTCTCGTAGTGACGGGGAAGGCTGGCGATGGCGGCGGCCTGCGGATCGGTTGCCACGAGCACTTCGCTGACCGCCACGACCGGTTCGGTCTCGATCGGCGCCGGTGGCTCGAGCGCCGTGGCCGGCTCAACCGCCGTGGCCGGCCCGAGCGCCGCCTCCGCGCTGTCGAGCTGCGCGGCGCCGGTCCTGGCGGAACCGGCGTGAGCGACGGCGAGCTCGCCGCTGCCTGCCTGCGCCGCGGCCGAGGCTTCGAGCTGCTGCAGCAGCGCGCGCAGCTCGAGGCGGCGATACAGCGCACGCAGCCGCGGCAGATCGGCTTCGCGACGCACCAGCGTCGCCTCCTCCAGCGGCAGCGACAGATCGGTGCGGATGCTGGCCAGCTGCCGTGACAGCGCGAGCGTGCTCAGCCCCGCGCGTAGATTCTCTCCGACCTTGCCGGCAATCTCATCGCGGTGCTCGAGCAGCGCATCGAGCGTGCCGTACTGGTTGAGCCACTTCGCAGCCGTCTTCGGCCCGACCTTCTCCACGCCCGGAATGTTGTCCGAGCTGTCGCCCACCAGCGCGAGGTAATCGATGATCTGCTCGGGGAATACATCGAACTTGGCCTTCACGCCCGCGCGGTCGAGCACCGCGCCACTCATGGTGTTCACGAGCGTGATCCCATCGCAGACCAGCTGCGCCATGTCCTTGTCGCTGGTGGAGATCAGCACCTGCTGCCCGGCACGCTCGGCGCGGCAGGCCAGCGTCCCGATGACGTCGTCGGCCTCGACGCCCGCCTGGCGCAGCACCGGCAGCCCCAGCGCCTCGACGGCCTCGAGCAGCGGCTCGATCTGCGCGCGCAGGGGGTCGGGCATCGGCTGACGATGCGCCTTGTATTCGGTGAACAGCGCGTCGCGGAATGTCGGACCCGAGGCGTCGAACACCACGCCGATGTGCGCCGGGGCGTATTCGCGCAGGAACTTCAGCAGCATCGACAGCACTCCGTGGATCGCGCCGGTGGGCTGGCCCGCCGAATTGGACAGCGGAGGCAGCGCGTGAAAGGCGCGATACAGGTAGGAGGAGCCGTCGATGAGGACGAGGTCGGGAGCTCTCATGCCGGCGGAGCGGAGCCCGCCGGCGTCTTCGGCTGCGGTGTGGTGTTCGGGGCGGTGGTCGCCGGGGTGGTGGTCGCCGGGGTGGTGGTCGCCGGGGTCGCGGGCACCTTGGTGGCCGGGGGTGTGGGCAGGTAGAGCGGACCCTTCTGGCCACAGCCGCAGAGCGGCAGCGCCGCGAGCAGCGCCGCGAGCAGCCCGGCACGCGATGCGGAGCGCGAGGGTGTGCGAAGGAAAATCATGACAGCTGCGATCCTGGGCGTGCCGGGGCGATTCACGCGACGGCGGTCACGCGCCGGCCGGGCGGCTCACTTGCCGCGCGCGAGACGCTGTGCGATGCGCCGGTAGGCCTCACGGAATGGTATACCTTCCTGCAGCACCAGCGCGTAGGCCTGTTCGGCGGCGTGTACCGCGGGGTCGACGCGGATGCGCTCGGGCCGAAAGCGCAGCGCATCGAGCACCGCGGTGACGATCGGCAGCGTGTGCGCGGCCAGGTCGATGCCGCGGAACAGAGGACCCTTGAGCAGCTGCAGGTCTCGCTGGTAGCCGGACGGCAGCTTGGCGCAGACCGCGAGCGCCTCGGTGAGACAGCCGAGCGCCGTCGCACTGCGAGCGCGCACCAGCTCGAGCACGTCGGGGTTGCGCTTCTGCGGCATGATCGAGGAGCCGGTCGTGAAGGCCTCCGGCAGCTCGATGAAGGCGAATTCCGCGGTGTAGAACAGCAGCAGGTCGGCGGCGAGACGTGCCGCGTCCTGCATCACCAGCGCGATCTCGAACAGCAGCTGCGCCTCGGCCTTGCCGCGCGAGAGCTGTACGGCCGTGACCGGCTCGTGCGTGGCCGTGAAGCCGAGGACGCGCGTGGTGTACGCGCGATCCAGCGGCAGACCGGGAGTGCCGTAGCCGGCTGCCGAGCCGAGCGGATTGCGATCGGAGCGCCGGCGCACCGCCAGCAGCCCCTCCGCATCGTCGGCGAGCTCTGCCGCAAAGCCCCCGGCCCAGAGAGCCACCGAGCTCGGCATCGCCTGCTGCATGTGGGTGTAGCCGGGCAGCTGCACGTCGCCCTGACGGGCGGCGAGCCGCCCGAGTGCCTCACCCACCGCGTGCGCCGCGCCGGCCAGCTGCTCCGCCGTATCGCGCAGGTACAGCCGCAGGGCCACGAGCACCTGATCGTTGCGCGAGCGGCCCAGGTGGATGCGCGCACCCGCATCCCCGATGCGCGCCGTCAGCCGCCGCTCGAGCGCGGTCTGCCCGTCTTCGTCGGCGAGCTCCACGTGCCACGCGCCCCGCGCGTGCTCCTCGGCAAGCGCGGCGAGCCCGGTGCGGATTGCCGTCAGATCCTCGTCCGACAGCAGACGCTGCCTGTGCAGCATCTCGGCGTGCGCGAGCGAGGCGCGCACGTCGTACGCCACCAGCCGCTCGTCGAGGGCGTAATCCTCGCCCGCGGTGTATTCGAGCACGCGCGCGTCCAGCGGCGCTCCCTTGTCCCACAGCCGCGTCATGTGCCTGCCGTCGCGCCTCCCGCGGCCCCTCCGTGCTGCTCGTCCGGTGTGAGCGCGTTGACGTCCGCGACCACGAGCGTGCCCGTGCCTTCGTTGGTGAATACCTCGGCGAGAATGCTGTCGGGTGCACTGTAGGAGATGACGTGTACGCGGCGCACGCCGCCGCGCAGCGCCTCCTCGATGGCGCGGGCCTTGGGCAGCATGCCCTCGCGCAGGCAGCCTGCGTCGCGCAGGCGCGCGAGGCCCGCCAGGTCGGTGTAGGAGATGATCGAGCTCGGATCGCCGACGCGCTCGAGGATGCCGTGAGCGCCCGTGCACAGGATGAGCTTCTCCGCCGCCAGCGCCGCGCCCAACGCCGCGGCGACCGTATCGGCGTTGATGTTGAGCAGTACGCCGCGGTCGTCCGCCGACAGCGGACTGACCACCGGCATCAGCCCGCTGTCCAGGTGCTTGCGGATCACGGCGCTGTCGATCCTGTCGATGTCGCCGACGTAGCCGAAGTCGACGGTCTCTGCCGAGCCGTCCAGCTGCACCGGCGGCCGCCGGTGGGCGCGCACCAGTCCTGCATCCACGCCGGAGATGCCCACCGCGGCGATCGACAGCTCCCGGCAGATCGCCAGGATGCGGGTGTTGATCAGCCCGTTGAGCACCATCGAGGTCGCGTCGATCGACTGCTCGTCGGTGATGCGCCGGCCTTGCACCATGCGCGTGGGTACACCGAGCGCCTCGGTGACCTCGGTGAGCTGCGGGCCACCGCCGTGGACCAGCACCACGCGGATGCCCAGCAGGTGAAGTATTGCGATCTGCTCGATCAGTCCCCGCAGCATCGCGGCGTCGCTGAACACCGCCCCGCCGGCCTTGATGACGAAGGTCTTGCCCTTGTAGAGGCGGATGTAGGGGGCGGCGCTGCGCAGAGCGCGCACGCTGCCGGCCTGGTCGGAACGATGCAGGATCATCGCGAGACGGTCTCCCGGGGCTTGAGCAGTTCATAGAGCACGGCCATCTGGGCGGGCAGGCGGTTGTAGGCCTGCCGCTGAACCACCGAGCGCGGGCCGTCGAGCAGCGCATCGGCGATTGCGACATTGCGCCGCACCGGCAGGCAGTGCATCAGGCGGCACTGCGGGGACGCCGCGGCGAACCAGTCCTCGTTCAGGCACCAGTGCCGCGCGGCACGCCGTGCCGCCGCGTCGGCCGCCTCATCTCCGTAGTGCGTCGTGCCCGCCCATTCCTTCACATACACGACGTGCGCGCCGCTCATCGCCTCACGCACATCGCTGGTCTCTTCGATCGTAGCGGGGGCCACGCCCTGCGCCTGCGCACAGGCCGCGGCGGCGCGGCGCGCCTTCTCCAGGATCGGGGTCGGCAGCGCGAAGCCCTCGGGGCGCAGGATGGTGACCTGCATGCCGCGCATCGCGGCCATGTGCACCGTGGCGGCCGGCACCGCCAGCGGCAGCGGCCGCGGATGGTAGGCCCAGCTCAGCACCAGCTTGCCGGTCGGCGGGATGCCGAGCTCATCCAGGGTCTTCCAGTCGGCCAGTGCCTGGCAGGGGTGGTTGGCCGCGGATTCGAGATTGATCAGCGGTTTGTCCACCAGTCGGGCCATCGCGGAGAACTTCTGCTCGCCCAGGTCGGCCGCCAGATCCTTGCCGTCGGCGAATGAGCGGATGCCGAGCGCGTCGCAGTAGGAGGCGAGCACCGGCAGCCCTTCGCGGATGTGCTCGGCGACGCCGCCGTCCATCACCGCGCCCTCGCGCGTTTCCAGCTGCCAGGTGCCTGCCCCCGGCGTGATCACGAAGGAGGAGCCACCGAGCCGCGCCATGGCTGCCTGACAGGAGGCGAGCGTGCGCAGCGATGGATTCATGAACAGCAGTCCGAGGATCCTGCCCGCCAGCGCCTGCGGCTGCGGCGCACGCTCCAGCCGCGCCGCGAGCGCCAGCAGCGCGAGCACCTCGGCGCGCGACAGGTCGGCCAGGTCGATGAAGCGCTGCATGCTCAGCTGCCTGCGCCTGCGCCGGCGCCGTCTCCGTCGCCCGCGCCGCCGGCCCCGATGTCCAGCAGTGCCGCGCGCAGCAGCTCCACGTGCTCAGGCTCGAGCACGAACGGCGGCAGCAGGCGCACGATGTGCGGATCGGCCGCCGTGCCGGTCAGGATGCCGCGCTCGAGCAGCGCGGCATGCACCTGCCTGGCGGGCGGCGTGGTCCGCAGTCCCGTCAGCAGTCCCGCGCCCTGGTGCGCGACCACCGGTCCCACGATGCAGCGCGCGCGGATCTGCGCCCCGAGGCTGCGCACGCGCGCCAGCAGCCCCTCGGATTCGATCGCCTCGATGACCGCCTCGATCGCCGCACACGCCATCGGCCCACCGCCGAAGGTCGTGCCGAGCCCATCGAGCTTCACTGCGGCCGCGACACGCGGCGACATGAGCAGCGCGCCGCACGGAAAGCCCGCACCCAGCGCCTTCGCCGTGGTGATCATGTCCGGCTGCACTGCGTAGAGCTTCGCCGCGAACGGCTCGCCGACGCGCCCCATCCCACACTGCACTTCATCAAAGATCAGCAGAGCCCCGACCTCGTCGCAGCGTGCGCGCAGCGCACGCAGAAACGGCGCTCCCAGGTCGAGCGCGCCCCCGACGCCCTGCACGGGCTCGACGATCACCGCGGCCGTCCGCTCGGTCACCTGCGCTTCGATCGCGGACAGCAGCGCCTGGTCCGGCGCGGCGGGCACGCTCTGCGCGGGAGCCGCGCCCGCGGGCGCCACAGCTGTCGCCGCTGTCGCGGGCGTCGCAGGTGTCGCGGGCGTGGCAGGTGCCGCGGGTGCCTCCGGGGCGGTGCGAGCGGGGCGTGGCAGGAAGCTCACCTCGAACGGCGCGCGCGGGAAGCCATACCACTTGGCGGCGGCGCCCCAGGTGATCGCACCCGCGCCGGCCGTACGTCCGTGGAACGAATGCTCGACCGCGGCGACGTGTGCGCGCTGCGTGATCGCGAACGCCATCTTCAGGGCGTTCTCATTCGCTTCCGCACCGCTGTTGACGAGGAACACGCTGCAGAAGTCCATGCCCGAGAAGCGCAGCAGGCGCGTGGCCGCACGCATGCGCACCGCCACGGGCACGGCATTGCTCTGAAAGCACAGGGTGCGCGCCTGCGCCGCGAGGGCCTCGGTCCAGCCGCGGTGACCGTAGCCGAGCGCCGCCACGGCGTGCCCGCCGTACAGGTCGAGTACGCGCCGGCCATCGCGCGTGCGCAGCCATACGCCCTCTGCCGATTCGATCGGCAGCGGATACTGCGCGAACACCGGCGCGAGGGGATTCGGCGCCGGCGCGGCCATTGCAAGAGCCCGTGCATTCATAGTCTGGTCTTCCAGCTCACGTCCAGCCGGCGGCCGGCGCGGTCAGTCCGGTCGTCTCCGCGAGCCCGTAGAGGCGGTTCATCCACTGCACCGCGCCGCCTGCGGCACCCTTGGTCAGATTGTCGAGCACGCACATGACCGCGACGCTGCGGCCGTCGCTGACCGCGGACAGCTGTGCGTAGTTGCTGGCCGCGACTTCCTTGACGCGCGGTGCGCTGTCGCGGACCTGCACGAACGCGGCGCCGGCATAGTACTCGCGCAGCGCCGAGCGCAGCTGCGCGCTGTCGCATGGCCTGGCGAGCCGCGCCTGCACGGTGGCGTGGATGCCGCGGGCGAACGGTCCGGAATGCGGTACGAAGGCGAAGCGTGCTTCCACACCGCTCGCGGCGAGCGCGCAGGTGACGATCTCCGGCGTGTGCCGATGCGCCAGCGCGTTGTAAGTGTACAGATCGGCGTGGCGCAGGGGGTGATGCGTGCCGTCCGTGGGCTTGCGGCCCGAGCCGGTGCTGCCGGTGATCGCCGCGACGAACAGCTCGGGCTCGACCAGCCGCAACGCCAGCAGCGGCACCGCCGCCAGCAGCGTCGCGGTGGCGAAGCAGCCCGGATGCGCCACGTGCGGCGTGGGCGACTTCGCCAGATGTTCCGGGACCGCGCAGGTGAAACTCGGGAGGCGTGCGGGCGCTCCGTGCGCGTGGTGGTAGACGCTCTCGTAGGCCGCGGCGCTGGCGAAGCGGAAGTCCGCCGAAATATCCACGACGCGCACGCCCGGCGCGGCTGCCGAGTCGGGCCCCGCGCCGGGACTCGAGCTGGACTTCGAGCCGGACGTTGAGCTGGACGTCGAGCCGGACCGCGAGCCGGACGCGCCTTCCGAGCGCGCGAGCAGCGCATCGATCAGCGCGGCGGAGGCGCCGTGCGGGGCCGCGGAGAAGATCGCCAGCTCGCGCTCGCGTTCCACGAGCTGCTGCGCCTGCTCGAGCGAGCAGAAGCACTCGGCCGGGTAGGCGCCTGCCAGGTGGGGAAAGCTGCCGGCGACCGGCTCGCCGGGCCTGCTGTCGGAGAGCGCCCCCGCCACGCGAAACACCGGGTGCGCGGCCAGCAGCCGCAGCAGCTCGCCGGCCACGTAGCCGCTGCCGCCGAGCACGAGCGCCGGGATCGTGCGACTCACTCGGCCGCTCCCGCGGCCACACGCGTGACGCTCTCCAGCCCGATACTGTTGATCACCGCGTCGGCGAGGCCCGCGGCATCCGAGAGCGCATTGAACGCCGGGACGCGCATCTGCTGCTCGATGATCTCGATGCCGACGCGGTTATCGGTCGAGGGGCCCGTCACCGCGCAGGGCTCGATCTGGAAGCGCTCACGCAGCAGCTTGACGCCGCCCCAGGCCGCGACCGGGTCGTTGGCCGACAGCACCACGCCGGTGAGCGCACGGCGTACGTCGGCACTCTCCAGGATCGCGTCCACACCATAGGTGCCCAGCAGTCCGTCGCCCAGCTCGAAGACGATCACGTCGGGCTTGCCGGCCGCGAGCTCGGTCAGCATGGTGCGAGTCAGCGCGGGGCCGGTCCGTGGCGTGGTCGTCACGACACCCAGGTCCGTGAAGATCATCGTGCGCCGCGCGCCCGCGTCCTCGAACGCCAGGATGTCCCGTCGCAGCGATACGCCCGTCGCCTTGAACGCATCCACCACCAGGCCGCGATGACGCATGCGGCCGATGATCGCCGCCGCGGCGGCGGTCTTGCCGGCCTCCATGCAGGTGCCGGCGAGCGCGACGACCGGCACGCCGCGGGTGTCGAGCGCGGCGTTCTGATCGAGCGGCCGGTAGCCGACGCGTGCCGGCACGCCGATGCGCTCGCCCAGATAGGGGAACTGCAGCACGACGCCCAGTACGCGGCAATCGAAGGGCTTGCCCTTGTCGGGCGTGGCCGAGTCGCACACACCCATGACGCCGCCGATGTTGAGCATCTGGATGACGTCGCCGACCTTGAGCGAGCTCGGCACATGACCCGAGTAGCCGAACAATGCGCGCCGCGGCCCGAGTGCCCCGACCACGATGTCACCCTTGCCGACCTTCGCCATGCGGCCGCTGGTCAACTCCAGCGTGTTGTAGGTCGATTTCTGGGTGAGGATCTCGGCGACGATGGCGACGCCTTCCTCGGAGGGTATGTCTCCGGACAAGCGCAGCTCCTGCCCGAGTGCGCAGGCCTGTGTGACCGAGGCAACCTTGTCCACGAACACCGTCTTCATCAGCATGAGCTCCCGTGCCGCATTCCCGCCGCGCCGCTACGCGGGCGTTTCCCCCGCCGTGTCGGCGGAGCGTTCGCCGGCGCGTTCGCCGGCGCGGCGGTAAAACATCCCCGTCAGCGCCATGATCTTGGAGAATCCCATCGCGTCGGCTGCGCTCCACTCCCCCGCGGCCTCCCCGTAAACGCCCTTGGAGGCCGCCATCAATGAGTACGGAGACTGCACACCCTCGATGAACAGCGCCCCGGTGCGCAGCAGCACCTGCACCTCGCCCGTGACGCGCTGCTGCGAAGACAGCAGCAGCGCCTCGATATCGCGGCACACCGGGTCGAGCAGCTGCCCCTCGTGCACCAGATCTCCGTAGGGGGCGGCTACCAGCTCCTTGATGCGCTGCTGGCGCGCCGTCAGCACCAGCTTTTCCAGCTCGCGATGCGCGGTCAGCAGCACTTCGGCCGCCGGCGCCTCGAAGGCCACGCGGCCCTTGGTGCCGATGATGGTGTCGCCCAGGTGTATGCCGCGACCGATGCCGTAGGCGGAGGCGAGATGCTCGAGCTGCTCGATCAGCTCCACGGGCGTTCGCGAGCGGCCATCCAGGGAAACCGGACGGCCGCGCTCGAAGCCCAGGCGGTGGCGTGCCGGCGGGCTCGTGCGTGTAAAGGCATCGCGCGACAGTACCCAGGCATTCTCGGGAATGCTGCCGGCGGAGGTCAGCGTTTCCTGTCCGCCGATCGTGACGCCCCACAGGCCGCGGTTGATCGAGTAAGCCGCACCGTGCGGCGGCACCGGTAGTCCGCGCTGCTGCAGGTAGGCGAGCTCGTCCGCGCGCTTGAAGGCGCGATCGCGCACCGGCGCGAGGATCGCGAGCTGCGGTGCCAGAGTGCGCAGTGCCACTTCGAAGCGCACCTGGTCGTTGCCCGCCGCGGTGCAGCCGTGCGCCACCGTATTCGAGCCCAGCTCCTGCGCCATGCGCGCGATGGTCTGTGCCTGCATCACGCGCTCGGCGCCCACGCACAGCGGGTAGAGCTGGCCGCGACGCACGTTGCCCATGATCAGGAAGCGCAGCACCTGCTCGAAATAGGCGGCGCGCGCGTCGACCTGGTGATGAGCGGAGGCCCCCAGCGCGAGCGCGCGCTCGCGCAGCTGCGCGCTGCCCGCCGCGTCGATGCCGCCGGTGTCGACGGTCACCGTGATGACCGGACGGCGGTACTGCTCGGCGAGCCATGCGACCAGGAACGAGGTGTCGAGCCCGCCCGAATACGCCAGCACGATCGGGGTGCGTGCATCGCTGCTGTGCTGGGGACTGTCGGTCATGCAATCACTCTCTTGAGAAAATAAACAGAAGAAGTGCAATCCGTGGTTGGTGGAGCCGGGAGTGGCATCGCGCCGCTCAGGCGCGAAACAGTGCTTCGAGCCGCCCGATCAGTCGCTGCTGCGCGCGCGCGTCGCTCGTGGCGACGAAGATCGTGTCGTCGCCGGAGATCGTGCCGACCACTTCGGGCCATTCCGCCTTGTCCAGCGCCACCGCGACGCTCTGGGCCGCGCCGATGGTCGTGCGCACCACCGTGATCGAGGGCCCGGCCGCCCGTACCGAGCGCACGAACTGCGCGAGCACGCCGAAGTCGCCGTTGGCGCGCGAGATCTCATCGGGCGGCAGCAGGTAGCGGCCCGCTGCCTTGAGCACGCCGAGTTCCGCCAGGTCACGGCTCACCGAGGACTGCGTGACCATGAAGCCGTCCCGCCGCAGCATCTGCGTCAGGTCGCTCTGCCGGCGCACCACGCCGCCGCGCAGGATGCGCAGGATGGCGTTACGGCGCTCGAGCTGCTGGCGATCGTTCAGCATGAAGGCAGCGTCTGCATAAAGATGCGCGATTATGCATAAAAATGCACGGACTGCAAGACGCGTGACGGCGCATGGGCGGCGGTGGCTGCGCCACGAGGTCCACGGCGTCAGCCGCGGGACCTGCGCGTGCGCGCGGCGGCGACGCTGCCGCCTGCCGCACGCGCGCCGATGGGGCCCTATCGGCGCGCGGTGGCTTCAGTTATCTTCGCGCCCCACCGCCGCGATAACATAAATGCGGGCTCAGGAAAGGGGAGTGCCATGGGACAGCCGAGTGTTCACGGACGGTTCATCTGGCAGGAGCTGCTGACCGAGGATACGGCCGCCGCTGCCAGCTTCTACTCCAAGGTCATCGGCTGGCACGTGCAGCCCTCGGCGCATCCGGGCGTCCACAACTACTCCCTGTTCGCGACCGATCATGGGGCTGTCGGGGGCGTCACCTCGCTGCCGGATCACGCGCGCGAGGCGGGGGCGCGGCCGCACTGGCTGCCCTACATCGGGGCGGAGAATGTCGACGCGACGGCGGCCAAGGCGGAGCGGCTCGGCGGCCGGGTGCTGCGCGCGGCCAGCGATGTGGAGGACCTGGGCCGCTACGCCGTGCTCGCCGATCCGCAGGGGGCGACCTTCGGCATCTACCGTCCGAAGAACCCCGCAGGCACGGTGGCCAGGAGTCAGCCCCAGCGTGGTGAATTCGCCTGGCAGGAGCTCGCGAGCAGCGACTTTGAGGCTGCTTTCCGCTTCTACGGGGACCTCTTCGGCTGGCAGTCGTTGCGCCGCATGGACATGGGGCCGGCGGGCACCTACCTGATCTTCGGCCGCGACGGCCTGGAGCAGGGCGGAATGTACAAGCTCTCCTCGCAGATGCCGGCCCCGTATTGGCTCTCGTATATCGAAGTGCCGCGGACCGAGTCTGCCGTCGAGGTGGCGCGTGGCGCCGGCGGTCGTGTGACCGTCGACCCCATGGACGTGCCGGGCGGCGGCCGGATCGCACAGCTGCTCGACCCGGCCGGCGTGTTGTTCGCCGTGCATACCGCAGGTCGCGCGGCGGCGGGGACGGGCGCGGGCACAGCCACGAGCTCGGGCACGTCCGCGGCCCAGACCCCTCCCGCCAAGGCAGAAGCTGCCAAGCCCGCCCCCAAGCCGGCTGCGAAGCCTGCCCCCCGACCGGCTCGTGCTGCGCCGGCACCCGATAGCGCGCCGGCCTCGGCGCCAGCCGGTGCCGCCGCGCAGAGCGCCACCGCGCCGACGGCTGGCGCGGCAGGTGCCGCCCCGGCGAAGGCCGGAAAGAAGGCCGCGCGGCGCGGTGCAAAGAAGGTTGCGAAGAAGGCGGTGAAGAAGGC
>JASHSK010000226.1 GCA_030038755.1 Gammaproteobacteria bacterium
AACCGAAAACGCCACCCAGCTCAGCGGCGTAGCGATCAGCATCAGGCACACGGCCAAGGCAGCGAAGCTGAGTCCCGCGATCGGATCGACTTTGAGGAGTCCCAACCATTCGGCTGTCAATGATGATTCCCGCGCGTCGAGCCATCCGCGCAAGCGGGTCTCGATGCGTCGCCGCTGAGGTGCGGTGGGCTCGAGCGCGGCCCATGTGGCAGCGAGCTCAATTTCGTTCATGTCATGCCTCCGTTGGCCAATAGGGTTTCGATACGTGCGCCTAGACGCGCTCGCGTCCGCTCGAGGATCTTGCGCACGTTCGCGGGCTCGAGCGCGAGTATGCGCGCGATTTCGGTGGCATCGAGCTCGGAACCGTAGCGCAAGCTGACGACTTCCTGCTCGCGTTCGCCGAGTTCGGCGAGCGCTCTCAGCAACGCTTCGCGCCTCTTCTCGCGGTCGACGTCGCGTTCCAGGTCAGCGGCGTCGTCCGGGACTCGCGCCAGATCGCTCGGGTCGGCAGGCTCGGGACGCCGGCGGCGAAACCTGCGTCGCGCCGTGTTCACGGCAATGGTCATCACCCACGCGACGAAGCGCGTGCCGGTTCGAGGCGCGTAGCGACCGAGTGAAGTCAGCATCGTGAGCATTGCGTCCTGTGTCACTTCCTCCGCATCCGTGTCGGATCGCAATATCCCGCGCACCGTACGGAACACGCGGTCCACGTGCTGCCGGTACAGGCGTTGTCCCGCCGCTCGATCGCCGGCGCGTGCCTGTTCAACGAGCCGCAGGATTGCGTCCTCTGCGAGCAGAGCGGTATCGCCCCCGAACCGTGAGGAAAGTGCGCTGAATAGGGGCGACACCGCCCACTCAGCGAGCAGGGTAAGGCGTACGGCCGCAGCTGGGATCACTGGCGTCGTTGCACGATATAGCCAATCGTCCAAATGGAAGATTGCGTGGTTCCACTGATCGCAATGATGATGAACGCCGCCGGCAGCAGGGCCATCGTTCCGAGTACGATGACGGGAAGGGCCGCGTGAGTCACGCCAAGGGTCTTCAGTACGACGACGACGAACAGTGCGGCGGCCAGGAGCCCAGCCGTTCCTGCGAGCACGACGATCAGCCGCCCGAGAGTGGCGGCGATGATCAGTTTGAGTCCGTCGAGCAGGCGGCCGTGCAGGAAGAGTCGCGCTTTGAGTAAAGCGTCACGCGCACGACGGTTCTCGAGTACCGCAATGCGGGAGGCGAACGCCTGCCACATGTACAGCGTGGCGAGCCACGGCACGGCGATGAGTGCGGCCGGAACGGCAATGATCGCGGCCAGCGCCGTGGCGGCGAATTTCAGGAAAAGCAGGGATGGCGCGGCGAGCACGACCAGGCTTCCTGCGCACATCGCGAAGTAGATGACGGCAATTCGAAACAGGACGCCACAGTGCGCCAGGCCATCGCGCCAACCGCCCCGCACGGTCGGGAGCTGACCTCGATGCACCTGTGTAACTCCTTCGATAAGCGCACCCGCGCTCACGAAGTACATCACGAAGTACATGAATATGCCTGCCAGGAGCAGGATCGCGATGGCGATCGCCAGCAGCACCGTGCCGCCAGTGAAGGTGTGTGGTGCGAACCGCGCAGCTGCCGAGGCGCCGTGCGTGTGGCCCCTGGAATTGGCCATGGTACCCAGTCCGACGAAGAAGCCGTATAGCCACAGCTTCCTTGACGTTCGGGCGATCCGCAGCCCTTCCTTGATCATCTCGAATATGTTCATTGTCTCCATCCCATTCCGTGGGGCGAAGCCGTTCCCTGGCTACAAGCCGGGGAGGCGAGCGGGTGTGACAATCAGGGCTTTCAGGACCGCCAGGACACCTGCTCTAATGTCGGCACCATGATCCGTGATGAGAACGATGTGACGCCGGCTGTCCTGCGGGTGATGGAGCGCACCGCCGATCCGCGGCTGCGCGAAATCATCGTGTCGCTCGTGAAGCATCTCCACGGTTTCGTGCGGGACGTGCGGTTGACCGAAGCCGAGTTCCGTGAGGCGACGACGATCATCAACGAGATCGGCAAGTCCAGCGGCGATACGCATAACGAGGCGGTGCTGATGGCGGGGTCGCTTGGAGTATCGACGCTGATCTGCCTGATGAACAACAGCGATCAGGGCCGGCACCAGACCTCACAGAACCTGCTCGGTCCCTTCTGGCGGATGCATTCGCCGCCCACACCGAACGGCGGTTCGATCGTGCGCTCACCCACACCCGGGCCACCGCTGTTCGTCGATGCCCGGGTGATCGATCCGACGGGCGCGCCCATCGCTGATGCAGAGGTGGACATCTGGCATGCCTCGCCGCTCGGCTTTTATGAAAGTCAGGACCCGAACCAGGCGGACATGAATCTCAGGGGCAAATTCCGCACCGATGCACGGGGCCGCTTTTGGTTTCGTACGGTGAGGATGGCCGGCTATCCCATTCCGACCGATGGCGTCGTCGGCCGCCTGCTCGCGGCTCAGGGAAGGCATCCCTTCCGTCCGGCGCATCTGCATGCGCTGATCTTCAAGCCCGGCTTCAAGGTGCTGATCAGTCAGGTCTATGATCCGGCCGATCCCCACTTCGATTCGGATGTACAGTTCGGTGTCACCGAGGCGACCACAGGCGATTACGTACGGCACGACGAGCCGCACCCGCAGGATGCGTCGGTTGCGCCGCCCTGGTACTCGCTCGATTACACCTATGGGATGCAGCGGGGGGACGCGGTGCTTCCCAGACCCCCGATCAAATGATGGGACACCGGTATGTCCGTGACCGGACATGGCTGGCGGGGGGTGAGCGGGCTGCCGAGGCACTGCGGCTCGCGCTGCCGATCGAGCACTGAGCGCTCACTGCGGCGGCACGAATTCCCACAGGTCGTTGAGATAGCCATTGCTCGTCCCGCCGTAGCCGACGCCACCGAATAGCCATAGAGTGCCGGAGGAGTCGATCCAGGAGCTGGCGCCCTGGCGCGAGCCCGGCAGGTTGCTGGCGGCGCCGGTGCCTTCAGTACCGTAGTTCGCAGTGGCGTCGTACACCTCGGAGCCACTGATCCAGGTCCACTGCCCGGTGCCGGGGACGTATTCCCAGAGATCGGCGAGGTTGCCGACGGCACCGTTGGTGTCATCGCCGTAGCCGCCGAACAGCCACAGGTTGCCGGAGGAGTCGATCCAGGAGTCGGCGGCCTGGCGCGCCCCCGGCACATTGCTCGCCGCGGCGACACTCTGCGTACCGTAGGCGCCCGTCGCATTGACCTGGGTGCTGCCGCTGACCCACGTCCACTCCTTGGTGCTCGGAGTGTATTCCCAGAGATCGTTGAGATTGCCCAGGGTGCCGGTGGAGTCATAGCCATAGCCGCCGAACAGCCACAGGTTGCCGGAGGAGTCGATCCAGGAGGTGGCGGCCTGGCGCGCTCCCGGCACGTTGCTGGTCGAGGCCACGTTCTGCGTGCCATAGACGCCCGTGGCATTGATCGTGTCCGCGCCGCTGACCCAGGTCCAGGCCCCGGTACTCGGCGTGTATTCCCACAGATCGTTGAGGTTGGCGGTGGCGCCGTTCGAGTCGCGGCCATAGCCGCCAAACAGCCACAGGTCCCCGGAGGAGTCGATCCACGTGCTGGGGACCCCGCGTGCTCCGGGCATGTAGCCGGTCGAGGCGCTGCCCTGCATACCGTAAATTCCGTTGCCGTTACGCACATCCGAGCCGCCGACCCAGATCCAATCCCCGCCGCTGTATTCCCACAGATCGTTCAGGTCTCCGTAGCCGGTCGAGTCGTAGCCAAAACCGCCGAACAACCACAGGTTGCCGGAGGAATCGATCCAGGAGCCGGCTCCGTGGCGCGCCCCGGGCAGATTGGTGCCTTCCGCCACATCCACCGCGGCGTAATCGCCCAGGGTATCGGCCGTACTGGCACCAGCCACCCAGGTCCACTGCCCGCTGCTCGGACTGTACTGCCACAGATCGTCCAGGTCCCCCAGCTGCGTGGCGTCATAGCCATAGCCGCCGAACAGCCACACGTTGCCGGAGGAATCGACCCAGGAGCTGGCCGCCTGGCGGCCCCCAGGCAGGTTGCTGGCCGCTGCCGTGCCCTGAGTCCCGTAGACACCCACGGTATTGAGCGCACTCGAACCCCCTTCCCAGGTCCACAGGCCGGCCGAGCAGGCCACGATGACATCGGTGACATCGGCCGACAGTCTGCCGCTGGCACCGCTGGTCACGATGCAATCCTCCCCGGTCGGCTGCGTCTTGACGGTCACCGAGTAGAGGGAATTCGAGGCAAACGAGCCCGGAAACTCCCAGGCAACGGCCTCCGCCTGGACGGTGAGGGTGGTGTTACCGTTGGCCAGCACGACGCTGCTGGTCGTCAGGCCCGAGATGGAGCCCCCGATCGTGTAGGTCGTGCCGCTCGAGCCGCCGCAGGCTGCCAGCGTCAGCAGGGCTGTCATCACACACAGGCGGCCCGCTGCGGCGCCCAGCCTCGACAGGGGGTGGCTCGATCTTCTGCTCATTCCGTCTTCCTTCTTCCCAGGTACCCGTAGCATACGGGGCAAGGCGAGCTTTCTCGACTGTTCGCGTCGAGAGGAGTTCCGGGGTACTACTGGAAGACGCTGTGCCGGACGGCTGGTGTCGGCTCGGCAACGCCGCAGGGCAGGGCGTCGACGTCGGGCCGTAGCCGGGCGCCGCTCGGGCCCCGAGGACGGGCCCCGAGCACGGGCCTGGAGCGCAACGACTCCCGGCCGCCCCACGTGCCGCGCCGGCGCCATGCGCGCCGCGAGGCCGATGGAGCTTCAGTTCTGAGAGAACGTGCGCATGAAGTAGGTGTGGCCGTGGCCCTCGCGCGGCCAGGGCTTCTCGTGACGCCGGCCGAATGCAAGCACAACGAGAAGAACGCCTGCGGTAATTCCCAGGATGAGCGGCATCATGCAAATGTCCCCGGTGTGAACGATTTCCCCGCCGCGAATTTTAGACGTGAGTTCGCCGCAAGACAGTCCGGCTTGCACTGACACCGATGTGACAGTTGCACAGCATATGACAAGTTCACGGGCACGGGATTTGTGGCACGCGCGCGACGAGCACCGCATTGGTGCCGCCGAAGGCGAACGAGTTGGACATGACCGTCGTGATGGAGGGGTCTGCGCGCGCGTGATTGGGGACGTAATCGAGATCACACGACTCGTCGGCCTCGCGCAGATGCATGGTGGGGAGCAGTACGCCGTGGCGCAGTGCCAGCAGCGCGAGCACCAGCTCGAGCGCGGCGCTCGCGCCCAGCAGGTGACCGTGTACCGCCTTGGTGGCGCTGATGGGCAGACAGTAGGCATGCTCGTCGAACACCTGCTTGATGGCAGCCGTCTCGACGCCGTCATTGGCGGGCGTGCCGGTACCGTGCGCATTGATCGCGCCGATCGAGTTGGGCTGGCAGCCGGCCGAGTCCAGTGCCGCGCGCATGGCGGCCGCCTGGCCGGCGATGCTCGGGCGAGTCATGTGACTGGCATCGGTGGCCAGCCCGTAGCCCAGCAGCTCCCCGTGGATCTGCGCGCCGCGCGCCATGGCGTGCGACCACTCCTCGAGGATGAGGAGCGCAGCGCCCTCGGCGAGTACCAGCCCCGAACGGTCGCGGGCGAATGGCTTGCAGGACGTCGAGGCATCCACGGGGTCGATGCTGGCCAGCGCGTGCAGAGCTTCCCAGGCTTTCATCACCCCGAAACAGAGCGGCGCCTCCGCGCCGCCGGCGATGGCCAGATCGAGCTGGCCATTGCGGATGCGCAGCCACGCTTCGCCGAGTGACACCGCGGAGGACGAACAGGCCGTGCTGTAAGTGAGCACCGGCCCGCTGACCGCCAGCTCGAGGGCGATCCAGGCCGCCGGTGCGTTGCTCATCGTCATGAGCACGGCGAAGGGTTTCACGCGCCCGGTCCGCTCGGCGTACAGAGCGTGATAACCCTCGTCGCTCGTCGCGGCGCCACCCATCCCGGAGCCCAGGAAGACCCCGATCCGGCCGGTATCGTCGAGGGGTTGCTGCAGATGTGCGTCGTCGAGGGCCTGCCGGGCAGCCACGAGCGCGAGCTGCGAGACCCGATCGAGCATGCGCGCGCGCGGCGCATCGAAATAGCGTTCCGCCTCGAAGGCCACGCTGCCGGCCAGCGGCGCGTGCAGCTGCGGCGCCCAGGGGGTTTCCAACAGGCGAATCGCCGAGCGGCCGGCGACAGCGTGCTCGAACGCCTCGGCTGGCGTGTTGCCGAGCGGGCTGAGCACGCCCAGCCCGGTGATGGCCACGCGCCGCGGCGCTGCGGCCACATCGATCATGCCGGCGGCTGAGGCAGTCGTGCGCCGGTCTTGCCCGGGTGCGCGGCCATGGCGTCGAGGTACTGTACGGCGCTGTCGAGCGTCGGGAATGGCTCGATGTCCGGCGGTAATTTCACCGCGAATTCATCCTCAATCATGAACAGCAGCTCGACCATGCCCAGTGAGTCGAGCCCGAGCGCCGCCAGCGGCTGTAGCGGTGTGAGTCGCTCGGGATCGATCCTGTACTGCTCGACCAGGATCTTCGTCAGTCGCTCGTAGGTCGTCGTCATGACGTCACCTCCTGCGGATGGGTGCCGAGTGCGCGGATTTTGCCGCTCCAGCGCGCTCCGCGCGTGAGCAGTCCGGGTGCGCGGCGCAGCAGCGGCAGAAGGCTGCGCACTGCCCGTGGATGCATCGCCAGCTGTGCCAGGGCGGCGGCGAGGCGCATGCGGCCGAGGAACTGGTGTCGCCAGCGTGCGGCGTAGATGGCATGCACCGTTCGCTGTGCCTCGAGCGCCGCGCGGGTGCCGCCGCGCGCCTGCGGATGTGCGATCAGCGCGTCACACAGCAGCCAGGCCGACTGCAGAGCCATGCTGATGCCCTCGCCGACGAGCGGATGCGCCTCGCCCGCCGCGTTGCCGATGCGGAACGGCGCCAGTGCGCCGTCGCCGGCGGCCGCAGCCGGTGCCAGACCCGGGCGGATCGGCCCCACGGAGAGCCACTCGCCTGCGCGTCGCGCGCCGTCGAGCGCCGCGGCGACTCCGTCACACTGCTGCTGCAGGTAGGCCTGTACCGCCTCTCCGGCGTTGACGCCGGGGTTGGCACGGCGCGCCTGCCGCAGCGCCGAGAGCCGGATGCAGCAGGCCAGGGTCATCATTGCGCCGTCGGCGAGCACCATGCCGCCGTAGCCGCCCGCAAATGCCAGCACCGGCAGCAGACCCGGCTCGAGCCGCGAGTCGGCGAAGTTGGCCTTGAACGCCAGCAGATCGCCAGCGCGCGCGCCCGTGCGTACGCCCGCGCGCTCAGCCGGCAGCGCCCGCCAGGAACCGTTCGCGGCGATGGCAACCGGCGCGGTCAGTGTGAACGGGACCTCGCAATCGGCTCGGCCGGCTGGCGAGACCTCGCCGACGCGTGCGCGGCGCAGCTCACAGCGGTAGGCGCCGGGGCTGCCGCGCAGCGAATGCGCGGCGCACGGCTGCCACACGGTCACGCCCAGCGCCTGCGCGCGCGCGAGCAGCAGCGCATCGAGCTGCTCGCGACCGAGCGCACGTCCCCAGGGGTGCCGCACGCCGGGTGCGGCGGGCAGCGCGGCGCTGATCGTCTCACGACCACACAGCAGCGCCACACGGCGCAGCGCAGGTCCCGCCAGTGCCGCGAACGCTTCACCGACCCCCAGCGCCTCGAGCAGCGGCAGATTGCTCGCGGCGATGCATTCTCCACATACCTTGCGACGCGGGAAGGCTTCGCGCTCGATCAGCGCCACCGACCACCCGGCCTGCGCGAGGCGGATCGCGGCGCTCGCTCCCGCGGGGCCGCCCCCTACGATGATCGCGTCATAGTGCGTCTGCACGGTCGCGCCAGGCTACGAATACATGGGAGAACAATCCGGCCGCGCGCTCTTCGACCTGCCATCCCCGGGCGGGCCAGTGATCCGAGAGCTCGCGGTCACGAAAGCCCGCGCGCACGCTCAGCACCGCATCATGTCGGGTCACATGGTTTGCGCCGATCGCGCCGAGCAGATGGCTGCCCAGCAGCGCGGATGCCGAGCGGCGTGGCTCGCAGGCGAGGAAGCGCTCGCAGCGCGCCGCGGCGCCTGCCAGCACTGCCGACAGCGCCCCGGCCGCAAAGTGATGCAGGAACAGGTTTGCCACGATGACGTCGTAGCGCGCGCCGTTCACCGGCGCGGCCGCCCAGTCGCGCACGTCGCACACCAGCGGCTGTGCGCGCCAGCCCAGGCGCGCATAGGCCTCGAGGGTCTCCGATCTCACCAGTGCCTGCCGGTCGAGCAGCCGCAGCTCCACGGTCTGCCAGACCTGCGAGTGCCTGCCGTGCAGCGCCAGTGCCCGAGCCACCCGCAGCATCAGCTCGCCGTCGCCCGCGCCGAGCTCGAGCAGCCGCAGCGGCGCGTGCAGGGGCGCGGTGCCGCGGGTGCCGCTGGCCGCCGGGCGCAGGCGGGCGCTCAGAATGCTGCAGGCACCCATGAGGCGATTGACGCGCCGCAGGTCGCGGCGCGAACGCTGCGCCTCCGGATCGTCGGGTGCCAGGTGATCGAGGATCTCCGCCTGCACCGTGCGCGGCGTGGCGGGCGCGCTCACGTGACCTCGATGGCGTTCATAGGACCTCGAAGGCGCTCACGTGACCTCCAGCAGCGCTCCATGGCAGCTGAAGCCGGCCCCGAAGGCGGTCAGCCACCACCAGCCGCCCGGTGCCGCATCCGCCAGCGCTGCCTGCAGCACGAAGTACACGAACGCACTCGAGAGGTTGCCGTACTCGCGCAGCGTCGCCGCGCTGTAGCGCAGGTCGGCGCTCCGCAGCCGCAGACGCTGCTCGATCGCCTGCAGCACGTCGCGTCCGCCGGCATGTACGAGCCAGGCGCCGATCTCTCCCGCCGCGAGCCGCGCGCGCCCCAATACCGTCTCGAGGACCCGGCCGACGTAATCGGCCGCGAGCGCCGGCACCTCACGCGTGAGGATGTTGCGCAGCATCCCCTGACGCCGCTCGAATCTCAGTGCCTCGCGCGTGCGCGGGTCCAGCAGCGTCTCGCTGTCGCGCCAGCGGATGCAGCGTTGCTGCGCGGACGGCTGTGAGGGTGGCCGGCTGGAGAGGACCGCCGCGCCCGCGCCGTCCCCGAACAGGCAGGCGCTGATCAGCACGCCGGGGTCGTTATCCAGGTACATCGCCGCGCTGCTGACTTCGACGCACACCGACAGCACGTGCTGGCACTGCTCCGAGGCCAGCAGGGCCTGGCCCATGCGCATGTTCGGCAGTGCCGCGGCACAGCCCTGGCCCACCAGATCGTAGCCGCCGGCGCTCGCGCGCAGGCCGAGCCGCTCGCACACATGGCCCGAGAGGCCGGGGCAGACGTAACCGGTGCAGGTGCTCACGATCACCGCGTCGATGTCCTGGGCCGCGAGCCGCGCTGCCTGCAGCGCCTGCTGCGCGGCCTCGCTGGCCAGCGCCGGTGCGGTGAGCTCGAAGCGGCGCTGCAGCGTGTCCGGATCGATCTGGAATACCTCGTCCAACGAATCGAGCGCCAGGCGCCGCGCTTCCATGCCGTTGTCCCGCTGCAATATCGCGCGCACCAGCAGCACGGCGCGCTCGTCGAGCCGCTCGTACCAGAGCGAGCGGCGAAACGCCTCCCAGCACTCTGCCCTGGTGTAGCGCGTCGGTGGTGCCGCGGTGCCGATGCCGGTGAGGTACATGACGCCTTTCGCGAACCGCCAGTCAGCGCTTGAGGGCCCGCGTCATCAGGAACGTCTGGCGCACGCGGTTGCGCGAGAAGTACTCGCCGATCAGCGCGTCGAGTCGCTCGCGGAACTGCGCCAGCCGCGCAGGCTGGTCACGCAGGCGCTGCACGACCTGCGTGACCGGCGCCACCGCCGCCTCCAGGCTCACCGCCAGGTGCCGCGGGCTCAGCGCAGGAACGCTCGTGTCATCGTAGTTGAACTCGATGTCCCGAACGACGGCCCCGAGCCGCTGCTGCACGAGGGCGTGGTCTCCCCAGGCCGCCGGCGGCGCGACGCCTGCGGGAAGGGGGAGGTATTCCCCGACCAGCTCGAACAGCCGCGCCATCAGCAGCGTGGGGGGCCAGGTCGAGAAGGCGATGCGGCCACCGGGCTTCAGCACGCGCAGCATCTGCTCGATCGCCACCTGTGGACGCGGCGCGAACATGTGTCCGAACTGGCTGAGGACCACGTCGAAGTGGGCATCGGCGAATGGCAGCGTCTCGACATCGCCCTCGTGGAACTCCACCTGCACACCGAGCGTCGTGGCGAGCTGGCGCGCCTCGGCCAGCAGTGCCGGTGCCAGGTCGATGCCCTGCGCGCGGGCGCCGCGGCGCTGGGCCGTCAACGCGACGATGCCAGTGCCGCAGGCGACGTCCAGGACGCTTTGTCCCGATCGCACCTCTGCGAAGTCCACGAGCGATGCCGCAGCCATGATCGTGAAGTTCGTCAGCGGTATGAAGGTGCCCCATGCCTCGCGCTGCGCAGCCTTGAATTGTGTCAATGGATCAGTGGTCATGCCTTGCCTCGCGCGCAGTTGCCGTGGACCTCCTTTCGATCATATCGCGAAGGCGCAACGTCGCGCGCAGGCGCGCCGGGCAGGCCGGGGGCATCTGACGTGGCAACGCGACACCACCGGCGGAGCCTGTAACCTTCGGCTGGCTTGCAGCGAACTATGAACGGGGCCAGCAGGGTGCAGATGCAGCGAGGACACCGGACATTGTGACGAACCGTGACCGACTGCCCCTGTTCGCGAGCCGGCAACGCATGCTCGCGTTCTGGTTGGGCACTGCGATGGTCAGTATCGGCGTGGCGGCGCATGTGCCGATGTTCTGGATGGGCCGCATGACCCACTTCAGGCTTGCGGGCATGCCGATGGGTCGCCCGATGCTGATCGGCATGGCTCTGATCGTCCTGGGCTTCGCGGTGGCCGGTTACGGTTTGCGGCCCGGGCGGCCGGCATGCGCGCACCTCGCAGGCTCGATCGCTCCGCCCCCGGACGCGCCGCTGAATCGCGCGCACTGGATTCAGATGGGGATCATCGGTATCGCGCTGATCATCGACGTGATGAAGGCGGCCACGCTCGGCTTCGTGACACCGGGTATGGCCGCGGAATACGGCCTGACGCGTGCCGCTGTGTCCGTGCTGCCGTTCGTGGCGCTCATCGGCACGACCCTCGGATCGTTCATGTGGGGGGCGCTGGCGGACTTCTACGGACGGCGCGCCTCGCTGCTGCTGGCGGCCGTGATGTTCATCGGCACGGCCATCTGCGGTGCGATGCCGTCATTCGACTGGAACATTTTCATGTGCTTCATGATGGGCCTGGCCGCCGGCGGCATGCTGCCGGTAGCCAACGCGCTGCTCGCCGAGATCATGCCGAGGAGGCACCGCGGCTGGAGCCTGGTGCTGCTGGGAGGCATCGGCACGGTGGGCGGCTTTTTTGCCACGAGCGAGGCGTCGGCATTGCTGCAGCCGTTCTTCGGTTGGCGGATCATGTGGCTGATCGGCTTTCCGACCGGCCTGCTGCTGATTGGCCTGAGCCCGCTGTTGCCGGAATCGGCCCGCTATCTGTTGCGCATGGGGCGCGTCGATGAGGCGCGCGCGACGTTTGCGCGCTTCGGCACGATCATCGGCTCGGACCCCGAGCAGGACGCGGCCATGGGCGAGGCGGTCGCCGGAAATGCCCGGAGCGCCGCTTCCGGCCGGCGCGGCAAGCGCGGCGCCCTGTGGGCCACGGGTCTGGCCTTGACGCTTGCGGCGCTCGCGTGGGGATTCGTGAACTACGGAGTGCTGCTGTGGCTACCGACCGCGCTGATCGCCGAAGGCAGGAGCATCGGGCTGACGAGCGCCATCATCGCCCGCTCCACGCTCATCGCCGTTCCTACCATCGCGCTGGCGACGTATCTGTACAGCGTCTGGAGCACCAAGCGCGCGCTCATCGCCGCCATAGCCGTGACGACGCTGGGTCTGATCGCGATGCTGCTGCGGCACGATGCGGCGCTGCCACTGCTGTCCAATCCGATTCTGTCGGTCACGCTGCTGATCGTCGGCACGAGCGCGGTGATCTCGTACCTGCTGCCCTACGCCGCCGAGAGCTTTCCGATCCGGCTGCGGGGCCGCGCCACCGGCTGGGTGGCCGGCTGCAGCAAGAGCGGCGGAGTCATCGCTCAGGGCCTCGCGGCCCTGGCGCTGGTACCGGCGTTGGGACTGGCTGCGGGCCTGGTTGCGGTCCCTGCAGCGCTCTCGTTGCTGTTGGTGGCGGTGTTCGGTCACGAGACGCGCGGCCTGGATCTGCGCGACCTGGAGACGGTGCCGGCAGCGCGTGCCAGGCAGCCGCTGTGACGGGACAGTGATACTCCGGGCAGATTCGTCACCTCGAATCTGCCCGGAGTATCACTGTCCCGTCGCGGTTTCCGACTGTGTCCCCCCGCGCCCGGTTGCTGCTGCGCGCGGCGCTGTGTGAGAATCGCCGCCCAGTGCCAGTCATCACCTTGCCCGACGGCAGCCAGCGCAGCTACGAGCGCCCCGTCAGCGTCGCCGACATCGCAGCCAGTATCGGATCGGGTCTCGCGCGTGCCGCTCTCGCCGGGCGCGTGGACGGCAAGCTCGTCGATACGTCCTTCATCGTCGATCACGATGCGCCGGTCGCGATCGTCACCGAGCGCGATCCCGCGGGACTGGAAGTGCTGCGCCACTCGACCGCGCATCTGCTCGCGCAGGCGGTCAAGCAGCTCTACCCGCAGGCCCAGGTCACGATCGGACCGGTCATCGAAGACGGTTTCTATTACGACTTCGCGTTCGAGCGGCCCTTCACGCCCGAGGATCTGGCGGCGATCGAGGCCCGCATGCGCGAGCTCGCCAAGGCGGACCTGACCGTCAAACGCCGTGTGCTGTCGCGCGACGACGCTGTGAAGCTGTTCGAAGGTCTCGGGGAGAAGTACAAGGCCCAGATCATCGCGGCCATCCCGGCCAATGAGCCGATCAGCCTGTACGGGCAGGGCGATTGGGTCGACCTGTGCCGCGGCCCGCACGTGCCCTCCACCGGCAAGCTGCGCGCCTTCAGGCTGATGAAGGTCGCCGGGGCCTACTGGCGCGGCGATTCACGCAACGAGATGCTGCAGCGGATCTACGGCACCGCCTGGGCCGACCAGAAGCAGCTCGACGAGTACCTGCACCGGCTCGAAGAGGCCGAGCGGCGCGATCATCGCCGCATCGGCCGCGAGCTGGACCTGTTCCACATGCAGGAGGAGGCCCCCGGCGCGGTGTTCTGGCACCCCAAGGGCTGGCAGGTCTTTCAGACGCTGATCGGGTACATGCGCGCCAAGCAGCAGGCCGCGGGCTTTCAGGAGGTCAACGGCCCGGAGCTCATGGATCGGAGCCTGTGGGAGGCCTCGGGCCACTGGCAGCAGTTCGGGGAGAACATGTACACCACGCGCACTCCCGACGAGCGCGTGTACGCCATCAAGCCCATGAACTGCCCCGGTCATGTGCAGATCTTCAAGCAGGGCATCCGCAGCTATCATCAGATGCCCGTGCGACTGGCCGAGTTCGGCAAGGTGCACCGCTACGAGCCCTCCGGGGCTCTGCACGGCCTCATGCGCGTGCGCGCCTTCACGCAGGATGATGCGCACATCTTCTGCACCCCGGAGCAGATCACCGCCGAGTCGGTCGCGGTCACGCGGCTGATCCTCGACGTCTACCAGGACTTCGGGTTCGACGACGTGCGCATCAAGTTCTCCGACCGGCCGCCCAGGCGCGTCGGGGCCGACGAGGTGTGGGATCAGGCCGAGGCGGCCCTGCAGCAGGCGGCCCGCGCGGCGGGGATCGACTACTCGCTCAACCCCGGTGAGGGGGCGTTTTACGGGCCCAAGCTAGAATTTACCTTAAGAGATGCGATCGGCCGTGACTGGCAGTGCGGCACGCTGCAGGTCGACCTCAACATGCCCGAGCGCCTGGGAGCGCACTACATCGATGAGCGCAGCGCCAAGCGCACCCCGGTGATGCTTCACCGTGCCATCTTCGGCTCGCTCGAGCGCTTTTTCGGGATCCTGCTCGAGCACCATGCCGGCAGGCTCCCGGCCTGGCTCTCCCCGACCCACGTGGTCGTGATGAGCATCACGGACCGCCAGCACGGGTACGCCCAGAGCACCGTGGAATTCCTGAAAAATCAGGGGGTTCTAGCCCAATCCGACTTGCGCAACGAAAAGGTCGGCTTTAAGATTCGCGAGCACACGCTGCAGCGGGTTCCCTACCTGGTAGTGGTGGGAGACAAAGAGGTTGCGGCGAATCTGCTTTCCGTGCGATCCCGCAGTGGCAAGGATCTGGGCGCGATGGCGCCGCAGACGTTCCTGGAACGCTTGCGCATCGAGCTCGAAAGCCGCGGTCGCCGAACAATGGAGGATTGATACATAGCTACATCAGCGAAGCGAGTCCGGCGCAACGAAGAAATCACCTCGCCGACGGTACGCGTCATCGGCGCGGATGGAGGACAGGCAGGAGTGATGACGCGCGCGGAAGCGCTGCAGTTGGCAAGTTCCGCGGAGCTGGATCTCGTCGAAGTCTCGCCCATGGCGGAACCGCCGGTGGTGCGAGTCATGGACTACGGCAAATTTTTGTTCGAGCAGAACAAGAAGGCGCACTCTGCCAAGCGCAAGCAGAAGCAGATCCATGTGAAGGAAGTGAAGTTTCGTCCCGGCACGGAGGAGGCCGATTACCAGGTCAAGCTGCGTAATCTGGTGCGCTTCCTGTCCGAGGGCGACAAGGCCAAGGTGACCTTGAGGTTCCGTGGCCGGGAGATGGTGCATCAGGACATCGGCCGCAAGCTCCTGGATCGGGTGCAGACCGATCTCGCTGCCCACAGCGTGATCGAGCAGCAGCCGCTCATGGAGGGCCGGCAGATGGTGATGCTGTTTGCACCGAAAAAGAAGTGATCGCCGCGCGGACGCCGCGCTGCGCGCCTGCCGGCCGTCGGGCCCTCGCCCTCAGGCAGCGCACGCGCCAGCGCTGACGTCCCCGGCGATCCGCGAGCGAGCGGGCATGCGTTGACACGCTGCCTTGTGAGCTTCGGCAACAATGTGAGGAGTGAGTCATGCCCAAGTTGAAGACCAACCGGGCGGCGGCCAAGCGTTTTCGCAAGACAGCCAAAGGCTTCAAGCACTACGCTTCGCACCGTCGCCACAACCTCGGCCATAAACCCCCCAAGCTCAAGCGCCAGGCGCGCTCGGGCGGCAGCAGTCTGGTGAACGCGAGCGACGTCGATCGTCTCGTGCAGCTGCTGCCCTATCACAAATAAAGGAGGTCGCACACCATGGCCAGAGTCAAACGTGGCGTGATGGCCGGCCGCCGTCACAAGAAGGTCCTCGGCAAGGCCAAGGGCTATTACAACGCGCGGCGCAAGGTATTCCGCGCCGCCAAGCAGGCCGTCATCAAGGCCGGTCAGTACGCCTTCCGGCACCGGCGCGCCAAGAAGCGCGACTTCCGCGCGCTGTGGATTCAGCGCATCAATGCCGCGGCGCGCGTGCACGGCCTCTCCTACAGCCGGCTGATCGCGGGTCTCAAGCTCGCGGGGCTGACCATCGATCGCAAGCTGCTCGCGGACATTGCGGTCCATGACCCGGGCGCCTTCGCCGTGATCGCGGACAAGGCGCGCGCGAGTCTGCCCGCGGACGGCGCGCCGAGCGGGAAGAGTGCGGCGGCGGGCGCGGCGGCGAACGCGGACACTGCGGCGAGCGCGGCGCCCAACGCCGCATGAGCTGACACGCCCCGGTGAGTGCTGAGCACGACCAGGGAGGACCCGAGCAGACGCTGACGGCGCGCGCACTGGCCGACATCGGCGCCTGCGCGGATCTTGCGTCGCTCGACGAGGCGCGCGTGCGCTGGCTGGGGCGCAAGGGCGCGCTCACCGAGCAGTTGAAGTCCATCGGCAGTCTGCCGCCCTCGGAGCGGCCGGCTGCCGGCGCGCGCATCAATCGCGCAACCGAGCGCGTGCAGCACGCGATCGAGGCGCGCCGCGTGGAGCTCGAGCGCGGCGCGGTCGAGCGCGCTCTCGCCGAGGGCGCAGTCGACGTGACCTTGCCCGGTCGCGGAGAAGGTACCGGCGGCCTTCATCCCATCACCCAGACGCGTCTGCGCATCGAGCAGATCTTCCGGCAGGCCGGCTTCGACGTCGCGGAAGGCCCCGAGATCGAGGACGACTTTCACAACTTCGAGGCGCTGAACCTGCCGCCGGATCACCCGGCGCGCGCCATGCACGACACGTTCTACCTCAAGGGCGGCTACCTGCTGCGAACCCATACCTCCCCGGTGCAGATCCGCGCCATGCGATCGCGCCCGCCGCCGCTGGCGCTGATCGCTCCGGGGCGTGTCTACCGGCGCGACTCCGACGTCAGCCACTCGCCGATGTTTCATCAGATCGAGGGACTGCTGGTCGATGAGAACGTCAGCTTCGCGCATCTGAAGGCGGCGCTGCATCACTTCATGGAGGCGTTCTTCGAGCAGAACCTGTCCATGCGGCTGCGGCCCTCGTACTTTCCATTCACCGAGCCGTCGGCCGAGGTCGATATCTCGTGTGTGCTGTGCCAGGGGCGCGGCTGCCGCGTCTGCAAGCACACCGGCTGGCTGGAGATCGCGGGCTGCGGCATGGTGCATCCGCGCGTGTTCGAGGCCTGCGGCGTCGATGCGGAGCGCTTCACCGGCTGGGCGTTCGGCGCCGGTATCGATCGGCTGGCCATGCTGCGTCATGGGGTGAACGATCTGCGCCTGTTCTTCGAGAACGACCTGCGGTTCCTGGCCGGCTTCGCGGGAGGCGCGCCATGAAGGTGCCGCTGTCGTGGCTGCGCGAGTGGGTCGAGTGGCCGCGCCAGTGGGACGCACAGGAGCTCGCGCGGCGTCTGACGCTCGCGGGCTTCGAGGTCGAGTCCATCACCCCGGCCGCCCCACACTTCAGCGGCGTGGTCATCGCGCGCATCGAATCGACCGAGCCGCTGCCCCAGACCGGCAAGCCGCAGCACGCGCCCAGGCTGCAGGTGTGTCGCGTCGTTACCGCGAGCGGCGCCGTGGATGCGGTGGGAGCGGGGTCGGCGCTGCAGATCGTCTGTGGCGCACCGAACGCGCGCCCCGGATTGGTCACCGCGCTGGCGATCGTCGGCGCGCAGCTGCCCGGCGACAGGCGCATCCAGCAGGAGAAGCGGCGCGGAGTCGATTCCGCGGGCATGTTGTGCTCGGCGCGCGAGCTGGGCCTCGGGGATGATTCCGCGGGAATTCTCGAGCTGCCGGCGGATGCACCGCTCGGCGCCGACCTGCGTGGCTACCTCGATCTCGACGAAGCCGTGCTCGAGGTCAACGTCACGCCCAACCGCGGCGATGCGCTGTCGATGCAGGGTCTGGCGCGCGAAGTCGCGGCGCTCGCAGTGCCGCTGACGTCGGCAGCGACGGTGACGGCATCGGCGCCGTCAGCGCCGGCGGTCACGCCCCCGCCGACAGTACCAGCGCCGCTGGCGGTGACGCTCGAGGCCGGAGCGGGAACCGCGCGCTTCGCGGCGGCCGTCCTGCAGGGGATCGACAACACGCGGCCGACGCCGCTGTGGATGCGTGAGCGGCTGCGCCGCGCCGGAGTGCGCTCCATCAGCGCGGTCGTGGACGTGACCAACTACGTGATGCTCGAGCTCGGGCAGCCGCTGCATGCCTACGATCTCGACAAGCTGCACGGTGGTGTGCTGGTTGCGCGCCGTGGGCGCGCGGGCGAGCGGCTGCAGCTGCTCGATGGCCGAGACATCGAGGTCGACGAGGACGTGCTGGTCATCGCCGACGAGCAGGGGGCCGTGGGCCTGGCGGGCATCATGGGCGGCTTGCGCACCGCGGTGGCTCCGCAGTCGCGCGCCATCGCGCTGGAGGCTGCCTGGTTTGCGCCGGCCGCGATTGCCGGTCGCGCACGCCGCTACGGGTTGAGCACCGATGCGAGCCAGCGATTCGAGCGCGGCGTGGACTGGTGTGGTCAGGAGCGCGCCCTCGCGCGGGCGGTGCTGCTGATCCGTCAGATCGCCGGCGGTCTGGCGGGCGAGCCCTTCGTGGTCGAGCGCACGCGCGAGCTGCCGCGCACCCCGATCGTGCTGCTGCGGCCGCGACAGCTGCAGCGCCTGCTGGGCGCGCCGGTGCCCGCCGGCGAGGTGGAGCGGCGCCTGCGTGCGCTCGGGATGACCGTCACGCCGGCAGCCAATGGGCGCGGTGAGCCACCCCGGAGCGAACCACCTCGGAGCGAACCACCCCGGAGCGAACCGTCTGGCTGGCATGTGCAGCCGCCGTCCTGGCGGTCCGACATCGCCATAGAAGCCGACCTGATCGAAGAGGTTGCGCGCCTGGGTGGTCTCGACGTCCTGCCCGAACAGGATGCCTCGCTGCCGCTCGTGCCGCGGGCGCCGCGGGGGCGGCGGATCGACGAGGGCGTCGTCATGCGCACACTGGCGGCGCGCGGTTACCAGGAGGTCATCACCTACGCCTTCGTGGACCCGGCGCTGCAGCGTGTG
The DNA here is from genome assembly GCA_030038755.1 of Gammaproteobacteria bacterium. Taxonomy (GTDB): domain Bacteria; phylum Pseudomonadota; class Gammaproteobacteria; order Steroidobacterales; family Steroidobacteraceae; genus FEN-1191. Next base: position 18,532 of record JASHSK010000226.1, read on the forward strand.
CTGCTGGGCGAGCAGACTCCCATCGAGCTGACCAATCCGATCGCCGCGGACCTCTCCGTGATGCGCAGTTCGCTCTGGCCCGGACTGATCGGCGCGGCACGCGAGAACCTGCGCCGTCAGCAGCTGCGCGTGCGCCTGTTCGAGCTGGGCGTGCAGTTCGAGCGCGCCGTGACCGCCGCCGGCGCGACGCTCGTGGGCGGCTATCGTGAGCAGAAGGTGCTCGCGGGGCTGGCGCTGGGTGCGCGCCTGCCCGAGCAATGGGCAAATGATCGCGCGGCGCTCGATTTCTACGACATCAAGGGTGATGTGCAGGCTCTCCTGACCCTGGTGGGCGCAGAGGAGCCGGTTACATTTGAGCCGACCGCGGTTCCTTGCCTGCATCCGGGACGTTGCGCGCGTGTGTTGCGGGGCGGAATCGCCGTGGGAGTGCTCGGCGAGCTGCACCCGGGGCTGGTGCGAACGCTGGACTTGACATATGCACCATTGTTGTTCGAGCTGGACTTCGCTGCGGCCTTCCACGCGGAGGTCGCACAGTTTCGCGAAGTCTCGCGTTTTCCGCGGATTCGGCGGGATATTTCCATCACTGTCCCCGAGCGTACCGCCTTCGCGTCGGTGTGCGAACGTGTTAGTGTTGTAGCCTCCAGCCTGTTGAAAGAACTGCGTGTTTTCGACGTCTATCACGGCAGTGAAATAGAAGAAGGTCGAAAAAGTCTCGCTTTGGGGTTGATTTTACAGGATTTACACCGCACCCTTACGGATGAGGATGCAGACCGCACGGTCCGCGCGGTGGTCGAGGATTTGCGGTCGAGTCTGGACGCCAGGATAAGAGAATAACGGCAGCAAGCGGAAACGACGGCGATGGCTCTGACGAAGGCTGAGATGGCCGAAGCGCTGTTCAATCAGCTCGGCCTCAACAAGCGTGAAGCGCGCGAGCTCGTGGACCTGTTCTTCGAGGAGGTGCGCGGTGCACTCTCCGAAGGCGAGCAGGTGAAGCTATCGGGCTTCGGCAATTTCGATCTGCGTGACAAGAATCGGCGCCCTGGGCGTAATCCGAAAACCGGGCAGGAGATCCCGATCAGCGCGCGCCGCGTCGTCACCTTCCGTCCCGGTCAGAAACTGAAGGCGCGGGTCGAAGCCTATGCTGGAAGCAAGGAACAATAGCGAGCTGCCGCCCATTCCGGGCAAGCGCTACTTCACCATCGGAGAGGTGAGCGAGCTGTGCGGCGTCAAGCCGCACGTGCTGCGCTACTGGGAGCAGGAATTCCCCCAGCTCAAGCCCGTCAAGCGGCGCGGCAACCGCCGCTACTACCAGCGCCAGGATGTGATCGTCATCCGTCAGATCCGCAGCCTGCTCTACGAGCAGGGCTTCACCATCGGTGGGGCGCGCAACAAACTCACCGGCGATGAGGCGCGCAGCGACACCACGCAGGCTCAGCAGATCGTGCGTCAGGTGCGCACGGAGCTCGAAGAGATTCTGAAGGTGCTGCGGCGCTAGACCGCTCGTGACCGCGGCGGCCGACCGGGCCACGCCGGGGAGGGGAAACGTGGAGAAGAATCCGACCGTCACCGGGACCTGCCGGGTGCTGCACCAGGTGCCGGCATGCCGGGTGCTGGCGTCGCTCGGACTGCTGCTGCTGTGCGTGGGGTCCGCCGCCCAGGCGGCCGCACTGAGCGGCGCCGCGGAGCGGCGCGTGCGCGCCGCGACTCTCGAGGTGGTGCAACTGAAGCCGCCGGAGGGCGCGGTCGAGTACGAACGCCCCCTGCCGACGGATCTGATCCCCTATGAAGAACGAACCGACAAGTACCGCTCGATCGGTACCGCGTTCGCCATCGGCCCCAATCGCTACGTCACCGCCAGCCACGTGCTGCTCGTGGGGCTGGGCAGCCAGTACGGACCACCCGCGCTGCGCGATGCGGCCGGTCACGTGTACGCCATCGATCAGGTGCTCAAGTATTCCGATCGCGAGGACTACGCGGTCTTCTCTCTGCAGAGCCAGCCCAGGGGCATCCAACCGTTGCAGGCGGGTCCGCATCCCAATCCCAATGACACGATATTCGCGGTCGGCAATGCGCTCGGTCAGGGTATCGTCGTTCGCGACGGGCTGTACACGTCGGACACGCCTGAGGAGATGAACGGCGATTGGCAGTGGTTGCGCTTCTCGGCCGCGGCCTCGCCCGGCAACAGCGGCGGTCCGCTGGTGGATCAGCGCGGCAGGGTGGTCGGCGTGGTGCTGCGCAAGACCGAGGCCGAGAATCTGAACTATGCCCTGTCGATCAGTCAGGTCATGTCCGATCCCGATGGCGTCGGAAAGCTCGAGGGGCGCACGCCCATCCGCATACCGGTGCTCCCGGACGCCGCCGAGACCGATGAGATCCATCAGCAGTTCAAGCTGCCGCTGAACCTGACGGATTTCTATCAGACGGTCCTCACGCTCACCGAGACCAGTCTGCAGCAGGCGCGAGCGCGGCTGATCGCCGACAACGCGATGCGGCTCTTCCCGCACGGAGATGGTTCCGATGTGCTGCTGCACCAGGTTCCGAGCTCGCCGTTTCCGCGTTTCGTGCGCCTGCGTCCCGACGGTATCTGGGAGGTGGATCCTGTGCAGGCGGAGGTGCGGCAGCTGGACGACAACGGCTTCATGCGCATCAACTCCGGCATCATCCGGCTGCGCGCCCCCGACAACGTGCCGCTCGCGCAGCTCTACGGTGACAGCAAGCTGCTGATGGATACGATTCTGAAGGGATATCCGTTGCAGCGTAACGTCGGAGGGGAGCAGATACGCATCACGTCGCTCGGTAAGGCCCAGGAACTGGGTACCTACAGCGATGCTTGGGGGAGGACCTGGCAGATCCGCAGCTGGCCGATTCCGTACCTGGACGTGATGCTGTCGGCCCTGTGCCTGCCGACGCCGGAAGGCTACGACGTCGTGCTCGTACCGTCCCAGACGGGATATCGCGACGGCACGCTGCGCACCGCAGAGATGCTCACGGACTACCTGTACCTGACGCTGGATGCAAGCCTTTCGCGCTGGCAGGAATATCTGGCCATCAAGGGCATCCAACCGCGTGCCTTCGGCAACTTCCAGCTGTCCATCGATCCGGACAAGTACGTTCGCTATCAATCGGCGCGCTTCCAGATGCAGGTCACGCCGCAGCTGGTGCCGCTGAGCAAGGACAGCATCCTGTCACTCGACCTCGCGTTCTACCGTGACGGCAGCGCGGTCGTGTGGGATGTGGGCGGGCTGCTCGTTCAGCAAAGCGCGCAGCACCGGGCCTGGGTCGTCGCATCGCGGATGTCCGCGCCGGAGCCGTCGCTGCCGCAGGGCTTTCAGGAGACCTGGAACAAGGCCGAGCTGCGGGAGTTTCCGTTCAATGCCACGGTGTTCACCAACAATGGTGGCAGCACCATCCGCACGATCGCGCAGGGCACGCCGGCCGACGCCAAGGTGCGCTACGCGCTGACCGTGGTCGGCGAAGGCGACCTGCCGCAGGCGAAGATGAGCCAGCAGCTCACGCTGCTGCAAGACTCGTTCAAGCCGCTGGAACACTGAAGCTGCGATCGCACAGGCGATAGCACGGGCGTCGGCTCGGCGCAACACAGCGGGATCGGAACTCCTGCGAGAGCGGCGCGGCAGTGCACCGACGCGGCTCGCCGCGGCTCAGCGGCGCAATTCTTAACGGTCGCTAATCGTGCTGTAACAAAACGGCAATCCGCGTGTTGCAGTATTGAGCCCGCCACAACTCCCAGTGGCGCCACAAGACACCTACCTATGAAAACGTCCAGCAAATGGGCGAGCGGTCTCCTTTTGCCCGTTCTAGGTGCCCTTCCCGTGATCCTCTGGGCGGGCGGAGCGCAGGCCCAATCCGCCGCCGACACAGCCGATACGTCCCAGACCACCGCCGATCAGAGCGGAGGGAATCCCTCGCTGGACGAGATCGTGGTCAGTGCACAGCACATTCAGGGTCCGCAGGCCGCCCCGTCGCAGGGCTCGCTCGTCGCGACCGAGCCGCAGTCGGTCATCAGCGGTGATTACATCAAGAACAACGACTCGCCGATCGCCAACTACACGGACATCATCAAGTTCACGCCGAGCGTGTGGACGGTGGATCCGAACGGCCCGGGCATGATGGAGGATCTGGACACCTCGATTCGCGGCTTCCAGGACGGCTTCTTCAACGTGACGTTCGACGGCATCCCATGGGGTGACTCGAACGACTTCACCCACCACTCGACCTCGTATTTCATGCCGCAGAACATCAGCAGCGTCGTCGTGGACCGTGGCCCGGGCACCGCCTCGACGATGGGCGATGCCACCTTCGGCGGCACCGTGGCCGTCCAATCGGCCGACCCCTACAAGGACCCGACGGTGTCGGTCGACGCGGCCGATGGCAGCTTCAACACGCTGCTCGGCGGAGCACGCTTCGATACCGGGCAGATCAGCCAGTGGGGCGGCACGAGCGCCTATCTCGACCTGCAGTCCTTCAAGACCAACGGCTACCTGAGCGATGCCAGCCTGGAGCGCAGCAATGCGTTCTTCAAGGTCCTGCAGCCGGTCGGGGATTCGACCACGATCACGTTCGCGAGCAACCTCAACAAGCTGCAGCAGCATCCGCCGATCGGCGAGACCTCGGCCGATATCGCGGCCTACGGACCCAACTACGCCTACAACAACAACCCGGACAGCCAGGCCTACGTCGGCTTCAACACCGATCACATCAATACCGATTACGAGTACCTGGCGATCAACAGCAAGGTTGACGACTGGACGGTGAACAACAAACTCTATACCTACGCGTATTACCACACCGAGCTGGCGGGCGATGACCCCAACGGGCAGCTGCCGAACGGCACCTACCCGGCCGGCGAGACGCCCAACGGCACCTTGTACAGCCCCACGGATGTGCCGGGCAACGTACTGACGAACGACTACCGTTCGGTCGGCGACATCCTGCGCGTCGAGCATCCGCTGGGCCCGGGCGTCGTGCAGTTCGGCGGCTGGTACGATCACCAGAGCAACCTGCGCCAGCTGATCGAGGAAGACTTCACCGACGACTTCGCCTACAACCCCGCGGCACTCGGCAACACGATTCCCAACGAGATCGAATCGGCCGATCGGCTCCAGCATAACCAGCTGTTCACGCGTCAGGGATTCGTGGCCTACGTCTGGAATGCGACCAGCGCGCTGACCATCAACGCCGGGGACAGGCTGGTGAATTTCGAGCGCGCGATCGTCGCTCCGGTGAATCAGGGTACGTTGCAACCACTGGTCTACGATCAGACCTGGGAGCGCAATCTGCCGTCGATCGATGCGCACTACCAGCTGTCGGACCACTGGAGCACCTACGCTCAGTGGGCCCAGGGGTTCCTGGCGCCGAACCTGAACGTGCTGTACACGACCAATCCCAGGGAGAGCAGCATACAGCCGCAGAGCACGACCAACTGGCAGGCGGGCACCGCGTGGGCGAGCTCGCGGCTGAGCCTGGCGGGCGATGTGTACTACATCAACTTCGGCAACGAGATCGCCAAAACCGCGGTCGATGGCATCGAGGTCTTTTACAACCTCGGCGGCACCATCTACAAGGGTGTGGAATTCGAGGGCACTTATGTGCTCGGAGACGGGTTCAGTCTGTACACCGGCGGGTCGATCAACGACGCGCAGGTCAAGCTGAACGGTGGCTGGGTGCCCGATACGCCCAGAAATACCGGAGCGGTGGGTTTGCAGTTCCAGCGCGGTCCCGTGCAGGCCTCGCTCCTGGATCACTACATCGGCTCCCGCTACATGAGCTCCGGGAACACCCTCCCACTGGGTGGCTATGCGACCACCGACGCCGCCGTCAACTACGATTTCCTGGAGAACTTCGGGGCGCTGCAGGATCTGAAGGCAACGCTCACGCTGTCGAATCTGTTCAACAATACGTCGATTTACTGGCAGGACGGTACGACCGCCGGCGGTCAGAATCTGTGGTTCACGATACCCGGTCGCTCCGTGATGGTGTCGCTGTCGGCGCGGCTGTAGCGCGTCGCCGGCGCGCGGCCGGGGCCTGATAGGCAGGGGCCTCAGGGAACGAGGCCCGACCGGATGCCGGCGCCGGCATGGGCGCCATAACGGTGGTCACGGCCGTGCGGGGCTTCGAAGTCGAGCAGCGGCCCGACGGGTACGATGCCCGTCGGGTCGATGCCCGCGTGGCTCAGATAATAGTGGCGCTTGATGTGCGTGAAATTGACGGTGTCGCGCACCCCGGGCCACTGGTAGAGCTCGCGCGCGTAGGCCCATAGGTTGGGGTAATCGACCAGCCGCCGCAGGTTGCACTTGAAGTGGCCCACGTAAACGGGGTCGAAGCGCAGCAGTGTCGTGACCAGGCGCCAATCGGCCTCGGTGACCTGCTCACCGCACAGGTAGCGCCGCTCGCCCAGTCGCGCCTCGAGGGCATCGAGCGTCTCGAACAGCGGTTGCACCGCGGCCTCGTAGGCCGCCTGCGTCGTGGCGAATCCCGCCTTATAGACGCCGTTGTTGACGCGGTCGTAGATCGTGGCGTTGAGCGCATCGATCTCACGCCGCAGCGTGGTCGGATAGAAATCACCGCGGCGCGCCCCGACGGCGTCGAAGGCGCAGTTGAACATGCGAATGATCTCGGAGGACTCGTTGGAGACGATCGTGTGAGTCTGCCGATCCCAGAGGGCCGGCACGGTGACCCGACCGGAGTAATCGGGCACCGCGGCCGTGTAGACCTCGTAGAGGCGGCGCGCGCCGTTGACAGCATCGGGCACGACGCCCTCGGCCGGCTCGAAGGTCCAGCCTTCGGCGCCCATCAGCCAATGCGTCACCGACACGGAGATCATGTCCTGCAGGCCCTTGAGCGCGCGGAAGATGAGGGTGCGATGGGCCCACGGACAGGCCAGCGAGACATACAGGTGATAGCGACCGGGCTCGGCCCGGAAGCCCCCCCGACCGCTCGGGCCGGGTGCGCCGTCGGTGGTGATCCAGTTACGGAACTGGCTCTCCGAGCGGACGAACTGGCCCAGCGGCGTGTTCTCGTAGCCGCGGTCGTGCCAGCGGCCGTCGATCAGTAGACCCATCGTGCTGCCTCCGGAGTTCACCGCAGTGCGAGCGCCGCGCGGCGGCGGCGCCTGGCCGGGCGGATTGCCTCCAGCCGCGCGATTGCCCCCTGGTCGGGCGATTGCCCCTAGTCGAGCGATTGCCCCAGCCGGGGCGGCCGCCGGCGGTGAGCGATTGTCACGCAAATTGTCCAGGCGGGGCAGGGCGGTACCCTGGCAGCGCCAATCCCGGATGTCGGGCGATCGGTCCGGGTGTCAGTGCCGCCAGTGTACCGGGGGGCGGGTACACTGCCCAGCCGGGGTAAAACAGTTATCATGCTCGCCGTCCGCCCCTTCCCCACGCGGACAGTCGTGGTCTCTGAATCGGTATCGGAGCGTGGCGCAGTCTGGTAGCGCACTTGCATGGGGTGCAAGGGGTCCCGAGTTCAAATCTCGGCGCTCCGACCAATACTTACCGAACGTCAATTCAGAGCGTTTGGACACCTTTTTGGACACCCCGCCAGAAAGCGCGGCCGCGAGAACCTTGACACATTGTCCGCTGTGTGTAACCTACGCGGCCCTGCAGCCGCCGCGAAGGCGGTTTTGATCAGAGTGGAGTCTTCGGTGCCCCAAGGGCAGTCGCATCGAACGTGCTGGTGTTGTTTGAATTGAGCGCTTCGAGCTTTCGGCTTGGAGCGCTTGCTTCGAGCCGGAGGCTGTTGCCGTGTCGGTATGCGGCATCGGGCCCCTGGCGAGTTCATCCCAGGGGCCTTTTGCTGTCTGAACGCCATGGACACTCTCGACATCGATCTCGACGACATGGTTGCCGATGGCGACGTGCCCGGCATTCTGCCCGTCCGACTGTCGCTGCGGAGCGATTTCGTGGCGATCTCCGATACGCTGCTGACGCTGCGCGCGCTGCGGTCGCTGAATCAGGGCGCCGCCTGCTACCCCATCTATCGTCTGGTGCGGTCGGCCGCACGGCGGCCCATCGAAGAACTGTTTGACGAACTGGCCCTGCATGGCGGACTTGCGGCTCATCGCATCGGTGAGACGGCCCTCCTGCTCGACGGTCCGGGCGCCCTGGTGAGTGTACGGGGGCGGCGCAAGACGGACTACAGCTCCGTTACCTTCGCGATCTGGGCAGACAGCATGCGAACGCTCGTTACCGTTCGCGATCGTCTGCTCGGCCTCGTGGGGGAGCAGCGCCTGCGGGCGGAGACGTTCACGATCGACTGGCACTTTACGTCGGCCCAGACGGGGCTGACGAGCGCCACGTTTGAGGAACTGGCCGATCCTCCCCCGGACGATGAAGCCTATCCGACGCTACGGGAACCGATCGATCGCTTCATCGAGCGGTATCTTGCGGCTCGCGAGACCGTATTGATCCTGCAGGGGCCGCCCGGCACGGGCAAGACTCGTTTCGTGCGCGCGATCCTGGCAGCCATGTCGCGTCGCAAGGGTGACAGCGCGAAAGTGCTGTACACGATGGACACCCGATCGCTGGAGAGCGATGAGATCTTCGTGGAGTTCGTGACCGGCGGCCACGACGCGCTCGTTGTGGAGGATGCGGATCACATTCTCGACTCGCGGGCGAACGGCAACGTCCATCTGCATCGCTTCCTGGCGGTCGCGGACGGCGTCGTGCGCGCACAGGGCCGAAAGATTCTCTTCACGACCAACCTGCCCAACGTCAGCGACATCGACGATGCGCTGCTGCGCCCGGGCAGATGCCACGCCAACGTGCGCCTGCGTGCACTCGAGCGTGCGGAAATAGAGCGGTTGCTGCCGGTCGTATGCGGCACGAGCGCCGACCTCCTGACGGCGGCGCGGGCAGCGGTGTTCCTGGACGGGACGCAAGTGGCGACGCTGGCCTCGGTCTATCGCGCCGTGAATGAAGCACAGCGGGCCATGCCGATCAACTGATCTGGCGCGGAAGATACGGTGAGAAGCGATGGGCATGTTCGACGAGATCCGTTGCGAGGTTCCGTTGCCTGATGGGGCGGCGATGGCAGATGTCTGGTTTCAGACCAAATCATTCCCGGCTCCCTGCCTGCAGCGCTATGTGATTACGCACAGCGGGCGATTGCTTGATTCGGTCGGCCATGACTTGGAAGCAGACGGCTACGTCACTTTCTACATAACAGATGGTTCTCCGCATTCCTGGCGAGAATATCGGGCGCGGTTTCGCGACGGGCAGTTGCTGGCTATCGTGATAGTAGCGGGAGATGAGCGGGGCGGGGCTGTGCGCTATGGTCTGGCATCGTTTCGCTGGTTTGCGGCGCCGTCCTTCATGTTCGGTGATGTGGACGGGGAGTGACGACGTTGGACGGCGAACCGGTGAACTGGACACGTTCGCAGTACGCGGGGATATCCTACTGCGCTTTGGCGCGCGCGCTACGGGTCTGCGGGAGGCAGCGCGATGAGTACCCTATAGGTCCCGTATAATCGCTTCGTAGGGCGCACACAGATGTGCTCGCTCATATTCGAGATATCCATGCCGATCACCCACTATCTCGCCTTCTTAACTGCGACAGTGATTCTGCTCGTCATCCCAGGCCCGACTGTGCTGACGGTGATCGGCTATTCAGTTTCGCACGGACGCCAGGCCACCCTGCCGCTGGTTGCCGCCGTCGGACTGGGAGATGCCACGGCACTGGCCTTCTCGCTGCTCGGCCTCGGGGCGCTACTGAAGGTATCCGCCTTTTGGTTCACAGTGGTCAAGCTCTGTGGCGGGCTGTACCTCCTCTATCTTGGATTGAAGTCCCTGCGCGCGGGGCTCTGGCCCGCTGCAGCAGTATCGAAGCGAGTCGGCGCTTGGGCGCTTCTGGCCAGACGCCACGCCTAATCTCAGTAGGATGGCTTGCGAGCGGAAGACCGGGGTACTGGCGTGATCTTGTACGACTACCTGGGGTCTGGAAACGGGTACAAGATCCGGCTGCTGCTTGCGCAACTCGCGCGCTCGTTTCGGTGGGTGGAACTCGACATCATGACGGGTCAGACCCGTACGCCGGCATTCTTGGCGAAGAACCTGAATGGCCGGATACCGACTCTCGAACTCGATGACGGTACTTGTCTCGCTGAGTCAGACGCAATCCTGTGGTACCTCGCAGAGGGCAGTGCTTTCCTACCTGAAAATCGTCTGGCTCGCGCGCAAGTTCTACAGTGGATGTTCTTCGAGCAGTACAGCCATGAGCCGTACGTGGCGACTCCGCGGTTCATTTTGCGATTTCTGCCGAACGATTCCCCGCGCCGGAGCGAACTACCCGAGCGTCTGGAACGCGGTCGCGCTGCGCTTTCGGTGATGGATGAGCATCTACGCACTCGTCAGTACTTTGTCGAGGAGCGCTATTCGATCGCGGACATTGCCCTGTATGCATACACTCACGTCGCCGACGAGGCGCAGCTCGATCTGACGCCTTATCCAAGCATACGAGCCTGGCTTGCGCGCGTAGCAGGACAGCCTCGGTATGTCCCCCTTATGCGCCGACCCGACTGAACTACGGGTTGGAGAGACAGCAAGGGTGGCATGGTCGATGGGCGGCGGTACACTGCGCAGCATGTTCGGCCGAATATGCATCTTGGCATTTGGCATACTGCTCGCGTCCTGGGTCTACAGCGCGGTTTCTAAGGGTTCCTTCAACATCAGCACGACGCCGTACGGAAAGATCGACCGAGAAACCGCTCCGCTGGTTTTTTGGGTAGGTGTCGTCTTCGTGGCTGCACTGGCGCTGGCGGCCTTTGGTACGGCGCTACTCAACCGCTGACCGCTAAAGCGACTGGCGTTCTCCAGAGTGTTTCTCGGGAACCTCTGAAAGATCGCGCGCAGCTCCTGACCCTCAGCCAGGGGACGGCGATCAAAGGGTAGGGTGGTAGCGGGGTCGGTCGGATCGCGGCTGTTTCCGGCCCTGCCTTCGCAAGTGCGAACGCCTGCAGGCGATTGAGCAATTGACTGGTTCGGATCTTCTCGCGCGTTGCATCTGAACTGCCCGGGGTTTCCCGGAGGCTCCATTTCGTCACCAGTACTGTCGGCGACGTTAATGTTTATGATATCCGGGGATGGGCACGCAAACGGCCGTTGCCAGTAATACCGGACGGTGATCCGACGGTCGTCGCCTGTTAGGGACATGACACAGCGCGGGCAACTCTCGCTGGCAATCCAAATGGCTAGAACGGTGCGCGCGAATTCAACCCGTCGAAGCGGGCATAGTCGCCGTCCGTTGTTATCCACTCACATCCGCATTCAATTGCGAGCGCCGCAAACCAGGCATCCGGCGCCAGATTACCTGCGGTTCTGGATTGGCGGCAGAGGGTCTCGAAGATGGACCAATGACGCTCACCGGGCACGATAACGGTAGCTTGCGGCTGCTCAAGAAGCACGCGACAGAATTCGAACACGTCGTCTCGGGAGCTCGGCCGGGCGAAGATGCGCGGGTGGGTGCACGGCGCTGTCATTGATGTCGACCCCTGGCAGGGTGCCACCTCCACCTTTGCACACTGGGACGACGACATGAGCTCGCTCCGAGCGTCTGAGCGGGCGGCGTAGCACGAACTGCAGCCCCTGCTCGATCAGCGACGTGAGCGTGACCCCGCGCCGATCAGCTTCTCGGCGTGCGCGTTCCAGCAGTGCTTCGTCGAGACGCACGGTGGTTCTCATATGTCAGAGCATGTCGTCGATATGTCGGTATGTCAAAAAGGTACAGATTAGAATAGAGTGCAAGGGGTCCCGCGTTCAAATCTCGGCGCTCCGACCGGAGTGACTCACACTCGCAATTGC
>JASHSK010000227.1 GCA_030038755.1 Gammaproteobacteria bacterium
GGGGCCGCCGTCGGGGCCGCAGCGAGCGATCCCGCCGCGCCCGGCGCCCGCGCGTCAGTCGACCACGACATGGGTGCCTCCCGGGCTCGGGCGCGCATTGCGCACGAACAGCAGCAGCGGTATCGACAGCAGCGTCATCACCATCATGAGGTGGAAGTCGTCGAGGTAGGCAATCATCGCGGCCTGTGCGGTGATCATGCCGTTGAGAGCGGCCTCCGCGGCGCGCCCCGCGTAACGGCCCAGTGAGTGGGTTGCGAATACGAATGGGGTGATGTGCGCGGCCAGCGAGGCGTGCATGACCTGCGTATTGCTGGTGAACAGCGCCTGCACCGCCGAGATGCCGATGCTGCTGCCGATGTTGCGCACCAGGTTGAACAACGCCGTGCCCTCGTTGCGCATCGTCGCCGGCAGCGTCACGAAGGCCAACGTTGCCATCGGTACGTACACGATGCCGGTGCCGAAGCCCTGGATGAGTCCCGACCACACGATCGGGGACATGTCCATCTGCAGCGAGAAGCGCGTCATCTGCCACATCGACACCGCGGTGAGCGCCAGCCCCGTGCCGATGATCAGCCGCACGTCCAGGCGCCCGACGATGCGTCCCACGACCATCATCGCGATCAGCGTCCCCAGACCGCGCGGCGAGGTGACCATTCCCGACTGGAACACCGAGTAGCCGAGCAGGTTCTGCAGCAACGGGGGCAGCAGCGCCAGGGTCGCGAACAGCACGATGCCTACGAGGAAGATCAGCACGTTCCCGGTGAGAAAATTGCGATCGCGGAACATCGCCATCCGCACGAACGGGCGGCGCGCCGTGAGCGTATGTGTGACGAAAAGATAGAACGCCAGCGCCGCCACCACGGCTTCGATCTTGATCTCCGTGGAGCTGAACCAATCACGCAGCGGTCCGCGGTCGAGCATCACCTGCAGCGCGCCGACGAACACGCTCAGCATCGCGAAGCCGAAGAAATCGAAGCTCTTGCGCTCGTGGGTCGTATCGGGGAAGTAGGCGAGCACGCCGAGCACGGCGAGGACGCCGAAAGGCACGTTGATGTAGAACACCCAGCGCCAGCTGTAGTTGTCGGTCAGCCAGCCGCCCAGCATCGGGCCGATCGTCGGCCCGAGCACTACGCCCAGGCCCCAGATCGCCATCGCCCGCCCGTGATCCCTCGGCGGATAGGCATCGAACAACACCGCCTGGGACATGGGAATCAGCGCCGCGCCGAACGCCCCCTGCAGCACGCGGAACAGCACGATCTGGTCGAGCGATTGCGCCAGCCCGCACAGCGCCGAGCTGATCGTGAAACCCACGATCGACACCAGGAACAGCGGCTTGCGACCGTAGCGGTCCGCGAGCCAGCCCGTCAGCGGCGTCATGATCGCGGCGGCCACGATGTACGAGGTCAGCACCCACGTCATCTGATCGTAGGTCGCCGACAGCGAGCCCTGCATGCGCGGCAGCGCCACGTTCGCGATGGTGTTGTCGAGCGCCTGCAGGATGGAGGCCACCATCACCGTGAGCGTGATCATGCCGCGATGGCGCTGCATGGCAGCCGCCGCGCCGTGGTCCGGGAGGCTCATGCGGTGAGCCCGGTGCTCAGCGGCCTGATGCGGCGGTGCTGGAGCCGGGGGCGGCGCCGGCGTCGCGCTGTGCCAGGCGCAGCGCCGCGCCGTCTGCGCGCACCGCCTCGTCGTCGCGCTGATCGCCCTGGCCAAAGAGGTGGCGGTGATGACCGGTGTCCACGGTCACCTCGGCCGACAGACCGCTCAAACGCTCGTCCAGCGGCAGCACGCCCTGGGCGGCCGCCATCAGCCGCAGGCGCACGGGTACGCGCTGCACGACCTTCACCCAGTTGCCGGTGGCGTTCTCGGGCGGCAGCAGCGAGAACTGCGCTCCCGTGCCCGGGCTGAGGCTCACCACCTGCGCCTGGAAGCGCTGTCCCGGAAAGGCATCGATGCTGACCTCGGCGCTCTGACCGGGGCGCATGTACGTGAGCTGATCCTCCTTGAAGTTCGCTTCGACCCACACATCGTGCGTGGAGATCAGGCTGAACACCGGAGTGGCGGCGTTGATGTAGTCGCCCACCTGCAGCTGCTCGACCTTGGTCACCACGCCGTCGCTGGGCGCGTGGATGGCGGCATAGGAGAGCTGCAGATCGGCGCGATCCAGCGCCGCCACTGCCTCGAGCACCAGCGGATGCTGATCGACCTGCAGGTTCGGATTGCCTCCGAGCAGCGCCAGGTAGGTGCCCGCCTGCTGTTGCGCCGAGCCGAGCTGCGTCTGGGCGAGCTCGAGCGCGTGCTGCGTCTGCTCGTACTGTGCGCGCGAGCTGATGCCCGACTGCACCAGGCGCTGCTGGCGCGCGAACTCGCGCTGCTCGTAGGCCAGGGTATCGCGCGCGGCGGCGATCTCCTCGAGCTCATGCCCATAGGAGGCCTTGGCCGCGCGGATCTGCAGCCGCGCGGCGGCCAGCTTGGCCTGCGCCTCCTCCTCGGCGATGCGCAGCGGCCGCTCATCCAGGCGGAACAGCACCTGGCCGCGCTGCACGACCTGGTTGTCGTGCACGTCCACCTCCACGACGCGACCCGGAATGTTGCTGGAGATGGTCGTCATCGCGGCCATCACCGAGGAGTCGTCGGTGGATTGATAGCGGCCGGTAAACAGGTAGTAGCCGAGCGCACCGAGCACCGCGAGGAGCAGTCCGGCGAGCATCAGCGGCCAGCGCAGCCGCGCGCGCCGCAGCTCGGCGCGCTGCGAGGGGGTCGGCTCGCGCTGCTCGGCGCGCTGCTCGGGATGAGGCGCGCTCGCGCGACGCTGCTCGGAGGGTTCGTCGACGGCTGCGTCCATGGAGGTGAGTTCCGTTACTTGCCCCGCGCGTCCACGGCGAGCGGCTGAGCGGCGCTGGCCGGCCGGCGCGCCTCGCTCGCGCGCGTGTCGAGCGTCTGCAGCTGCTCGTGCAGCCGGCCGAGCAGCTCGATCAGCTGCTGCTGCTCCTGCGCACTGAGCACCGAGATCGCCTCCCCGCGCGCCTGATCGGCGATCTTCCACATGCGCGCGAGCACGGGCCTGGCGTCTTCGCGCAGATACAGCCGGTGTGCGCGGCGATCGGCGGGATCCGGACGGCGCTCGATCCAGTGGTCCTGCTGCATGCGATCCAGGGTGCGCACCAGCGTCATCGGATCGGTCTCGGTGAGCTCCGCGAGCCGCGCCTGGCTGATGCCCTCGTTGCGCGACAGGTGGGCGAGTACCTTGCACTGGGCGAGCGTGAGATCGAGCTCGCGTGCGCGGCGCTCGAAGTGCCGCCCATACAGCCGCGAGACATCGCGCATCAGAAATCCGAGGTTACGTAGTCGTTCGACCGGTACCGGCATGCGCCGCACTCCGCAGCGTAATTCACAATACCGTTATAATAACTCCTGTTATTATATACGTCAATAGGACTTGGGTGCCCGTAGGACTTGGGTGCCCGATGGGACTTGCCGATAGTATGCTGATGGCGCGAAGCATGCGGCCCGCGAGGGCTCAGGGAAAACCAGGGTGCCGCTGCCGGCAAACCTGCCGCTGCTGGCAAACCTGCCGCTGCCGGCAAGGTGCCGCTACTGGCCCGGTCCGAACCCGAATCCGGCGCGACCCGGCACCCCGCTCTGCTGACCGGTGAGCTGCGCGTGCACCGATTCGATGCGCTGATCGACGAACTGCCGCAGCGGCGGGCCGTTGCGGTCACGGAACTCGAAGCCGCTGAATTCTCCCGACTCGCCGGACTGGCCGGACTCGCCGGCCGCGCGGCGCGGCTGATCGAGGAAATTGACCTCGAACTGCGTCGCGCTGCTGCTCGGGTCGAGCGCGGCGGCGCTGTGAATGGCCGTCTCCACGTGGTGGATCTCGGCGTCCATGCGCGCGCGCGACATGTTGTCCTGGATCATGTCGCGCACGATCTCTTTGTAGCGCTCGAAGAGCGCGGTATCGGCGAGCACGCGGTCGGCGAGCGGGAACATACCGGGTGCCGACGGACGGTAGATGCTCAGATCCACCTCACCGCGGCGAAAGCCGCCGAAGGCCATGTTCATGTCCCACGGTACCCATACGACCTTGCCGGTGTCCGGCCGGATCGTCAGGTAATAGTTGTGATTCATCGCCAGTGGACTGTCGGAGTTGACGATGACCGTCTCGGCGGCGAGAAATCGCAGAAATTCGTCGACGTCGAGGTAATCCTCGAGGTGCGCGGCAAAGTCCTGGTCGGAGGAGTGATCCACGAACTTCACGAACCTCATCATGCGCTCTGCATCGCGCGACTTGGTCGGCAGCTTCGCGCTGTAGGAGCTCGCATAGGCCTTCCAGTCACTGCCCAGGTCGGGCAGGCCGCTCAGCCCCTCGGGCTTGAGCAGCACTCCGACCTTGTGACCCCAGCGCTCTTCGAAGAAGGCCTGATCGATCTGCTCCACCACGGTAAACAGCCCTGCGTACTCGCGCTGGTGCTCCCCGGGCACGGTGATGAACACACGCGCGTACGCGGTGCGCGGTGCCGGCACACCGGCATGATGGAACACGTCATAGGCGAGCGTCTCGCGCATCTGGCTGCTGTCGAAGGCGTTGTTGTTGAGGTTGAGCCTGGACATGCCGAAGAAGCGGCGGTGCTGCCCGGCCGCGTTGAAGTCCAGCTTGAGCGAGCGCTTCAGATCGGTACGCGCGCCGCGGAAGCTGGAGTTACCCTTGTAGCGGATCGTGATCGCTCCCCAGTCCTGGCCGTCGAAGCGCAGCGTCGCGGGTACCTTCGCATAGCCCGAGCCCGCGTCGCCGCCCGGCTGCTGCGGCCCGCCCATACCGCGCCCACCGTGTCCGTTGGCCGGCGGCATGCGCGCGTAATCGCCCGCCGCGATGGTCAGCTCCAGGGTATGCACCCGCGGGGAGCGGAAGAAATCATCGGAGGTGTCGTTCGAGGGATCCAGCGGCGGCGCATCGCTGGCCACCGTCGCCTGTGCGGGTGGCCTGCCCGCCCCGTGCTGCGGCAACGCGGCACCGCTGCTGCCGATCACAGCGAGGAGAATCATCAACCGGAAGACGTTCCGAGACATGATCGCAGCGGCCACCTCCGGCCCGATCGTGCTCCACACCGATCCTCGCAATCGGGTTGCGGGCTGTCAATCGGGCGTCAGCGCGGCCGCTCGTGGGTGCTCGGGGGCGGGGCATGATCGCGGCCTTGCTGGTCTCGCTCTCCACCGTGGCGCTCGCGGAGATCGGCGATCGCACGCAGCTGCTGAGCCTGGTGCTGGTGACGCGCTTTCGCCGCCCCTGGCCCATTCTGGCCGGCGTGCTGTGCGCCTCCCTCGCCAGCCACGCGGCCGCCAGCGTGCTGGGTGTCTGGATCGGCGCGCGGGTGCGCCCCGCGATACTGGACGCCGTGGTCGGAGCCGGCATGATCGTGATGGGGGTCTGGATGCTCAAGCCGGATACGCTGTCCGATGAGGCCGCGCCGGCGGGCCACCGCAGCGTGTTTCTGACGACCACGATCGCCTTCTTCGTCGCGGAGATCGGAGACAAGACACAGCTGGCCACGCTGGCACTGGCCGCGGGCTACCACAACCTGCTGGCAGTCATCGCCGGCTCGACCTGCGGCATGATGATCGCCAACGCGCCCGTGATCCTGATCGGCAAGCTGTTCGCAGACCGCCTGCCGCTGCGTGCCATTCACTATGTCGCGAGCCTGCTGATGATCGTGATCGGGGCGCTGTTTCTGCTGCGCCTGGCGCGCCATTGAGGCGATCACCGTCACAGTTGCCCGTGGGCGGCTTTGGCTACAATGCGCCACTGCCATGAGCGAGTCCGCACCCGCATATCAGGCACCCTCCAATGCGCAGCCGTCCTCCCGGGCGGCGGCGTACGGGCAGCTGGGCGAGCGGCTTGCCGAGCTCATCGCCGAGCAGACCGACTTCATCGCCAACCTCTCGAACTTCGCGGCATTGCTATTCAACGGCTTGCCGCAGCTCAACTGGGTCGGCTTCTACCTGCTGCACGGCACCGATCTGGTGCTTGGGCCGTTCCAGGGGAGACCGGCCTGCTCACTGATCGCCACCGGCGAGGGCGTGTGCGGCAAGGCGGCGCTGCAACGTGCCGCGGTGCTCGTCCCCGACGTGCACGCTTTCCCGGGACATATCATGTGCGACGAGCAATCGCGCTCGGAGATGGTGCTGCCGCTGTTCAAGGGCGATCATCTGGTGGGCGTCCTCGACATGGACAGCCCGGTGCTGAACCGCTTCGACGCGGCCGACTCCGAGTGCGTCCAGCGCCTGCTGCAGCAGCTGATGGGCGGCACGGACGTGCCCGAGTGGCGCCTTACGCCCGCCCCCAACCACCGGTACTGAACGCGCCCCGGGCGCGGGTGCAACCGGCGGCGCGACCGGCTACCCGACCCACAGCGTGACCTGCGGCGCGAGCGTCGCGCAGCGTGTCTGGGAGCGTGCGCTCAGGGCCCGGATAATCCGAGGGCGGCACGCAGCTGGCTGGCCGACATCGGCTTGACGTACACGGGCGTGTCCACGTCGAAGAGTCTGGCCTTGGACAGCCCGCCGACGACCACCGGCTCGAATCCCGCCGCGAGCACCAGCCGCGAGACCGTGCGCGTCGCCCGCGGATCGTCGCAGGCGATCGGAATCGCCACCGGCGCACCCGCGCGGTGTGCGTCCTTGCGCAGGTCCACATAGGTGATCGCGTTGAAGGCCCGAACCAGACGCGCCCCCGGGAAGAAGCGCGCGGAAGCGACTCCGGTGCCCTCGCGACGCGCGTCATTGGCCATCGGTCCATCGCGCTCGGGGTAAGGGTTACCCAGATCGATCACCACCTTGTCCTTGAGCTCGGCCGAGAGCTCCTTGCCCACCGCGGGCTCGGCGCCATAGGGCACGCTGATGACCACCACATCGCCGAAACGCGCCGCCTCTTCCGGAGTGCCCACGCTCACGTTGGAGCCGAGCGATTGCGCGAGCGAGCGCAGATCGTCCGGGTGGCGCGAGGAGATCATGACCTGGTAGCCCGCCTTGCTCCACAGCTCGGCAAGCGTTCCACCCATCCTGCCCGCCCCGACGATACCGATCCGGGTCAGCCCCGGTGCCGGGCCGTGGTCCGCGGCAAGCGAGGGTGCCGCCGCCACGGCCGCTCCCAGCAGCGCAAGTGCCGCGCCCAGGCGAAGGCCTGCAAGACGCGCCAAAACCCGATGTGCCGCGTTCATTGGCATCTCCTCGTGTCAGCGGTCGTCAGCCCGGCGCCCCCCGCCGCGGCTGCCGAGTATTGGCGCAACAGGGACGTTTTTCAACGAGCCGCGCCGCCTCCAGCCACGGCCGGGCCATGCCGCCGGCTTCGACGCACACCTCGTCAAACCGGTGGACACGACGACGCTGGCACAGGTGCTGTCGGCAAAGCCGGCCGGGGAATTTCCCGAGCACGTGACCGCCTTCCGCAAGGATATGGCCGTGCACGGGCGCTTCCG
>JASHSK010000228.1 GCA_030038755.1 Gammaproteobacteria bacterium
TCTGAGCGTTATTGAACGTCTCCTGTTGCACCGCAAGCAACGCCTTGGCTTCCTGCAGAGAGGCCTGGTAGGGCCGCGGATCGATCACGAACAGCAGCTGCCCTTTCTGCACCATCGAGCCTTCCTTGAAGGCGATCTGCTGGAGCAGTCCCTGAACCTGCGAGTGGATCTCGACGCTGCTCACCGCCTCGGTCTGCCCGACATATTCGGTGTAGATCGGAACGGTGTGTGGCTCGAGCGACGTGACCACCACGGCGGGCGCGGGCGCCGCCTTGCCGGCCTGTGTGGTCCCGGCAGAGCACCCGGCGAGCACACACAGCAGTCCCAGGCAGACAAGTGCCCGCGCGCCTCGGGAGTGCCCCGACCTCTCAGGGAGACGATGGCCATCGGAACTCTCAAACGTGTTCGATGAGTGCATTGCGATGGAGCGGTCGGGTGTGCGCCGTGCTTCGAATTATGAGTGAGTCCCGTGCGCAGCAGCTATAGGCGACAGCATGGATGCCGATCGCCGACACCGTCGCCTGGAATGATTAAACCTTGTTCACTTTGAATGTCCGCTACTCGGCGGCTCGGCAGCCCGATGCCTTCGACCGGCCCATGAAGCGTAGACGCGGCGAGCCTGCGCTGGCGGACGACAGCAAGTAGGCTTGCGCCGCTCAGTAGGTGACGGACGGCAGCCAGGCACCGTCAGGTGCGTTGTACAGGCCGATGGTCATCAGAGTCATCGACTGCACGATGTGCAGGCCCGCGCGCAGGCACCATCGAACGAGCTCGCTGTTGCGTGTGGGGACGAGAAAGCCGGGCCCCGGATAGGATTCCGAGGCGCCGATCAGCGCCTCGAGGTCGGCATTGGACTCCCCAACCGCGTGACCGAAGAAGGCCATCGCCGTCGCATAGCCGCTCACGTGCCCGCAGCGCTCGACCACCCTGGCGGCGCCGCGGGCCACGGCATCGGCCAGCTCGCCGGCCCGGTCATGCCCATGCACCCGCATGCAGAGCCGGCTGCATGCCGGCAGATCCTCCTGGGTAGCAGGGCGCACCGAGGGCGCGGATTCGAATGATCCGATCGCCGTCCCCTGTGATCCGATCGCAGTGCCCTGCAGGCACACCAGGTGCTCGCGCACCTGAAACCCCAATTTGAGATACAGGGCCAGGGAGCGGCTGTGGTATCCAGCCTGGACCAGGCGAATCCCTGCGATCCCGCGCGCCTGAGATTCCCGCATGACCGCTTGCATCAGCGCACGTCCCACCCCGTCATTCTGAGCTGACGGATCCACCGTGATCGGTCCGATGCCGCCGATCGGATTGCGCAGATCGAGGAAGTTGCTCCCAACGATCCTGCCGTCGCGCTCGGCGACCACGGCGTAGAACCGCTCGTGGCCCAGGAACTCGGTGAGAAGCTGCGTCACCGCCTCGGGGGCGGGGAAATCGGGGGGAAAACGATGCGCGTCCGCAATCGCCTTGAAGGCGCGGTAGCAGACGTCGCCTGCCGCGTGGGCGTCGGCCGGCACCGCTCGGCGCAGCTGTAGGGCCATGGGAGCGGCGATCTTACGCCACCCTGCGAGCCCCGGCAGAGCGCGCGCTCGCGCCCGACTGCCGGCCGACGGCGCGACCAGGCCGTCCGGTCACCGGCCCCGGGCCGCCGCCGGCCTGAGGGGCAGCTGCTGCCAGCCTCAGGGGCAGCTGCCAGCCTCAGGGGCAGCTGCTGCCAGCCTCAGCGGTAGCCGCCAGCGTCAACGGCAGTGAACATCGCCCGGTCCGCAGGCCACCCACGCGTGGTTGTGCCACCAGCGGTTGTTGGCACGATCGTAGTAGCCCTCGCGCGGTCCCGCGACCACGCAGCCGGCCAGGACCGAAGTCACCACGTACAAGGCGAGCAACAGCCCCGCCCTGAATACACCTGCACGCTTCATGGAACGAGCCCTCCGTGATTCACGATGTTGTGCCGGGCGCTCCCGGCGTCGCGCCAGTCTCGCGCCAGACGCTCCCATGGCTGTCAATTGCATGGCTGTCAACCGGGACCGTCACCGCGGTGCGGATTCAGGATCGGGCGGGACGGGCGCACTGACCGTCGGCGATCGCGCCGCTCGACCGCCCGGCAAGCCGCCGGCCTCCCGTAGGTCAAATCCCTCCGCGCGCTCAGGCGCGCAGGAGTCCTCCGGAACAGCGGCATCATAGCCGCACCCGCTCACCGATTTGCAATAGATTCGCCCGGCAACGACTGGTCCGTTTGCGGCGCGCGCCCGCGCCGGCGCGCCGGCGCCGTTTCGGGGAACAGCAGGTAAGCGACCTGAGCGATCGCCGTGGCGCCGATCAGGTACCAGGCCGGCGCGATCGAGCTGCCCGTCAGATGGATCAGCCACGTCACCACGAGCTGCGTCGTCCCGCCGAACAGTGCGATCGACAGCGAGTACACCGTGCCGAAGGCGCTGCTGCGGATGGAGCGGGGCAGGGCCTCGGCCAGCGCCGCGAAGAACGTGCCCGTCGATATCGCCATGGGGGTGTACAGCAGCGACATCCCGGCGATCAACGCGCCGGGCGAATGCGCAGCGGCCACCCAGGCGAACACCGGGTAGATGGCGAGCAGGAACAGCAGATTGCTCCACACGTTGACGGGCCAGCGCCCGAAGCGGTCGGACAGCCAACCGCCGAGCATGGTCACGGGCAGCCCCACCGCGTAAGTCGTGAGCTCCGCCTCGAAGCCGGCACGCGCCGGCAGGTGCAGCGTGTTCTGTGCGTAGGTGACGACGTACGTGAAGATGTACGAGCCGATGGTCCCGCCGGCCAGCACGATCAGCCCGAGCAGCATGAGACGCCAATTCCGGCGCGCCAATTCCATACGCCCCGTCGCCGGCGCGGTCCCGGCCCGCGCACGCGCCGGCCCGTTCGCTCCATGCAGCGTCTCCGGCAAAGTGCTCCGCAGCCACAACCCGAACGGCACCGTGGTGGCGCCGAGCAGCAACGCAATGCGCCAGCCGTACGACTGGACCTGCGCCGGTGACAGCAGGCTGGTGATCACGACGCCGACGAGGTTGCCGCCGATCAACGCCATCAGCTGGCTCGCGCCCTGCCAGGACACCACCCATCCGCGGCGCTCCGGGCGCGCGGCCTCGGCCAGGAATGCGGTGTTGGATCCGATCTCTCCACCGAGTGAGAACCCCTGCACCAGGCGCGCCAGCACCGCGAGGATGGGTGCGGCCAGTCCAATGCGTGCGTACGAGGGGATGAGCGCCATCACCGTGATCGAGACGCCGATCAGGCTGAGGCACAGCAGCATCGCGGGCTTTCGGCCCACGCGATCCGCGTAGGCGCCGAGCACGACCGCACCGAGCGGGCGGGTCAGAAAGCCGGCGCCGAAGGTGGCCAGCGACAGCATCAGGCTCGCGTAGGCGGAAGCGGCGGGGAACAGCGTGTGTCCGATCTGGATCGCAAACAGCGCGTAGGTGAGGAAATCATAGAATTCGAGCGCGTTGCCGATCGTGGCGGCGGCGATATACCGCCGCTCGAGCCCCATCCTGTGCGGGGTCGTGTCGGGCATGCTGTCGGGTCCCACCATGATTGGGTGCGAGCTGCCCGGCCACTGTACGCTGAACCAGCGCTGAACGCGCTGCGGGCGTTGCGGCGGCAGGCGGCGAGGCAGGCTGTGAGGTTGACGCCGTAATCCCGGCCGCCGTACCGTAATAGGTAGGACACCTCGGGTCGACATGGGGAGAAAGTATGCGACCGCGACCGCCCGCCTCGACCCGTGGCTCAACGCTGCCGACGCTCGCCTCCAGGCTTGCTGCTGCGCTCGGCTCGCTCAGCACAGCGGCGCTGTTGCCCGCGGCGTCGCTGGCGTCGCTGGCGCTGCTGGTCCCCGCGCGCGCGCGCGCGGACAGCGCGCCGCCGCCCCCTCCGATGGGGGTGTGGACGGGCAAGGGACAGCTGGGATTCCTCGACTCCCAGGGCAACACCCAGGCGAGCTCCGCCAACGCCGCGCTCGACGCGAGCCTGCTCGAGGGGGATTGGAAGCACACTCTGCATCTCGACGGACTCTACGGCAAGAGCGCCGACGTCGTCGCCGCCGAGCGCTGGGATGCGCAGTGGCAGTCCAATTACAACTTCACCAAGAATCTGTTCACGTTCGGCATGCTGGACTATCAGCACGACATGTTCAGCGGCTTTCAGTACCAGGCCAGCGCGAACGCCGGCATCGGCTATCAGATCTTCAACAGCGCGGCGACCAAGCTGAGCGTGCAGCTCGGCGTGGGCGACCGCGAAGAGCGTCCCGAGGACCTGATCAAGAACTCCGCCGGCGCGGTCATCTATCGCACGCCGCTGGCCAGGAATAACGATGCGATCGCCACCGGCGGACTCAACTACACGCAGCAGATTACCGCCACCACCACCCTGTCCGACACGGCGCTGGTCGAGTCGGGTTCCGACGATACGCAGCTGACGGATACGCTCGCGCTGGCCGTCAAGGTGTCCAACAAGATCGCCGTGAGCCTGGGCTACAACCTGCAGGACAACACTCAGCCGCCCGCCGGCCTGAAGAAGCTCAATACCCAGGAAACGGTCAATCTGGTCTATTCGTTCTGAGGAGTGCTCGTCATGAGTCTAGCGAGCGAATTCAAGGAATTTGCGATGCGCGGCAACGTCATCGACCTCGCGGTCGGTGTCGTGATCGGGGCGGCCTTCGGCACCGTCGTGTCATCCGTGGTCAACGGGATCATCATGCCGGTGGTGGGTCTTGCGACCAAGGGCGTGAGCTTCGCCGATCTGGCGATCCAGATCGGCGCCGACGCCAAGGGCGCCCCGCTGCTGCTGAGATACGGGACGGTCGTGCAGTCCATCGTGGACTTCCTGATCATCGCCGCGGTGATATTCATCGCCCTGAAGGGCATCAACCTGGCCAAAAAGCCGCCGGCACCTGTCGCGCCGCCGCCGCCGCCGCGCCAGGAGGTTCTGCTCGAGGAGATCCGCGACCTGCTCGCCAAGCGGCCATAGACCGCGAGGTGCCGGCAGGCGATGGAGGCTGCGGCCACGATGCCGCAGTGTGCTGGTTATCGAAAAGGAGAGAGAGAAATGAAGACCACGACGGCTCTCAGGTTTCTGAGTTTTACGGTTGCTGTGATGGGTCTGACGGCCGCGGGCGTGCCCGCCAGCCGGGCACAGATCAGCCTCAACATCAACGTCGGCGCCCCGCCGGTCTGCCCCTACGGCTATTACGACTATGCGCCCTACGCCTGCGCGCCGTACGGCTACTACGGACCCGAGTGGTTCAGCGGCGGGATATTCATCGGCGCCGGGCCCTGGTTCCACGGCCCGGCCAATTTTCACGGCCAGGTGAACAACCGATTGGATCCACAGCACGGCTATCACGGCCCGATGCCGAAGCGCGGAGCCCGGCCCACCGCTGCGCGACCCGCCGGCAGGGTGAGCAACTTCCACTCCAACGAGAGCCGTGACGGGCGCGGTCACGCCGTGCCCGAGCAGCATGGCCACTGAGCCGGGCACGGCCACGGCGCCAGTGAGCTTTGCTGAGTCAGTGAGCTGTTGAGCCAGTGAGCTGCTGAGCCAGTGAGCTGCTGACTGCCACCCACGGCCCGGCCGCGTGCCTCGTGAGCGCGGCCGGCGCCGGGGTGTGGCATCGAACGTCGCGCTGCCCGCGGTCCGCCGATTCACGGCCGGCCGTGGCCGGTCACCGCGGCTTCCCCTCATCCTACATAACCTGTTGGCTGCCGTATCTGCGGGGCGCGCTACACTGATAGCGTGGTCACCGCGGTTTCCCGAACCTTCGAGAGCGGCTCACGGCTGAGTCTGGCGGCGCGCGCCGTGTTGCTCGCGCTGATCCTGTTCTGCGAGAAGTTCGCGCTGAACTTCCTGGTCGACTTCGACGCCGCGGTGACGGCCACCGGCTTCGGGGCGGTGGTGCGTGCGGCGCAGCACGCGGGCTTTCGCTTCGCGGTCGCCTTCGCAGTGTCTCTCGGGCTGTTTGCGTATGCGCGCGGCGATCGGGGCTGGCGCGATCTCAACGAGGCGGCGCGCGGCAGCAGCATCTCCATGCCGGGGCTCGCACTGCATGTGCTGCTGGTGCTGCCGCTCGCGCCGCTGTCCTATTACCTGTATGGGCCGCGCGGCGCGCCGCTGGCCCTGCCGCTGCTGGTGGCGCTGTGGTTGATGTTCGCTCTGGCCGCGGTCGTGGTGTTGTTCCGCGCGCTCGCGCCCTGGGAGCTGTGGCGTCGGGGGGCCGCGACGCTCGGGGCGCTCTGGTTGTACGCGGCCGTGGCGGCTGGGCTCGCCGCGAGTGCCCTGCAGTGGAGCCAGAGCCTGTGGCGACCGACCGCGGCCTTCACCTTCGACGTGGTCTACCACGTGCTGGCGCCGTTCATCCCGAGCCTCTCCGCGGATCCGTCCACGCTGATCCTGCACAGCAGCCGCTTCGCGGTGGAGGTATCCGACGAGTGCTCCGGCCTCGAGGGCGCGGGGCTGCTCATGACCTTCTGCGGCGCCTGGCTGCTGTGCTTCCGGCGCGAGTACTTTTTCCCGCGGGCACTCATCGTGCTGCCGATCGGCCTGGTGCTCAGCTTCGCGCTGAATATCGCGCGCATCGCGACTCTGATGGCGATCGGTTACGCAGGCTATCCACAGATGGCGATCTACGGCTTTCATTCGCAGGCCGGCTGGATCGCTTTCAACTGCGTCGCGGGTGCCATCGCATTTGCGAGCA
>JASHSK010000229.1 GCA_030038755.1 Gammaproteobacteria bacterium
CGGCCAGGGCGCTGCGCGCGTGCAGCGCCTGCTGGCGCGTGCCGGGCGCGCCGACCGGGTGGCCAAGGGACTCGCGCCCGGTGATGCCTGGGACGAGCTGGCGTGGCTCGCCGCGGAGCTATGCAGTCTGGCCGGGGTGCCGCCACTGTTGAACGTGTCCTAAGAGCCGGCTGAACGTGTTCCAGGAACCGGTCCAGTGTGCCCGAGAACGTGCCCGGCTCGCCCAGCTCGGCCGGCTCGCCCAGGCTCGCCCAGGCTCGCCCCGGCTCGCCCCCGGCTCGCGCGGCTTGCGCTTGCTGGCGCAGCCCACCACACTTGGCGCGGCATGGCAGAAGCACCCATCGGCCTGTTCGGCGGCACCTTCGATCCGATCCATTACGGCCACCTGCGAACCGCCTTCGAGCTTCTGCAAGGGCTCAAGCTCTCGCAGGTGCGCTTCCTGCCGGCCGGCAATCCACCCCATCGCGAGCAGCCGCTCGCGCCCGCCGAGCTGCGGGTGCAGATGGTGCGCGCGGCGGTGTCCGGCCAGGCGGGCTTCGTGGTCGATGATCGCGAGACGCACCGTCAGGGGGTGTCCTATTCGGTCGATACGCTCACGGAGCTGCGCGCGGACTATCCGGGGCACTCGCTGTGCCTGCTGCTCGGCATGGACGCCTTTCTGGGCCTGCCGACGTGGCATCGCTGGCGCGAGATCTTCGAGCTCTGCCATGTCGTGGTTGCGCATCGGCCGGGCTGGAAGGCGCCGATGATGGGTCCGCTCGGCAAGCTGATGGTGGACCGCGGCACCGGCAGCGTGCGTGAGTTGCACGGCTCCACCGCCGGACGTATCTATGTACAGGCCGTCACACAACTGGAGATAGCTTCCACGGACCTGCGCGCCGTGGTCAGCTCGGGCCGCGATCTGCGCTACCTGATACCCGACGCGGTGCGCGAGCTGATCATCGCGAGCGGGTGCTATGCTGGCCGCAACCGCTGAGGAGGCACCCCTAACCGCATGCCCACTTCCACTCGCCCACGCCGCGCGCCACGCCGCCGATCCGCTCTCGAGCAGCTCGTCGTCGCGGCACTGGACGAGATGAAGGCCGTGAACGTCAGGGTCCTGGACGTGCGCGGCATGGCGGATTTCGCCGATGCGATGGTCGTGGCCTCGGGCAACTCCGACCGGCACGTGCGCGCCATCGCGCAGCATGTGATCGACAAGGCTCGCGAGCAGCGGCGCCGTCCGATGGGCGTGGAGGGCACCCGCGATGGCGAGTGGGTGCTGGTGGATCTGCAGGACGTGATCGTGCACGTCATGCTGCCGCGAATCCGCGAGTTCTATGCCATCGAGCAGCTGTGGGAACCGGCCGCGGCCGCAGCGCCGCCGCAGCGTGCGCGCGCCGATGCACCCGGTGGCACTCAGGCAGCGCGAGCGCGCGGCACCCGTACGCGGCGCGCACGGCCGCTGACCCCCTGAGCCGCTGCCTTGCGCGTGCGGGTGATCGCGGTCGGCGCGCGCATGCCCGGCTGGGTCGATACGGCGTGCGAGGATTATCGGCGACGGCTGCGCGAACCCTGGCGGCTGCTGCTCACCGAGGTCAGCGCACCGCGGCGTGATGCGGGAACCGCCGCCGCTGCGCGGGCGCGCTCGGGCGAGGCGCGCGCCATTCTCGCGCAGCTCACGGACGACGATTTCGTGGTGGCACTGGATGAGCGGGGCAGTCAGCCGAGCACGCAGGAGCTGGCGCGCTGGCTGGCCGAGCGCGCTCGCGCCGCCGAGCCGCCGGTGTTCATCGTCGGCGGACCCGACGGTCTCGATCCGCAGGTGTCGCGGCGTGCGCGGCTCACCTGGTCGCTGTCGCGCCTGACACTGCCGCACGCGCTCGCGCGCGTCGTGCTGTTCGAGCAGCTCTACCGCGCCGCGAGTCTGCTCGCGGGCCATCCCTACCATCGTGCCTGAGCCGCACCTGATCCTGGCTTCGGCCTCGCCGCGGCGCGCCGAGCTGCTCGCGCAGATCGGCGTGAGCCATCAGGCCGTGCCCGCGGATCTGCCCGAGCGGCGCGCGCCGGGCGAGAGCATCGAGCACTGTGTCGTGCGGCTCGCCCGGCAGAAGGCGCAGCAGGTGCGCGAGAGGCTCGCAACCGCGCTGCCGGTGCTCGGCGCCGATACCGTGGTGGTGCTCGACGACGAGATGCTCGGCAAGCCGGCCGACCGCACCGCGGGACTGGCGATGCTCGCGCGGCTCTCCGGCCGCACGCACCGGGTGCTCTCGGCAGTGGCGCTGGTCGGCGCGAACGGCGTACGCTCGGCGCTGTCGCAGAGCACGGTGCGGCTGCGGCACCTCAGCGCCGCGGAGTGCGCCGCCTACTGGGACAGCGGCGAGCCCCGCGATAAGGCCGGGGCGTATGCGATCCAGGGGTTGGGTGCCGTGTTCGTCGAGGAGTTGCATGGCAGCTACTCGGGGGTCGTGGGGCTGCCGCTGTTCGAGACGGCGGCGCTGCTCGCCGCAGCCGGTGTGCCGATGGGCCCGCTGCCGGCGGTGCACGGGATGTAGTGGGTCAGGAGGCATCGATGGCGTCGCCGATCGCGAGCGTTGCGGCCGTGCAGATGACGTCCGGTCCGGACGTGGGAGCGAATCTGGAGGTGGCCGCCCGGCTGCTGCAGCAGGCGCGCGACTCGGGGGCGCGCGTGGCGGTCCTCCCGGAGAACTTCTCCTTCATGGGACGACGCGACGCGGACAAGCGCAGTATCGCGGAAAGCGACGGTGACGGCCCGGTCCAGCGCTTCCTGGCGGGGGAGGCACGGCGGCTGGGCTTATGGATCGTCGGCGGGACCACGCCGATTGCCCCCTCTCCCGGCGAGCGCGTAGCGGCGGCCTGCCTCGTGTATGACGACAGCGGCCGGCGCGTGGCGCGCTACGACAAGATCCACCTGTTCGACGTGGACATCCCGGGACGCGAGGAGAGCTACCGCGAGTCGGCCAATATCGCGCCCGGCTCGCGCCCCGAGCTGGTGCCCACACCGGCGGGGCTGCTGGGGTTGTCGGTGTGCTACGACGTGCGCTTTCCGGAGCTGTACCGTCTGATGGCCGCCGCCGGCGCGCAGTGGTTCACGGTGCCGGCGGCGTTCACGGTGCCCACCGGGCGGGCGCACTGGGAGGTCCTGCTGCGCGCGCGCGCCATCGAGAACCTGTGCTACGTGGTGGCGGCCGGGCAGTGGGGCCGGCACGCCAACGGTCGGGACACCTACGGCGACAGCCTGATCATCGACTACTGGGGGGCGGTGATCTCGCGCCTCCCGGAGGGCAGCGGCATCGTCACCGCGACGCTGGATCTGGCGGCGCAGGAGGAGACTCGCCAGCGTTTCCCGGCCCTCACACATCGGGTATTGTGAGAGACCATGTCCGACACCAGCACCCCCGTGCGCGGCGGCACTGCCGTGAGCGCCAGCCCCATTCCCCCGCCCAGCGATCCGCTGCGCCTGGCGCGTGAGGGGATCCTCGCGCCCGCGGGCCTGGACGAAGGACGCGTGGAGCGCGCGCTCGGTGTGGTACTCGGGGCCTCGGTGGATGCGGCGGACCTGTATTTTCAGCTCTCGCGCGAGGAAAGCTGGG
>JASHSK010000230.1 GCA_030038755.1 Gammaproteobacteria bacterium
ACGCTCAAGGCCTCGGGCAGCGCCGATCAGGTGCTGCCGGATCCCTACGCGGTCGTCCACGCGCAGACCATGGTGCCGTGCGCGCACCTGCTGTGGAGCTCGGTGTGGACCGGTATCGCCGCGGGCGCGGTGGCACGTGCGCAGGGGTACGTGCGACAGGCGGTGCGCCAGAGCGGCGGGCAGACCCCGCCCGGCGCTTCGCAGTTCAGCAAGGCACTGTCTTCATTGCGCACGCTGCGCGGCATGCTGGCCAGCGCGATCCGCACCTACGAGCGCAGCCAGCACGACGTCAAGGTGCTCACCTCGATGGAATTCCAGTCGATGATCACGCTCACCAAGGTCGAGGCCTCCGAGCTGGCCGTGTCGATCGTGATGAGCGCGCTGCGCGTCTGCGGCCTCTCCGGCTATCGCTGCGACCATGAGTTCAGCGTCGAGCGACAGCTGCGCGACGTGCTCTCCTCGCCGCTCATGATCAACAACGAGCGCATCCTCGCGAATCTTGCGAGCACCATGATGCTCAGCCCCGTGCCCTCCTCGGTGAGCGAGTGAAGGCGCCGGTGCAGGCGCCGCCGCCCGCGGATGCGCCCGCGCAGGACGCGCTCGCCGAGGTCGCGGCGCAGCTGTTCGTGCCGCTGGGCGTGGACGGCGTCTATGCGCGCAGCGCACTCTACGAGGACATCGTCGGCCGGCTGAGTGCCTACATCGACCGCCAGCGCGAGCCGGGCGCCGAGGTGCTGCGCTTTCCGCCGGTGATGAGCCGCGCGCAGCTGGAACGCTCCGGCTACCTGAAGAGCTTTCCGAACCTGCTCGGCTGCGTCTGTGCCCTGCACGGCACGGAGGCAGCCATCAGCGCGGCCGTACAGCGCTTCGAGGATGGCGGGGACTGGACGACCTCGCTCACCTCCGCGGATCTGGTGCTCTCGCCGGCGGCCTGCTATCCGGTGTATCCGCTCGCCGCAGGCCGCGGGCCGGTGCCGCGCGAGGGACTGCTGTTCGATGTCGCGGCCGACTGCTTCCGCCACGAGCCCTCGCGCGCACTGGATCGACTGCAGTCCTTCCGCATGCGCGAGTACGTGCGCATCGGTGCGCCGCAGGACATCAGGGCATTTCGCGAGCAGTGGATGCAGCGCGCGCAGCGGCTGGCCGAAGAGCTCGCGCTGCCCAGTCGGCTGGATGTCGCGAGCGACCCGTTCTTCGGGCGCGTGGGCCAGGTCATGGCGGTCAGCCAGCTGCAGATGTCACTGAAGTTCGAGCTGCTGATCCCGTACCAGCCCGCGGCCAGGCCGACGGCCTGCATGAGTTTCAACTACCACATGGAACACTTCGGTGACGTCTGGGGTCTGCGCGACGCGGCGGGGCAGGTGTGCCATACCGGCTGCGTGGCCTTCGGCATGGACCGGCTGGCGGTCGCGCTGTTCTGCAATCACGGGTTGCGCCCGCAGGGTTGGCCGGCCGCGGTGCGCCGCGCGCTCTCACTATGAGCACCATGCGCAGGCCATGACCGATCGCCGTCAATTCGAACAGTTGCTGCGCGAGCTGCACGGCGCGCGGCTGGACGCGGACCTGGCGCGGCTGTGCGCGCTGTTTCTGCCGGATGCGCAGCTGCGCATCGTCGGCACGAGCGAAGGCAAGCCGATCCTGATCAGCGCGAGCGGACTTACGCAGATCCGCACCTGGCTCGGCATGCTCATCAAGACCTTCCGCCTGAGCGGCTACGAGTTGCGCTCGACGCTGATCGAAGGCGAGCGCGCCGCGGTGCACTGGCACGTGCTGATCCGCTCGAAGATCACCGGCCATCTGGTGCCGACCGAGCTGGTCGACCTGATCGAGGTCCGCGACGGGCGCATCGCCGCGCACACCGAGATGTTCGTGCCGCTGTGAGCCCGAACAGAGACCGACCTTAGACGCGCTCCCTGCGCCGAGTGTCCGGACATTGTACGGGTGTTATAATGCGGCCTGTATCGAGATAGAGGCGGGAAACCCATGAAAAGCTCGGCGAAGCGTCGGGACGATCGGCTCGAAGTCCGGCTGACACCGAAGGCCAAGTCGCTGCTCAAGCGGGCCGCGGACGCCGAGGAAAAGACCGTGAGCGCCTTTGTGCTCGACAAGAGTTTGGAAGCCGCGGCCGAGACGCTTGCGGACCGGCGGGAGTTCCGCTTGTCGGCGAAGCAGTATGACGCCTTCGTCGCCGCGCTCGACGCGCCGGCAAAGTCGCGCCCGCGGCTCGAGAGGCTGCTGACGACACCCAGTGTTTTGGAGTGAGCGATTTAGGCTCCATCGAGAAACTGCGGCGCGATCACCTCGTCGACGGCTTCGATTGCGGCAAGGATCAGCTGAACGGCTTCCTCAAGCGACACGCTTGGAACAACCAGCAAGCGAACAGCGCGCAAACCTACGTGTTGGCGAAGGATTTGGCAGTGTTCGGCTACTATAGCCTGGCCGCCGGGTCGATCACTCATGACGAAGCGACGGAGCGCGTGAGCAGGGGGCCGACCCTTACCACCTCATGCTC
>JASHSK010000231.1 GCA_030038755.1 Gammaproteobacteria bacterium
CCACCGCTACCCGTGTTGCTGGAGCTGACCTGGCCGGCGGCAAGTTCCATGGTGTCGCTGGCACTCACCCCGCCCGCGGCTGCCGGGCTGGTGATCGACGACGTGTCGCTGGAACTTACCCCGCCCGCGGCCGCCGGGCTGGCGACCGAAAAGTCGTCGACCGCATCCGCGGTGGACTCCGTGCCCGAGAGCGCGCCGCCGGTGGTGCTCACCCAGATGTCCCGCAGGGTGGCCGGGTTCTGCCAGAAGTTCGGCTCGACCTCCATCACCACGTGGTACTGGTTCTTATCCTCGTAGATGGTGGAGACCTGCCGCTGCCCGAAGGCGTCGTACAGGGTGTTGTCGAGGTCGGTCAGGTCGACTCCCAACCGTGCCGCGGTCGGGCGATCCACGTTCAGCCGTATATCCAGGCCGCTGTTCTGCTCATCGGAGCTCACATCGGCGAGCTGCGGGACGTGCTTGAGCGCCTCGGTGATCTTCGGTGCCCAGGTATTGAGCTGACCGAGATCATCACCGAGGAGCGTGTATTGGTATTCGCCGTTGCTCTGCCGGCCGCCGGCGCGAATATCCTGCTGCACCTGCAGGAACAGGCGCGCACCCGTGAGCTTGCCGAGCTCATTGCGCAGGCGGTCGATGACCTCATCCGAGCTCATGCCGTGACGCTGCGAGAGCGGCTTGAGGTCGATATCCAGGTTGGCGGTATTGGCGCCACCGAAGCCGCCACCGCCGTTGGTGAAGCCGCCGAAGCTCTCCACGGCGGGATCCTTGCCCACGATGGACAACGCCTGCCGCAGTCGATTCTCCATGGCTTCGAAGGAAACATCCTCGTCGGCGAGCAACATTCCCTGGATGACGCCGGTATCCTCCTGCGGGAAGAAGCCCTTGGGGATCACGGCGAACAGGTAGATGTTGAGCGCCACCGTAGCGCCGAGGATCGAGATCACCAGCCTCGGATGCGCCAACGCCGCGCGCAGCGTGTGCGCGTAGAAGTGGTGCATCGCGTTGAAACCGCGCTCCATGAGCGCCAGGAAGCGATCCAGGAGCGAGCCGGCGCGGGCACGCGTGCTGCCGAGCACGTGCGCGCACATGCACGGGGTGGTCGTCAGCGACAGCAGCAGCGACAGCACGATCGCCACCGAGAGTGTCACGGCGAACTCGCGGAACAGCCGTCCGACGATGCCGGTCATCAGCAGGATCGGCAGGAAGACCGCGATCAGCGACACGCTCATCGACAGCACCGTGAAACCGACTTCGCGCGCGCCCTGCAGCGCCGCCGTGAATGGCGGTACACCGTTCTCCCTGTGCCGGGAGATGTTCTCCAGCATCACGATGGCATCGTCGACGACGAAGCCGGTCGCGATGGTCAGCGCCATCATCGAGAGGTTGTCCAGAGTGAAGCCGAGCGCGTACATGGCGCCGAAGGTGCCGATCAGGGCCGCCGGCACCGCTACCGCCGGAACCAGAGCGGCGCGCGGATTGCGCAGGGCGACGAATACCACGAAGATCACCAGCAGCGTGGACACCAGCAGCGTGAACTCGACGTCATGCAACGAGGCACGGATCGTGGCGGTCCGATCCCCGCGAGGGGTGATCTTGATGCTCTCCGGGATCGACGCCTGAATCTCGGGTATTACCGCGTCGATGCGCCTGATTGTCTGAAGGATGTTCGCGCCGGTCTGCTGATGGACCTGCACCCTGACCGCGCGCTGGCCGTTGTCCAGGCCCAGGTTGCGGACGTTCTCCACGCCTTCGTAGACATCGGCGACGTCCTCGAGCCGCACCGGAGCATTGTTGCGATAAGCGACGATCAGCGGCTTGTAGTCGGCCGCATGCAGCGCGGTGTCGTTGACGTAGACCTGGTAGTGGTCCTTGGGGTCCTCGAGGAAGCCCTTGGGGGAGTTGGCGTTGGCGGCCGTGAGCGCCGCGCGGATGTCCTCCAGCCCGATGCCGTACTTGAACAGCGCGCGCGGGTTGAGCTCGACGCGCACCGCCGGCAAGGAGGCGCCGCCGACGTCGACTTCGCCGACGCCTTCGATCTGCAGCAGCTTCTGCTCGATGATGGTGGAGGCCGAATCGTAGATCTGTCCCGGTGTGAGCGTATTGGAGGTCAGTGCCAGGGTGAGTATCGGCGCATTCGCCGGGTTGTACTCGCGGTAGGTCGGGTTCGAGCGCAGCGTCGCGGGCAGATCGACGCGTGCGGCCTGGATCGCCGCCTCCACGTCGCGTGCCGCGCCGTTGACGTCGCGGCTCATGTCGAACTGCAGGACGATGCGCGAGGAGCCGACCGAGCTCGAGGAGGTCATCTCGGTGACCCCCGCGATGGCGCCAAGATGGCGCTCGAGCGGCGTCGTGACGCTGGTGGCCACGGTTTCCGGACTCGCGCCCGGCAGCGTGCCCTGGACCATCACCGTCGGGATGTCCACGTTCGGCAGCGGTGCCACCGGCAACAGGAAGAACGCGATGCCGCCCGCGAATGCCAGCGCCACTGTCAGCAGCGTGGTGGCGACCGGGCGGTGGACGAAGGGCGCGGAGATGTTCATGGGTGACGCCACCCGAGCCGGGATTCTGCCCGCCGACCGTATCGCACGAAGCGCGACAGTGGGTAGGTTCTGATTTTCTTCATGGAGAGTGCCCTGGAACACCGCACGGACAGCGACCCCGCTGCCGCATTCTGGCCGGCCGCGTTCCGGAAATCCAATTCGGCCCGAAGGCAGCTAATGGCCTGATTGAATTGGCTGGGGGACTAGGATTCGAACCTAGGTTAACGGAGTCAGAGTCCGCTGTCCTACCACTAGACGATCCCCCAGGCGAAGTGCGGGCCGGCTGTTGGAAGCTGCGGGGAAGAATACCGAACGTCGGCCGGTGTTCCCAGCCCGGGCCCGCGCCCGGCGCGCCCGCGCGGGCTTTCCCGCCGCGCGGCGTGCTAGCGCTTGGAGTACTGCGGGCCGCGCCGTGCCTTGCGGCGGCCGACCTTCTTGCGCTCGACCTCGCGCGCATCGCGCGTCACGAAGCCTGCCTGCCGCAGCGGCTTACGCAGCGTCTCATCGTAACGGATCAGCGCCCGCGCGATCCCGTGGCGAATGGCACCCGCCTGTCCGGTGATGCCGCCCCCGTCGACGCGCGCCTCGATGTCGAACTGGTCCGCCAGCTGCACCGCCTCGAGCGGCTGGCGCACGATCATGCGGCCGGTCTCGCGACCGAAGAATTGCTCGAGGGGCCGATCATTGATGGTGATGCGACCGGTGCCCGGTTGCAGATAGACGCGTGCGGTCGAGGTCTTGCGCCGCCCGGTGCCGTAATGCGAGTTCTCTGGCATGTCCGCTTCAGTTATTCCGTGTCGAGATGCTGTAGGTACCGAGCCCGAAGTCCGTCACGTCCGATGAGTGCCGGGACTTCAGATCTGCAGCGGCTTGGGTTGCTGCGCCGTGTGCGGATGCCGGTCGCCGGCAAACACGTGCAGCTTGCGCAGCATGCGCCGACCCAGCGTCGTCTTGGGCAGCATGCCCTTCACCGCGTATTCGATCGCGCGCTCCGGGTGCTCCTGCAACAGCTTGCCGAGTGCGATCGACTTGAGGTTGCCGAGATACCCGGTGTGATGGTGATAGAACTTGTCGTCGAGCTTGTGGCCGGTGACGGCGATCTTCTCGGCATGCAGCACGACGATGTGATCGCCCATGTCGACGTGCGGGCTGTAGTTGGCCTTGTGCTTGCCCTTGAGGCGCAGGGCAATCTGCGAGGCCAGGCGACCGAGCGTCCTGCCGCTGGCATCCACTACATACCACTCCCCGCGCTCGGTTGCGGGCTTTGCGAACTGCGTCTGCATGATCTTAGAGGTCTCTGGGCCCGCGCACCGGCGGGCCGCCTTGGAAGGGCGCGGAAGTGTACTCAAGGATCCTACCCATTGCAAAAACGGTCCCTCAGACCCCTCGGGCCCCTCAAGACCCCGTGCGCCGGGAGGATCCGCCCGGCCTGGCATCCGCATCGCAACAATCACCCGCCCCGCCCCGATCCCGACACGGCCTCCCTGCCCCGGGGGCATCGGGCCATAGATATAATGCCGCCATGCCGGCCACGAGTCTGCTCGACCAGGTGCTCAGCGTTGCCGATGAGAGCCTGCGCACCCTGTTCGCCCCGGCGCAGAGCGCACGCGCGCTGCCGCTGCCACCCGACGTGCCGCTGACGGAGCCGGAGAAGCGTCACATCGCGGGCCTGATGCGCGTCAATCACGCCGGCGAGGTCGCGGCCCAGGGCCTGTATCGCGGACAGGCATTGTTCTCCCGCGCCACCACCACGCGCGAGCTGCTGCACCGCGCCGCCCGTGAAGAAGGTGATCATCTGGCCTGGTGCGAGACCCGACTCGCGGAGCTCGGGTCCCACCCGAGTCGCCTGAATCCCTTCTGGTACCTCGGTTCGTTCGCGATCGGTGCGGCGGCCGCGGCCCTCGGCGACGAAGTGAGCCTGGGATTCGTCAGCGAAACCGAGCGCCAGGTCGAGGGCCATCTGGCCTCCCACCTCGAGAGGCTGCCGGCCGGTGATCTGCGGTCGCGCCAGATCCTTCAGCAGATGAAGCTCGATGAGCTCGGGCATGGGCAGGCCGCCCGCTCTCAAGGGGGCAGCGACCTTCCCGGGCCAATCCCCTGGCTGATGCGCTCGGTCGCCCGGGTGATGACCAGTACCGCTTACTGGCTCTGACCGGCGGCTGGGGCCCCATGGGCAGGGCCTCGGGGGGTACGGCGCCGAACGGCGGGCGTCGGCGGTCAATTCGTGACGTGGACCGCAATCCGGTACAACCGTCCCTTGCAGGCGACAGGCTTTATGTAATAAATAGCGACCCAAGTCCAGAATATGGATAACGACAGGGCAAGTCCTACCATGGAAGAGAATGTCAGACCGCTGAGCGACATTCCTGCGATCAATCGTTTCCTGAGTTACTGCCGCATACGCACGGTGCCGTCGAAAACCGTGCTGATTCATGCCGGCGACCTGCCGGACGTTCTGTATTACGTCATCAGCGGCTCCGTCGAGGTGATGATCGAGGACGAGGAAGGCAATGAAATGGTGCTGGCCTATCTCAATAAGGGCCAGTTCTTCGGAGAGATGGGTCTGTTCTACGAGCAGCCCACGCGCAGCGCCTGGGTACGCACCCGCAGCGCCTGTGAGCTCGCCGAGATGACCTATCCGCGCTTCCGCCAGGTCGCCACCGAGAGCCCCGGACTGATCTTCGAGCTGGCCACACAGCTCGCCACGCGGCTCGACCGCACCAATCGCAAGCTCGGTGACCTCGCCTTCGTCGACGTCACCGGCCGCGTCGCGCATGCGATCAACAATCTGTGCGAGGAGCCCGATGCGATGACGCATCCTGAGGGCATGCAGATCAAGGTCTCCCGCCAGGAGCTCTCGCGCCTGGTGGGCTGCTCGCGCGAGATGGCCGGCAGAGTGCTGAAGGTTCTGGAGGAGCAGGGTTTGCTGCGCGCCACCGGCAAGACCATCGTGGTCTTCAACGCGCGACCCAAGATGAAGACCCGTCCGGTGATCGTGCCGGCGCGGGCCGCCGGCGCCGGCGCGGGCACGGGCGCCGCCCTGGCGGCCAAGCCCGCTGGCCCCAAGGTTGCCCTCGCCGACGAGGACGATGACTGAGAGCGCAGCTGCGCGCTGCCCGAAGTCAGCCTGATCCAGGCCCCGCCCGAGGCAGCCGCCCTGCCGCCGCCGTCAGCGGCCGCGCGCGCTGAGCGCGCCGGCGCGTTGCGCCTCCGCCCGCGCGATCTCGGCGCGCATCGCACGAATCGTGGCCGCGTAATCGGGACTGCCGAAGATCGCGGAACCCGCCACCAGCGTGTCCGCGCCCGCGGCCACGACCTCCGCGACGTTGTCGACTTTGATACCGCCGTCGACCTCGATGCGAACCGGACGGCCGCTTGCGCTCACGCGCCGATGCACCTCGCGGATCTTGCCCAGCACCGAAGGAATGAACTCCTGGCCGGCAAAGCCGGGATTGACGGACATCAGCAGCACCAGGTCCAGCTTCTCGAGTGTGTAGTCCAGCCAGTTGAGCGATGTGGCGGGGTTGAGCACCAGCCCCGGATGGCAGCCGTGTTCGCGGATCAGGTGAATCGTGCGATCGACGTGATCGCTCGCCTCGGGATGAAAGCTGATGTAGGTGGCACCGGCGGCCGCGAAGTCGGGCACGATGCGATCGACGGGCCGAACCATCAGATGCACGTCGATCGGTGCACGCACACCGTCACGGCGCAGCGCCTGGCAGACCACCGGCCCGACCGTCAGGTTGGGCACATAGTGATTGTCCATGACGTCGAAGTGGATGAGATCCGCCCCGGCTGCAAGCACCGCCTGCACCTCCTCGCCGAGGCGCGCGAAGTCCGCCGACAGAATCGAAGGCGCAATCCAGTGCGGCGCGCTCGATGTCGATGGCAACGCCTGGGCGGGTGGCAATCCCTGCGTGGGTGGCAATCCCTGCGTGGGTGGCGGATTCATCGAGGCGAGTCTAGCGCATGCCGCGGCGGGCGCGGATCAGCTCGTACGCGACCTGGATCTCCTGTGCCTGCTCCTTGGCACGCTCGAGCATCGAGTCCGGCAGCCCATTGGCCTTGAGCTTGTCGGGATGGTGGCGGCTCATCTGCCGCCGATAGCACTTGACCACCTGCTCGTCGGACATGCTGGCATCGGCGGCCAGCACGCTGTACGCGTGCGCCAGGCGTTGATCATCGCTGATGTGCTCCGCCTGCGCTCCGGCACCGTAGCTGTAACCCTGACCGGCACCGGCTCCCCCGGCGCCGAAGTAGGCGCCCCCCGTGCCCGCAAAGCCGGCGCGCATACGGAAACGCAGCACCCTCTCGAGCCGGTCGAAATCGGCGGCGCCCACCCCGAGCAGTCCCGCCAATCGCCTGACACGGGCACGCAGCAGCGGGGGCAGCCCGTTACCCGCGAGCGCCGCCTGCAGCTGGATCTCCACGAAGAAGTAGGCCAGCTCCGGGTAGCCTGCAATCGCGATGCGCAGCTGCTTGAGCGCCGCATCCGCGTCGAAGGAGGATTGCTTGCCTTCGGTGAAGTGCGCGATCGCCAGCTGGATCTGCGCATCCTGCAGGTGCAGCGCGTGCATCACCGCCCGCGCCGAGACGATCTCCTGTTCCGAGACCCGCCCGTCGGCCTTGGCGATGTGTCCCATGATGCGGAAGCAGGTGGGGAAGAACAGCTGGTTGACCAGCCGGGGGTCCGCGCCCGCGCCGAACAGCCCGCCACCGAGCAGGTTCGACTGCGCCGCACCGGA
The DNA here is from genome assembly GCA_030038755.1 of Gammaproteobacteria bacterium. Classification (GTDB taxonomy): domain Bacteria; phylum Pseudomonadota; class Gammaproteobacteria; order Steroidobacterales; family Steroidobacteraceae; genus FEN-1191. The sequence goes on from JASHSK010000231.1 coordinate 7,286, forward strand.
ATCGAACTGATGGCCGATGAACAGACCGATCGCCGCGCCGATGGGGCCGCCGGCGAGCATGCCGAGCGCACCTCCGATGACCTTGCCACCCCAATTCATGACTCGCTCATGATTCGCTCATCACCGCCGCTTGACCGCACCGACTCGCGGGCGGCAAGATGCGCGCCCCTTCCGGCGCACTGCTGCTCGCGCAACGCTATGGTAGCAAGCCTTAGCCAGGACACCCGCCACGCCGCCCGGCAGTGCGACGCCGTCCACCCATGCGGGGCCCGATGCCGCAGCCCCTAGCACCGCGGCGCATGCCATGACGGACCGCGACGCTGCGGCACACGCCAATGACCCGGCTGCCGCGGCCGAGCCGCTGTTCGAAACGCAGCTATCCGGGCTGCCCCCCCTGCATCGCGGCAAGGTGCGCGACCTGTACCTCGTGGACGATGATCACATGCTGATCGTCACCACGGACCGGTTCTCGGCCTTCGATGTGGTGCTGCCTGATCCGATCCCCGGCAGGGCCCAGGTCCTGCAGGCGATATCGCTGTTCTGGTTCGAGCGCACGCGCTCGCTGGTGCCCAATCACCTGAGCGACCGACCGCTCGCTGCGGTCGTCCCCGACGCCCGCGAGCGTGCCGCGCTCGAGGGTCGCGCAATGATCGTGCGGCGCCTGCGCGCGCTGCCGATCGAGGCGGTGGTGCGCGGCTACCTGGCCGGCTCGGGCTGGCGCGAGTATCAGGCGAACGGCAGCATATGCGGCATCGCCCTGCCCGCGGGCCTGCAACAGGCGCAGGCGCTGCCGCAGCCGCTCTTCACGCCTGCGACCAAGGCTGCTCTCGGAGAGCACGACCAGAACATCAGCTTCGAGATCGTCGCCGATATGCTCGGTGCGCCGCTGGCCGCGCAGGTGCGCGACACCGCTCTGGCCATCTATCGGCTGGCCAGCGCCCACGCGCTCGCACGCGGCATCATCATCGCCGATACCAAGTTCGAGTTCGGCCTGGATCGCGACGGGCGCCTGACATTGATGGATGAGGTGCTCACTCCCGACTCCTCGCGTTTCTGGCCCGCGAAGTCCTGGCGGATCGGCGTGAGCCCGCCCTCCTTCGACAAGCAGTACGTGCGCGACTATCTCGAGACGCTGCACTGGGACAAGCGTCCGCCCGCCCCGCACCTGCCGCGCGAGGTCATCGAGGCGACCAGCGCCAAATATCACGAAGCGCTGCGGCGCCTGACCGGCCCGGCAGACTGACCGGCCCCGCAGACTGACCGGCGCGGCAGCAGCGCTGTTCCCCTCATTCCCCCGCGATCGTCATCGACTCGAGCAGCAGCGAGCCGGTCTGAATCGCACCCTTCACGTCCACATCGTTGCCCACCGTCACCACCTGCCGCAGCATGTCGCGCAGGTTTCCGGCAATCGTCAACTCATGCACGGGATAGGCAAGCTGGCCGTGCTCGACCCAGAAGCCGCTCGCGCCGCGCGAGTAATCGCCGGTCACGGCGTTGATCCCCTGGCCCATGAGCTCGGTGACGTACAGGCCTGTCTGCATGCGTGCGAGCAGCTCCTGGAAACTGCCGGTCTCGCCCGAGTGCACCAGCAGGTTGTGGATGCCACCGGCATTGCCGGTGGTACGGAGCTTCAGCTTGCGGGCCGAGTAGCTGCCGAGCACATAGCCCTGCAGCACTCCGGCGCGCACCAGATCGCGATCATGGGTGGCGACGCCTTCGGCGTCGAACGGGCTGCTGGCGAGGCCCTGGCGGATGTGCGGGCGCTCCACGATATCGATGAATGCGGGGAATACGGCCTCTCCGGCGGCGTTCAGCAGAAACGACGCGCGCCGGTACTGGCTCGGCCCGCGGACCGCCCCCACGAAGTGGCCGAAGATGCCGCGCGCCAGCTCCGGGGCGAACAGCACCGGCGCGCGGCGCGTGGACAGCCGCCGCGCCCCAAGCCGCGCCAGCGCGCGCTCGGCGGCCCGTCGTCCGACGGATTCGCCGCTGTCGAGCCCGCGCGCATTGCGTGCCACCGTGTACCAATAATCGCGCTGCATGTCGCTGCCGTCCTGTGCGACCAGCGCGCAGCTCAATGAGTGACTGGTACTGGCCAGACCCGCCAGAAAGCCGTGGCTGTTGCCATACACACGCACACCACTGTGGGTGGTGACGGTGGCGCCTTCGGAATTCTTCAGGCGCGCATCGCAGGCGAGGCCCGCCGCTTCGCAGTCGCGCGCCAGCGCGATCGCCTGCTCGGGCTCGACGTCCCAGGGATGATGCAGATCCAGATCCGGGATGTCGCGCGCCAGCTCCGCGGGATCGGCCAGGCCCGCGCACTCATCCGCGGCCGTATGGCGGGCGATCGCTGCGGCCTTTTGCACCGTCTCGCGCACCGCCGTGGGCGACAGATCCGCCGTGCTCGCCGAGCCTTTTGCCTGGCCGAAGTAGAGTGTGACGGCCAGTCCCCGATCGCGCTGATACTCGAGCGTGTCGACCTCGCCGAGGCGCACCGTGGCAGTGAGTCCGCGCTGCAGGGTGGCATCCGCCTCGGCCTGACTTGCGCCGCTGCTTGCGGCCTCGTCAAGCGCGCCGGCGACGACCTGTCTGAGCTCTGGAATACGCGAGGCATCGACCTGCTGCGGCATGCTGCACCCTATGCCATGATCCGATCGGTGATTGTAGCAGCGCGCACCGCATCCCCCGGCCCCGCAGGCGAAGACCCGAGCGGACCTGCGCCGCACGCCGCACCCGGCGGCGAGGAGCAGCGGCCGAGCCGCAGCGCGCGCAAGCGCGCGGCGCTGGCGGCGCAGGCACTGGGTGTGCGTCTCACGCAGCTCACCGCCGCGCAGCTGCAGGCGCTCGAGCTGCCCGAGGAGTTGCTCGAAGCGCTGCTCGAGGCGAAGCGGCTGCGCAGCCGCGCGGCGCTGGCGCGGCAGCGCCAGTACATCGGCCGGCTGATGCGCCAGATCGATGCCGAGCCGGTTCGCCGAGCGCTGGATGCTACACTGCGCCGATGAAAAGCCTGGTGGGCATCCTCATGGGGTCAGCCTCCGACTGGGAAACCATGGCGGCGGCGGCCGATACGCTCGCGCAGCTGGGCATCGGCTTCGAGACGCGCGTGGTGTCGGCCCATCGCACGCCCGACCTGCTGTTCGAGTATGCCTCTGAGGCGGCGGGTCGCGGCCTGCAGGTGCTCATCGCCGGCGCGGGCGGCGCGGCTCACCTGCCGGGGATGATCGCCGCCAAGACGCTGCTGCCGGTACTCGGCGTACCCGTGCCCTCGCGCGCGCTGAGCGGCATGGACTCGCTGCTATCGATCGTACAGATGCCCGCCGGAGTGCCGGTCGCGACCTTTGCCATCGGCAGCGCCGGTGCCACCAACGCGGCGCTGTTCGCCGCCGCCCTGCTCGCGCCTCGCTATCCCGAGATTGCACGCGCCCTGTCCGCACAGCGCGCTGCGCAGACCGCCGCGGTGCTCGCCAAACCCGATCCACGCGTGCAGGGCTGAGAGGCGTGAGCCTCGGCGCGGCCGTGCGCGAGCCTGCAGTCCATTCATGACCATTGGTATCGTCGGGGCCGGACAGCTCGGACGCATGCTGGCGCTGGCCGGCTATCCGCTGGGACTGGACTTCCTGTTCCTCGACCGCAGCGCCGACACGCCGGCCGGGCAGCTCGCGCCGCTGCTGGCCGGACCGCTCGATGATCCCGCGCTGCTGGCCGAGCTCGCGCGTCGTTGCAAGGTGATCAGCTTCGATTGGGAGAACGTCCCGGTGCAGGCGCTGCGCGGCGCCCTGCGCACCGCGCGCGCCGCGAATGCCGCGAATGCCGCGAATGCGGCAAACGCCGCGACGGCGACTGCCGCGCGCGGGGCCGGTATTGCCCGTATCGCCCCGCCGCTGACGGCGCTCGCGGCCGCGCAGGATCGCCTGACCGAGAAGCGCACCTTCGAGCGGCTCTCCATCCCCACCACGCGCTTTGCCGCCGTGGACAGCCGCGCGGATCTGGAGCGCGCCGTGAAACGTATCGGAGTACCGGGGATGCTGAAGACGCGTCGCCTGGGGTACGACGGCAAGGGTCAGCAGCTGCTGCGGCGGCCCGCGGATCTCGATGCTGCGTGGGAGCGGGTGGGCGGAGTGCCGCTGCTCTACGAGGAATTCGTGCCGTTCGACTATGAGGTCTCCATCATCGGCGCACGCGCGCGCGACGGCAGCATGGCCATCTACCCGCTCAATCGCAACTTCCACCACGCCGGCATCCTGCGCCTGACGCTCGCGCCCTGGAACGCGCCACGCGTGGCGCGCGCCGCGGGCAGCGCCCTGAGGCGACTGCTCGAGGCGTTCCGCTATGTCGGGGTGCTCGCCGTGGAATTCTTCGTCCACCGCGGGCGGCTGCTCGCCAATGAGATGGCTCCGCGCGTGCACAATTCGGGGCACTGGACCATCGAGGGGGCGGTGACGAGCCAGTTCGAGAACCATCTGCGCGCCATCAGCGGACTGCCCCTCGGCGTGGCCGCGGCCCGCGGCCACGCCGCCATGATCAATCTGATCGGCGCGCTGCCGCCGGCGCGCGTGCTGCTCGCCGAGCCCGGGCTGCACTGGCACGACTACGGCAAGGATGCGCGGGCGGGCCGCAAGCTCGGGCATTGCACCCTCGTGGAGAGCAGCGCGGCGCGTCGCTCGGCGCGCGCGCGCGCGCTGCTGGCCCAGCTGTACCCGCAGCTGCCGCTGGCATGGCGCGGGCCGGGCCGCTTATCGGAAAGTGCGCGACTGCGACGGCCGGCGCAGCCGTAGTATGCTCGGCTGATGTACGCCGAACTGTTCGGGCTGCGCGAACTGCCGTTCCGGCTGACCCCGGACCCGGAGTTCCTGTACCTCAGCAAGGCCCATGCGCGCGCCAAGGCGTACATGGAGTCGACGCTGTGGTTCACGGACGGCTTCGTGGTCATCACCGGGGAGATCGGCTGCGGCAAGACCACGCTCATCGAAACGTTCCTGCACGAGCTGCAGAACGAGGTGCTGGTCGCGCAGATCAATCAGACGCAGATCTCCGCGGTCGAGTTCCTGCAGACCCTGCTGGTGCAGTTCGGCTTCAAGCCCTTCGACATGCGCAAGGCCGAGCTGCTCGCGACGCTCAAGGAATTCCTCATCGAGCAATACGAGCAGGGCCGCAAGGTCGTGCTGGTGATCGACGAGGCGCAGAACCTCTCGCAACGCGCGCTCGAGGAAATCCGCCTGCTGTCGGGCATCGAGACGGCCAAGGAGAAGGTCCTGCGCATCATCCTGGCCGGTCAGCCCGAGCTCAACGATAAGCTCGACGCCCCCGAGCTCGAGCAGCTGGCGCAGCGCATCCGCCTGCGCTTTCACCTCCCTGCGCTGTCCGAGGCCGATACCGGCGCCTACATCCTGCATCGCCTCGAAGTGGCCGGTTCCGAGGGACGCGAGATCTTCGCGCCCGCAACCTTCGAGCTGATCTATCGCTACAGCGGTGGCGTGCCGCGGCTGGTGAACACCCTGTGTGACACCGCGATGCTCGCCGCCTCGAACTCGAACCGTGACACCGTCGGTCTGGAGGATGTGCAGGCGGCGATCAACGAGCTGCAGTGGCTCGAGTATTCGTCGCGTACCGGCACGCGCCTGATGCGCCTGCGTGCCGATGGCAGTCCGGATCCGGCGCAGTTCCGCCACGTCGCCGGCAACAGCGAGGCCGGGCCGGACGCTCACGGCAGCGAGCTCGCCGAGGCCGAGCCGGTATCCGTTCACGGCAACGGCACCGGGCCGCCTCTCGCGCGCGTGCTGCTGGCCAGCGCCGGGCACACGCTCAGCACTCACCTGCTCTACGCCGGACGACTCATCATCGGTCGCACCGCCGCCAACGATCTGCAGATCGACAGCCGCTTCGTCAGCCGCCATCACTGCCAGATCGTGACCACCACGCGCAGCTGCATCATCGAGGATCTCAACAGCACCAACGGAATCTTTGTCCAGGGCAAGCGCGTGCGTTATCACCATCTGAACGACGGCGACGTCGTGACCATCGGCCAGCACGAGCTGCTGTACGTGGACGAGCGCTCGCACCTGCAGCCCTCCCCCGAGGAGCACGCTGCCACGACGGTGCTGCCCGCGTCCGAGCAGCGCGCCGAGCCCCACACGCGCGCCGAGCCGCACGCGCGTGCCGACACGCACACGCAGGCACCCGGCGCCGAACCGCAGAGCCGGGCCGCCGACGTGAGCAACCTGGACACACCGCGCAGCTGACACAGCGCGCAGCGGGCGCTCCGCTTGTTACCCGGTGCCGCCGACCGTCAGCCCATCGACCCGCAGCGTAGGCTGACCAACACCCACGGGCACGCTCTGCCCTTCCTTGCCGCACACGCCCACGCCCTCGTCGAGCTTGAGATCGTTGCCGACCATGGCCACGCGCGTGAGCACATCCGGGCCGTTGCCGATCAGCGTTGCGCCCTTGATCGGCGCGCCCAGCTTGCCGTTTTCGATCAGATAGGCTTCGCTGGCCGAGAACACGAACTTGCCGGAGGTGATATCCACCTGCCCGCCGCCGAAGTTCACCGCGTAGATGCCGCGCTGGACCGAGGCGAGGATCTCGCCCGGATCGTGCGGGCCGGGCCGCATGTAGGTGTTGGTCATGCGTGGCATGGTGACGTGCGCGAAGGACTCGCGCCGGCCATTGCCCGTCGGTCGCATCCCCATGAGCCGCGCGTTCAGGCGGTCCTGCATGTAGCCGCACAGCACCCCGTCCTCGATGAGAGTCGTGCACTGGGTCGGCGTGCCCTCGTCGTCGATATTGAGCGAGCCGCGCCGTCGCGGCAGCGCCCCGTCGTCCACCACGGTACAGCCGGGGGCCGCCACGCGCTGGCCCATGCGGTTGCTGAACGCTGAGGTGCCCTTGCGGTTGAAGTCGCCCTCCAGGCCATGGCCGATCGCCTCGTGCAGCAGCACTCCGGGCCAACCGGGCCCGAGCACCACGGTCATGGGGCCGGCCGGTGCCGGTACCGCCTCGAGGTTCACCAGCGCCTGGCGTACCGCCTCGCGGCCGAGCGCGAGCGGGCGCTCCCCGGCGACCAGTTCCTCGAGCGTGTAGCGTCCGCCGCAGCCCGCATAGCCCTGCTCGCGCCGGCCGGCCTGCTCGACGAGCACCGTGACGTTCATGCGCACCAGCGGCCGCACGTCCGCGGCGAGCACTCCGTCGCTACGCGCCACCAGCACCAGCTCGTGAGCGGCGCTCACGCTCGCCATGACCTGCACGACCCGCGGGTCGATGCGCCGTGTCTCGCGGTCCACGCGCTCGAGCCAGCCGATCTTGTCCTCATCGGCCAGCGCCGTGCGCGGATCGGTCGGCAGGTACAGCTGGTGACCCGCCACCTGCTGCCAGGCCTGCACGGGCTGCGTACTGCCGGTGCTCGCGATGGCGCGCGCGGCGCGCGCCGCCTCCTCCAGCGCCGGCAGCATGATCTCGTCGGAATAGGCAAAGCCGGTCTTCTCGCCGGCCAGGGCCCGCACCCCTACGCCCTGCTCGATACTGGCGCTGCCCTCCTTGACGATGCCGTCCTCGAGCGCCCAGCTTTCCTCGCGCGAGAGCTGAAAATACAGGTCCGCCGCATCCACCGAGGCCCCGAG
>JASHSK010000232.1 GCA_030038755.1 Gammaproteobacteria bacterium
CCACCGCTACCCGTGTTGCTGGAGCTGACCTGGCCGGCGGCAAGTTCCATGGTGTCGCTGGCACTCACCCCGCCCGCGGCTGCCGGGCTGGTGATCGACGACGTGTCGCTGGAACTTACCCCGCCCGCGGCCGCCGGGCTGGCGACCGAAAAGTCGTCGACCGCATCCGCGGTGGACTCCGTGCCCGAGAGCGCGCCACCGGTGGTGCTCACCCAGATGTCCCGCAGGGTGCTCGGGTTCTGCCAGAAGTCCGGCTCGACCTCCATCACCACGTGGTACTGGTTCATGTCCTCGTACATGGTGGACACCTGCCGCTGCCCGAAGGCGTCGTACAGGGTGTTGTCGAGGTCGGTCAGGTCGACCCCCAACCGCGCGGCGGTCGGGCGATCGACGTTCAGGCGCACATCGAGGCCGCTGTTCTGCTGATCGGAGTTCACGTCGGCGAGCTCCGGGACCTGCTTGAGCGCCTCGGTGATCTTCGGCACCCAGGCATTGAGCTGGTCGAGGTCATCACCGAGGAGCGTGTACTGGTACTCGGCGTTGGCCTGCCGGCCCCCGGCGCGGATGTCCTGCTCCACCTGCAGGAACAGGCGCGCACCGGTGAGCTTGCCGAGCTCATTGCGCAGGCGCGCGATGACCTGCTGCGAGCTCATGCCGTGACGCTGCGAGAGCGGCTTGAGGTCGATCATCATGTTGGCGGTGTTGGCGCCACCGAAGCCGCCGCCGCCGTTGGTGAAGCCGCCGACGCTCTCCACGGCAGGATCCTTGTCCACGATGTTCACCGCCTGCCGCAGGCGATTCTCCATGGCTTCGAAGGAGACATCCTCATCGGCGCGCAGATTGCCCTGGATGGTGCCGGTATCCTCGTTCGGGAACAGGCCCTTGGGCACCACGGCGAACAGGTAGATGTTGAGCGCGACCGTAGCCCCGAGGATCGAGATCACCAGTCTCGGGTGCATCAGCGCCGCGCGCAGCGTGTGCGCGTAGAAGTCCCGCATGGCGTTGAAGCCGCGCTCCATGAGCGCCAGGAAGCGGTCCAGGAGCGAGCCGGCGCGCGTGCGCGCGTCGCCGAGCACGTGCGCACACATGCTGGGCGTGGTCGTCAGTGACAGCAGCAGCGACAGTACGATCGCCACCGAGAGAGTCTCGGCGAACTCGCGGAACAGCCGCCCGAGGATGCCGGTCATCAGCAGGATCGGCAGGAAGACCGCGATCAGCGACACGCTCATCGACAATACCGTAAAGCCCACCTCGCGCGCGCCCTCCAGTGCCGCCCTGAACGGCGCTACCCCGTTCTCGATGTGCCGCGAGATGTTCTCCAGCATCACGATGGCGTCGTCAACCACGAAGCCGGTCGCGATGGTCAGCGCCATCAGCGACAGGTTGTCCAGAGTGAAGCCGAGCAGATACATGGCGCCGAAGGTGCCGATCAGGGCCGCCGGCACCGCCACCGCGGGAATCAGCGCGGCGCGCGGATTGCGCAGCGCGATGAACACCACGAAGATCACCAGCAGCGTGGAGATCAGCAGGGTGAATTCGACGTCATGCAATGAGGCACGGATCGTGGTGGTGCGATCGTGGTGTCTGCCGATCTTGATGCCGGACGGGATCGACGCCTGAATCTCGGGTATGACCGCGTTGATGCGCTTGATCGTGTCGATGATGTTGGCGCCGGTCTGCTGGTGGATCTGCACCATGATCGCATCCTCGCCGTCGGACAGGCCGAGGTTGCGGACATTCTCCACGCCGTCGTAGACGTCGGCGACGTCCTCGAGCCGCACCGGAGCGTTGTTGCGGTAAGCGACGATCAGCGGCTTGTAGTCGGCCGCATGCAACGCGGTGTCGTTGACGTAGACCTGGTAGTGATCCTTGGGGTCCTCGAGGAAGCCCTTGGGCGCATTGGCATTGGCGGCCGTGAGCGCGGCGCGGATGTCCTCCAGACCGATGCCGTACTTGAACAGCGCGCGCGGGTTGAGCTCGACGCGCACCGCCGGCAGCGAGCCGCCGCCGATGTCGACTTCGCCGACGCCTTCGATCTGCAGCAGCTTCTGCTGGATGATGGTGGAGGCCGAGTCGTAGATCTGTCCCGGTGTGAGCGTGTCGGAGGTCAGCGACAGGATCAGCACCGGCGCATTCGCCGGATTGAATTTGTTGTAGGTCGGGTTCGAGCGCAACGTCGCGGGCAGGTCGACGCGTGCGGCCTGGATCGCCGCCTCCACGTCGCGTGCCGCGCCGTTGACGTCGCGGCTCATGTCGAACTGCATGACGATGCGCGAGGAGCCTACCGAGCTCGAGGAGGTCATCTCGGTGACCCCCGCGATGGCGCCAAGGTGGCGCTCGAGCGGCGTCGTGACGCTGGTGGCCACGGTCTCCGGGCTCGCGCCCGGCAGCGAGGCCTGGATCTGCACCGTCGGGGTGTCCACGTTCGGGAGCGGTGCCACCGGCAGCAGGAAGAACGCGATGGCGCCGGCGAATACCAGCGCCAGCGTCAGCAGCGTGGTGGCGACCGGACGGTGGATGAAGGGCGCGGAGATGTTCATGGGGGATCCTGCCCGCGCCCGGATCTCAGTTCTGCGGCGCCGCCGGCTGCGGACGGCTGCCGAGCGCCCCTCCCGCGCTCTGTCCGGGCGTCCCGGACAACTCGCCCGCCTGGCCCGCAGCGGCCTCGCCGAGCCGACCGCGTCGCGCCACGCGCGACAGTCGGTCGAAGAACAGGTAGATCACCGGCGTCGTGAACAGGGTCAGGACCTGGCTGACCAGCAGACCGCCGACGATCGACACGCCGAGGGGGCTGCGCAGCTCCGAGCCCGTGCCGCTCCCGAGCATCAGCGGCAGGGCGGCGAACAGCGCCGCCACCGTGGTCATGAGGATCGGCCGGAAGCGCAGCAGCGCGGCCTGGTGGATCGCTTCGATCGCCGACCTGCCATCCTCGCGCTCGGCCGTGAGCGCGAAGTCGATCATCATGATGGCGTTCTTCATGACGATGCCGATCAGCAGGATGATGCCGATGATCGAGATGATGTTCAGCTCGAGCCCCGCGACCATCAGACCGAGCAGTGCGCCGATGCCGGCCGAGGGCAGCGTCGACAGGATCGTCAGTGGGTGAATGAAGCTCTCATACAGCACGCCGAGCACGATGTAGACCGAGGCAATGGCAGCGAGCACCAGCAGCACCTCGCTCGAGAGGGCCGACTGGAACGCCAACGCCGAGCCCTGGAAGCTCGTGGTGATGCTGACCGGCAGTCCGATGGCCTGCTCGGCGTTGCGTACCGCCTGCACGGCCGACTGCAGCGACGCCCCCGGGGCGACGTCGAAGGAGAACATGGCGGCCGGGAACTGTCCCAGGTGGTCGTGCTCGAGCGCCGACTGCGTGACCGAGACGTGCGCAATCGAGTCCATGCGCACCTGACCGCCGCCGGAGGAGGGTACATAGATGGTGTTGAGCGCCGCGACCGTGTCCTCCATGCCCGGGATCGCCTGCAGGATGACGCGGTACTGGTTCGACTGCGCGTAGATGGTGGAGATGATGCGCTGGCCGAAGGCGTCATACAGCGCGTTATCGATCGTGGCGGCGGTCACGCCGAAGCGGGCGGCGGTGTCGCGGTCGACCTCGATGTTCGCGGTCAGTCCCTCGTCCAGGTAGTTGGTGGAGACGTTCTGCAGCTGCGGCGCGCCGCTCAGGGCCGTGAGCAGCTGTGGCACCCACGGCGCGAGGATCGAATCGCCCGCCGCGCCGAGCACGAACTGATACTGCGCGCGCGATACCGTCGAGTCGATCGTGAGGTCCTGCACCGGCTGAAAGTAGACGCTGATGCCGGGCACGGCCTGGGTTTCCCGGCGCAGCCGCGCCATGATGGTTTCGATGCTCTCGCTGCGCTCGTCCTTGGGCTTCAGATTGATCATCATGCGCCCGTCGTTGAGCGTGGTGTTGGTGCCGTCGACGCCGATGAACGACGACAGGCTCACCACTTCCGGGTCCTGGCGGATCGCATCGGCGAGCGCCTGCTGTCGCTGCACCATGG
>JASHSK010000233.1 GCA_030038755.1 Gammaproteobacteria bacterium
AATCCATCTGGAGATCGGAGTGCGAGCGGCATGGGCAGGCGCCGCCACGCCGTTGAACTGCCGGGTCTGGCCAGCCGTGAAGGCTGCGCTGCCTGCAGACGGCATCCGCGTCAGGCAAAATGCGCAGCAAGCCGTTGGCGCCGGACAGGCCGGAGAGGTGGCAGAGCGGTTGATTGCACCGGTCTTGAAAACCGGAGCCGGGGCAACCCGGTCGTGGGTTCGAATCCCACCCTCTCCGCCAATTCAGAGTGGCCCCTGGACGCCAGCGATGCGTCAGCCCTGGCAGGCAGGCGACAGTCCGATTTCTTCACCTCCGGGTGGCCGTGGCTCAGCCTACTCTACGTGAGAGGGTGAGCGGCAAGTCCAACTCTACACGGTCATGCGTCACCTTCGGGGTGATGCGGCCGCGCTCGCCGCGCTCGAGCCGGACCAGGCCGTAGCCTTCCATTGTTCTCAATGTGCGCGAAAGATTGGACTTGGCCTTGCCGGTCATGCGCGCCAGCTCATCGAGTGAGCCTGGCGCCTTCTCCGCAATGACCCGCAGCAGCTCACGGTTTCCCGCCGACAGGACCTTGGCGAAGGATTCGGTCGAAGTGAACCAGACTTTCGGTTCGCCGGGTGCGACACGCCGCTCGCCGCGGGCCACCGCCATGGTGCGGACCTTCATCTCTTCGTAGCTGGCGATGCCGACTTTCAAGGTCGTCATGGAATCACTCCTCGCTCGCGCAAAACCTCGTCGACCGTCTTCCAGAAATCGGCCAGCAAGGTTGCCGCGTCCCGATATCCATACTCCCCAATCGTCTTCAGTCGGTGGTGGTGGTCCTGGGCTTCGCCGCGCTTTCGTGCGCCGACCGGATGGGCGTTGTCGAAGCCGACCAGCCGCTCGCCATCCGGACCGTGCAGCGTGAGCGAATAATCGATGCCGTGCGGTTTCTCCGGCGACACAGGTATCCGCGTTACGACGAACCGGACCCAGTGACCGCCCTCGGGGTCCACCACCAAGACCTGCCCGTCGAGATCAATCAGCGTATCGAGGGTCGGGTCGCGCAGCTCCGCCACCCTCTATAGTTATCATACTGACACAACTCATGCAAGCGAAATGCTTCCGTCGGGCCATCCGGGCGGCATTTGGCCCGACGTCGCCGGCAAGTTGCACTCAAGTTGCACTCGGCCCTGAAAGAACGGCAATCACGGTGTTTCGGCCTGTCGCCATACACTTGGATTTATGGCGTTTGCGTGTGGGTGCGTACCGCCGGCGCGCGGGTCGTCAGACTTGAAAACCGGAGGCCCCTCACGGGGCTCGTGGGTTCGAATCCCACCCTCTCCGCCAATCACTCCGGGCGGGCAAGGGCTGGTCGCCTGCAGGCCCGCCCATCGTGAGGCAACGAGGCGGGGTGGGATAACGGCCGTGAGGCCGGCCCGAAGGGCGAGCCTCAGCCTGCTCTGCGTGAGAGGGTGAGCGGCAAGTGCAACTCTACACGGTCATGCGTCACCTTCGGGGTGATGCGGCCGCGCTCGCCGCGCTCGAGCCGGACCAGGCCGTAGCCTTCCATTGTTCTCAATGGGCGCGAAAGATTGGACTTGGCCTCGCCGGTCATGCGTGCCAGCTCCTGTTGTCCCGCAGGTAGTCGCTTCCGGTGTCGGGAGGTGCCGGTGCTCACGGAGCGGCTCAGTACACGCTCTGCAACCAATGTCGGGCCTCGCGCATATCGTCGAAGGCGTGCACCGGCCAAGGGGCGTTAGAGGCGACTCGCTTGGCGGCGAGGCGACCGAAATAGGAGGCAGGAGATTTACTGGCAGCCGCCCGCAGCCCCGCGGCGCTGGCGCGGGGCATCCAGTCCTCCACGATCCAACGCTGATCCTCCGCGTGGATCGTGGGCAGCGCGGTGTCATCGCCCAGGATGCGCGAGAGCCCCCATCTATGGACCAGATCCAGAATGGCCTCGTGGATGAAGCGCAGCTGCGTGCTCGTGGCGTAGCGGCGCCAAGTCACGACGATGCTGCGGATTGAAACATCCACCGTCACCGTGCAGATCGGATTGTCGCTGAGATTTTCCGCTAGCCGCTGGCCATCGCTGGACTCGGTCGCGACGATGACACGCAGCTGCTCAAGCGTCTCTGTTGGCAAGCTTCGTTCCTCACCACTGCTGAAGATCCATGTTCCTTCAGGGTACGTTCGCGACGGTTGACGGGTGCGTTCATTGACGAAAGTTAATGACGGTTCCGGGATCAGCATCACGCACGTACACGTGCGCCACACCGTGGTGTGGTTGGTTCCTTGGCATGCAGTGCCCCGTACTGCGGCCTTTCACGGGGCCGGTCGGACTACGCGGTGCATTGATACTTGGCCAGGATTGCTCGTGATACTCCGGGAATGCGCTCCGGCCAGGGCGCCGGTGATCGCTGCGTTTCTAAGCGCCATATTCAAGCCTCAAGGCGAACAGTAAGACTTGAAAACCGGAGGCCCCTCACGGGGCTCGTGGGTGCGAATCCCTCTCTCCTGCCAATCACTCCGGGCGGGCAAGGGCTGGTCGTTTGCAGGCCCGCCCATCGTGAGGCAATGAGGCGGGGTGGGATAACGGCCGTGAGGCCGGCCCGAAGGGCGAGGCGCGCAGCGCTGAGTAATCCACCCTCTCCGCCAATGAATCAGGGCACCGGCATCCATGCCCTCGAAATCGAATGTCAGCCGGTCATTTTCATCCACCACACCGCCCAGCCGCCACCCTTGAGCGTATGCCAGCGCCAGCCCGGCAGGTTCATGCCGGCCCCCCGTTCGGCGAGGGGACGGCCCGCAGCGACCGCTGTTGGCAGGGGCCGCGGTAGCGGGCGTGGCCTCTGTAGCCGTAGTATCGATGCGTCGAACAAACGCGAAAATCAACAGACCGGGGGGAGTGAAAACAATGCGCGCGAAAGTAGCTGCCGAATTTCTTGGCACGTTGTGGCTCGTGCTGGGTGGATGTGGGAGCGCGGTGCTTGCGGCCGCCTTTCCGAATCTGGGCATCGGCTTCACCGGCGTGGCGATCGCCTTCGGGCTCACCGTGCTGAGCGGTGTGTACTGCTTCGGGCCGATCTCGGGCGGTCATTTCAACCCCGCGGTCACGGTCGGACTGTGGTCCGGGGGACGCTTTCCGGGGTCGCGTGTCATTCCGTATATCGTTGCCCAGGTTGCCGGCGCCATCGCCGGAGCTGCCGTGCTCTATCTCATCGCCACCGGCAAAGCCGGCTTCAGTGTGGCCGATGGCTTCGCCTCCGACGGTTATGGCGCGCATTCCCCCGGGCAGTACTCGATGCTCGCCTGTGCGGTGTCCGAGATCGTGATGACCTTCATGTTCGTCACCGTGATTCTCGGAGCGACTCACAGGCGCGCGCCCGTGGGTTTTGCGGGAATCGCGATCGGCCTGACGCTGACGTTGATTCATCTGATCAGCATTCCGGTGACCAATACATCGGTCAATCCCGCGCGCAGTACCGGACCGGCGCTGTTCGTGGGGGGCTGGGCCACGGCGCAGCTTTGGTTCTTCTGGGTTTTCCCGCTGCTCGGAGGGCTGGCGGCAGGTATTCTCTACCGCGTGCTGTTCGAATCCACCAGCGAAGACCCACCGATCGTCGGCAGGTAGCGAGTTCGGGTCCTAAGCCCTTCTCGGCGGCGGTTCTGCGCTCGGGCCTATAGCACTTTGAGAACGTGCCAGAGATGGGTCCCGTTCGGGCCGACGTCGTCGCCCTTGGCATCGCCGGGCGCTTTGTCCTGCGCGAAGGTATAGACCGGCTTGCCCCGGTATGCCCACTGTTTGATGCCGTCTTTGCGGGTGATGACGGACCAGGATCCGCGGCCGTGCTCGGCCCGGGTGGCCAGCAACGGCAGCCAGATTTTCGTGCACTGCGCATTGCAGACCGACGCGCCGCTGGAGTCGCGATCGAAGGTATAGAGGGTCATCCCCCGGGCATCGACGAACAGCAGCTTGCCGCCGATTTCCCGGGTCTTTACGCCCTCGGGCGCGTATGGCTGGTACTGGGCGAAGCTCGCCGCGCTCATGACGAGCGCCAGCGCAAAAGCCGCCGTCGCGACAGCGCTTCTGCCCATCGTCAGAGGGTGAACAGGGCCAGCGTCCAGACCGCCAGGAACGCGAGCCCCAGGATCATCAGCACGTTCAGCGCGCGACGCGGAAGCCAGCAGGCAAGCACGACGAGTGCGATGCTGATGGCCCATGCGGCTAACCTCGCCATAGAGTGACTATGCTAACAAAAAGCCCGCGGTGGTAAGCCGCGGGCTTCAGATGCGTCGATTGGGGGGGTCTTGAATTGCGACGCTGGCGTTACTGTGCCACCGTCCGGCTGACTGGAAGCTGAACGCGGCATTCGGGAAGTCCCGGCGCTGCGCTATCGCACAACCGCCGGGTCGAGCAGCCAGCACAGGCCCTGCAGCAGGTCGGTCGGTGTCGGCGGGCAACCGCGGATCGTCAGGTCGACCGGGATGACCTTGGCGACCGCACCGACGCAGGCGTAGCTGTCGGCAAATACGCCGCAACCTGCCCCACAGTCCCCCACCGCCACGATCCACTTTGGTGCGGGCGTTGCCTGATAGGTACGCTCGAGGGCATCACGCATGTTGAGCGTGACCGGGCCGGTGACCAGCAGCACATCGGCGTGGCGCGGCGAGGCCACGAAGCGGATGCCGAACCGCTCGATATCGTAGAAGGCGTTGCTCAGCGCGTGGATTTCCAGCTCACAGCCGTTGCACGAGCCGCTGTCCACCGCGCGGATCGCGAGACTGCGGCCGAGGCTGCGTGCGATGGCGCCGCGCAGGGCGGCTCCGGCCTCCTCCAGCGTCGCGCTCCGAGGGGGCGGCGCTTCGGTACACGGTGAGCTGAACAGGTTCTTGATCAGGCGACGGCGCATGGCGGATCAGCGGCTGTTCGACAGGAGCGCTACAGATCGTGGCCCGAGTAGGCGCAGTTGAACGACTTGTTGCACAGGGGGAAGTCCGCGATGATGTTGCCCTCGATCGCGACCTCCAGGAGCGGCCACAGGAACCAGGACGGGTCGCGCAGGTGACAGCGCTCCAGGCGCTGCTGCGGACCGAGACGCACGGCGGCGAGGATATCGCCACGAAATCCCTCGACCAGCGCCTCGCCTTCCGGCTGTTCGGCGCCGCCCTGCGGCTCCGCATCGACCGGCACCCGCACAGGGCCCGGCGGCAGCGCCGCCAGCGCGGCCTGGAGCCAGGCGCAACTGCGTTCGATCTCCAAAATCCGCACCCTCACGCGCGCATCGACGTCCCCTTCGCTGCAGGTGACCAGCTCGATCGGAGCGACGTCATACGGAGGATACGGCAGGCAGGTGCGCGCATCGAATGCCCGCCCGCACGCCCGACCGACGTAGCCGGGGGCGGCGAACTGCAGCGCGAGGGCCGCCGGGACGCTGCCGGAACCCACGGTACGGTCCTGCAGCGAGGCGGTGCTGTCGTACAGCTCCACCAGTTCCGGGAATTGACGCCGCAGCTGCCGGATGAGCGCGAGGATCGCCGCGCAGCCCGCCGGCTGCAGATCCACGGTGACGCCCCCGGGGACGATGCGGTCCATCATCAGTCGGTGACCGAAGGCGATCGCGCAGGCGCGCAGCGCGTGCTCGCGCAGGATGCCGCACTCCGCGTGCATCATCGAGAAGGCGGCGTCGTTGCAGATCCCGCCGATATCGCCGAGGTGGTTGGCGATGCGCTCCAGCTCGGCCATGGTGGCGCGCAGCCAGTGTGCGCGGGGCGGAATCTGCAGGTGCAGGGCCGCCTCCACGGCGCGCGCGAAGGCCAGCGAATAGCTCACGGTGCTGTCGCCGCAGGCGCGAGCCGCGATGCGCGCGGCCTCGTTCAGGGATTTTCCGCGCAGCAACCACTCGATGCCCTTGTGGGTGTAGCCGAGCCGTTCCTCGAGCCGCACGATCGTCTCGCCGCTGGCCGTGAAGCGGAAATGCCCGGGTTCGATGACCCCGGCGTGCACCGGGCCGACCGGCACCTGATGCAGGTGCGGCCCCACGGTGGGTAGAAACTCGTAAGGGCGCTGCGCAGCGATCCCCTCGGGGCTCATCGCCAACGGTCGACGCAGCGGCCAGCGGCCGTGATCGAGCCACGGCCGCGAATCCGGCAGTCCCACGATCTCGATGCCGAACAGGTCGGTGATCGAGCGCTCCAGGCGCGATGCGGGTGCATGAAACTGCGCCAGTGAGGGAACCTTCCCGGCGCGCACCGGCAGGCGCGCACTCAGCGCCCGCCGTGTGGAGGGCTCGTGCAGCACACACGTGACCGCGTCGGTATCACCCCACAGGCCGAGCAGATCGAGCTTACCCTCGCGCAGCGCCTCCCCGGTCCGGCGCCAGGAGTCCGCATCGGCTCCGACCAGCGGCCAGCCGTGATGGCTCGCCTCGGCGGGGCGATCGCCGAACAGCGCCTGCAGCACGGCCCTGGCCCCGCCTACCCCAGCTGCCCGGCCACGTGGCGGAACCAGGTGACCACCGCGCCCGGCAGGTACAGGCCGGCGACGGTCACGAGCAGCAGATGCAGCGCGATCGGCGTCAACCTCCAGGCCGGCAGCGAGTGCCGGCGCGTGGTGTCACCGAAGGCGAGACCATGCAGCCGCAGGATCACGGCGCTGAAGGCGATCAGTAGACCGATCACCAGCAGGACCGCGAGCCACGGTGAGCGCGCAAAGGTGGAGGTCACCAGCAGGAATTCGCTGGTGAAGATTCCGAAGGGCGGCAGTCCGGCGATCGCCAGTGTCCCGATCACCAACAGGCCACCCAGCCACGGGGCGCTGTGCGTGAGCCCGCGGATGTCGGCGATGCGCTGCGTGCCCTCGAGCTGTGAGGTGTAGCCGACACCGAAAAAGATCGCCGACTTCGTGAGGCTGTGCATGGCCATCTGCAGCAGTCCGGCGAAGCTCGCGAGCGGCCCTCCCAGGCCGAAGGCCAGCGTGATGATGCCCATGTGCTCGATGGATGAGTACGCAAACAGGCGCTTGATGTCGCGGCGGCGGAAGATCATGAAGCCGGCGAACCCCAGGGAGAGCATCCCCATCGTGATCATCATCGGGCCGGGGGACAACACCTGCGGGTTGGCGGCCATGATGAGCTTGAATCGCAGCAGTGCGAACAGCGCGACATTGAGCAGCAGCCCCGACAGCACCGCCGAGATCGGCGTGGGACCCTCGGCGTGGGCATCGGGCAACCAGGCGTGCACCGGGACCAGGCCCACCTTGGTGCCGTAGCCGAGCAGCAGGAAGACGAACGACAGATTCAGCAGCGAGGGATCGAAGCTGCCGGAGCTGAGCACCAGGCGGTTCCAGGCCATCGCGACGACTCCCTGGCCCAGCCGCTCCTGTGCGGCCAGATACACCAGGATCGTGCCGAACAGCGCCAGGGCGATGCCGACCGAAGCCAGAATGAAATATTTCCAGGCGGCTTCGAGCGCCTCGTTGGTTCGATACATCCCCACCATCACGACCGTGGTCAGGGTAGCCAGCTCGATCGCCACCCACATCAGGCCGATGTTGTTGGAGACCAGCGCGAGATTCAGCGCGAACATCAGCAGCTGGTACGTGGCGTGATAGAAACGCACGTCGGAGGATTTCAGCCGGCCCGTGCGCAGCTCGTGCGCGATGTAGCCGGCGCTGAACAGACTGGTGCTGAACCCCACCAGCGAGCCGACCACCAGGAAGACGGTGTTCAGATCGTCGACCAGCAGGTACAGCGTGGGCGCAGGGCGGTAGGCGTACAGCACGGCGGCGCAGGCGAGCGTCAGCGCGCACAGCGCCACATTGACGACCGAGGCGAGCCGGTAGCGCGCAATCAGCGCGAGCAGCAGCGCGCCGGCCGCGGGGATGCCGAGCAGCCCGCCGAGCGCCAGTTGACCGGGCGGCAGGCTCACGTCGCTTCCCCGCGCGACAGGTCGAGCGCCTGCAGATCCACGGTGTCGAAGCGCTCGCGGATGCGAAACAGGAAGATGCCGATCACGATGAAGGCGATCAGCACCGAGAAGCCCACCGTGATCTCGACCACCAGGGGCATGCCGCGCGCGCCGGTGGCGGCGAGCACCAGCCCGTTCTCCAGCGACATGAATCCGATCACCTGACTGACCGCGTTGCGCCGCGTGACCATCATCAGAAACCCGAGCAGCACGACCGACAGCGCAAAGGCCAGATCCTCGCGCACGAATGCGCCCTGCGACTGCGTCACCGGCAGCATGACGATGATCGACAATCCAACCAGCGCGATGCCGAACAGCATCGTCGGTCCGATGCTGAGGGCCTGCTCGACGGTGCGATGAATGCCCAGCCGCACGATGATGCGACGCAGTGCAATGGGAATGATCACCCCCTTGAACAGCAGCGCGATCAGCGCGGTGACGTACAGATGCGGCGCCCGCTGCAGGTAGGCCTGCCAGGCCACCGAGAATGCGAGTACGCAGGCGTGCAACGCGAACACGTTGATCAGCGCGAACATGCGATCCTGGTAGAGCAGCATGAAGCTCACCAGCACCATGGAGCCGGCGAGCAGGTGGGCGATGTCACTGCCCAGCGGACTCATTGTGGCGCCCTCGAGACGAACAGCAGGATCGTGCCGAGCAATCCCAGCATCAGTGCGATGCCGAGGAATTCCGGCACGCGAAACACGCGCATCTTCGCGATCGCGGTCTCGAAGACCACCAGCAGAAA
>JASHSK010000234.1 GCA_030038755.1 Gammaproteobacteria bacterium
GCTCTTCGCGGCGCTGTTCCTCGCCATGGCGCTGTCGATGTTCGGCTTCTACACCGTGCAGATGCCGGCATTCGTGCAGACGCGCCTGGCGGCCGCGAGCAACCGCCAGCGCGGCGGTAGCTTCGGTGGTGTCGCCGTGATGGGCGCGCTCTCGGCGCTGATCGTCACGACCTGCATCGCCCCGCCGCTGCTCGCGACGCTCGCGGTCATCGGACAGAGCGGCGCCATCGGGCGTGGCTCCGCGGCGCTGTTCGTGATGGCGCTGGGCATGGGAACCCCGCTGCTCGTGGTAGGCACCTCGGCCGGGCGCTGGCTGCCAAAGGCAGGCGCATGGATGGATGCCGTCAAGCGCCTGTTCGGCGTGATGATGCTGGCGCTGGCGGCGTGGATGCTGATGCGCATCGTGCCGGCACGCGCCACGTTGTTGCTGTTCATCGTGCCCGCGCTGTCCGCGTGCGTGGTGCTATGGGGCCTGGCGCGCATGCCTGGCTCGCTGCGGGCGGTGCGCGCCGTGGCGCTGGTCGCAGCGGCCGCGGCAGCGCTGTATGCGGCGGCGCTCGCCGTCGGCACCGGACTCGGCGCCGACGATCCTCTCGCTCCGCTGTCGCGCGACGCCTCGCTCGAAGCGCTGCAGTTCCATAACATCTCCTCGGTCGCGCAGCTCGACCAGCAGGTGCGCCTGGCCTCGGCGCAGGGCCAACCCGTGATGCTCGACTTCTACGCCGACTGGTGCACTTCCTGTCTGGAGATGCAGCACTCCACGTTCCTGGATCCGGGCGTGCGCGCAGAGCTGCGCAATGTGCGTCTGCTGCGAGCCGACGTCACTGCGAACAACGCCGACGATCAGGCGCTCTTGCATCGGTTCCAGACTTTCGCCCCGCCCACCATCGCGTTCTACGACGGTCACGGTCGCGAGCGCCGCGCGTTCCGCGTCGTCGGCTTCATGAACGCGCAGCGCTTCCTCGCGGTGCTGCACCAGGCGTTCGCGCCCGCCGGCTGATCCCCGCCACCCGCCGGCTGTGACCCCGACGCCGCGGCGGGCTGAGCCGGCACCTGCCGGCTGATCCCGAGGTTGAGCGCACGCCCGGCGCGGCGCTATGCTCGCTGCCGCCATGCGATCGGTCCAGCGCACCCTCGGCGTCTGCCTGCTCATCCTGTGCGGCATCGTGGCGGGTTACGTCGGCTACCGCGCTGCGCACCGTCCAACCCTGATCGCTCTGAGCGGTACCGCGACGAGCGCGACCGCGGCGAACGCCGCCGCGACCAGCACCGGCGCGCCGGCGAGCGGCGCAGCCAGCGCGGCGACTGCAGCGCCGGCGAGCGGCGCAGCCAGGGCCGCCACCGTGCCGGAAGACGTGCCCGACATTCGCATGCCGGATCTGACCGGCACCGAGCGCTCGCTGCGCGCCTACCTCGGTCACCCGCTCATCATCAACTTCTGGGCGACCTGGTGCGACCCCTGCCGCCGCGAAATGCCTTTGCTGCAGCGG
The DNA here is from genome assembly GCA_030038755.1 of Gammaproteobacteria bacterium. Classification (GTDB taxonomy): domain Bacteria; phylum Pseudomonadota; class Gammaproteobacteria; order Steroidobacterales; family Steroidobacteraceae; genus FEN-1191. Next base: position 1,491 of record JASHSK010000234.1, read on the forward strand.
CTATGGACGCAGAACCAGGGCCGCGGGCTGAATGTCGTGGGGATCGCCCTGGACTCGCCAGCCGCGGTTCAGCAGTACCTGCAACACACGCACGTCGGTTATCCACTGCTGGTCGGTGAGGATGCCGGTAGCGCCGCGGTGGGGCGCTTCGGTATCGACCCGGTGCTGCCGTTCTCGGTGTTCGCCGACGCCAAGGGACAGATCGTGGCCGTCAAGATCGGCGAGCTGCACCGCGCCGAGGCCGATTACATCATCGCCGCGGTCGAAAAGGTGACGGCAGGACAGGAAACGCTCCCGCAGGCGCGCGCCGCGATTGCCGCGGAGCTGCGTCAGCTGGCGGTGCAGCGCGCCAAGCAGGCCGTACAGCCCGGCGGGTCCTCGGACCGAACATAATGTATGCTCGCGGCGATTCCGAGCCTCACTGGCTCGGAATCCCAGGAACCCCGCAGATTCCCCAGTAGTTCCGCCGGTTTCGACCACCGCGGCTGCAAATCGCGACGAGCGTCCCCAAACGCAACGTCCAGTTTCCTGCAGAATTACGCTCAGTCGCTGCAAACATTAGGCAAATCGCCGCAAATTAGGTACATTCTCGCTCGCCGCGCTGCGGGCGGGGAGCCGCCGGGATCGTACCGGGGTGCCCATCACACGGGTGCTGCGACGCGACATCAAGCCCCGGCGCCTACGCGCGCGAAGGGATTGGAGCATCGAATGGATATTCGGAAAATCAAAAAAATGATCGAGCTGCTCGAAGAGTCGGGCATCGCTGAGATCGAAATCAAGGAGGGGGAGGAAACGCTGCGGATCGCCCGCGTGCTGCCGGGGCAACCCACCTACGTGGCAGCCCCGATGGCAGCACCCGTGGCGGCAGCAGCCAGCGCGCCCGCACCGGCGAGCGGGCCGAACGCAGCGCCCCTGCCCACCGAGGTCGCCGGCGGCGCCGGCGAACTGCGTATCGCTGCCGGCGAGCACATCGTCACCGCCCCGATGGTGGGCACCTACTACACGGCCCCCTCGCCAGGAGCCAAGCCATTCGTGGAGCTGGGCGATGAGGTCGAAGCCGGGCAGGTGCTGTGCATCATCGAGGCCATGAAGATGATGAATCAGATCGAGGCGGAACGCGCCGGCCGCATCAAAGCCATGCTGGTCAAGAACGGCGAGCCGGTCGAGTTTGATCAGCCGCTGTTCATCATCGAGTAACGCCACGGCGGCCGGCTCGCCAACACCCCGTGGCCCTGAGCGCCGAGCTTTCCGCCAACCCGCCCCGCTCTTCGATTCCCGACCGCAGCGCAGCTCCCATGCCCATGCTTGAAAAAATCCTGATCGCCAACCGCGGGGAAATCGCGCTGCGCATCCTGCGTGCCTGCCGTGAGCTCGGCATCAAAACCGTGGCCGTGCATTCCACCGCGGATGCGAGTCTCAAGCACGTCCTGCTCGCCGACGAGTCGGTGTGCATCGGCCCACCGCCCTCGGCGCTGAGCTACCTGAACATGCCGGCGATCATCAGTGCCGCCGAGGTCACCGATGCGGTGGCGATCCACCCCGGTTACGGTTTTCTGTCCGAGAACGCCGATTTCGCCGAACGTGTCGAAAAGAGCGGCTTCACCTTCATCGGCCCAAAGGCAGAGACCATCCGCCTGATGGGCGACAAGGTGTCGGCCATCAAGGTCATGCGGGAGCACCAGGTTCTGTGCGTCCCCGGCTCGGACGGAACCCTGGGAGAAGATCCGGACGAGAACCTGCGCATCGCGCGCGATATCGGCTATCCGATCATCATCAAGGCGTCGGGGGGCGGCGGCGGCCGCGGGATGCGCGTCGTGCATGCCGAGGGCGCGCTGCTCAGCTCCATTGCCGTCACACGCTCCGAGGCGCTGGCGGCCTTCGGCAACGAAGCGGTCTACATGGAGAAATTCCTCGAGCGCCCGCGGCATATCGAATTCCAGATCCTCGCGGACAATTACGGCAACGTCATCAGCCTGGGCGAGCGCGACTGCTCGATGCAGCGGCGCCACCAGAAGGTGCTCGAGGAGGCGCCCGCGCCGGGCATCAGCGTCAAGCAGCGCCGCCAGATGGGCGAGCGCTGCGTGGAAGCCTGTCGCGCGGTGGGCTACCGCAGCGCCGGCACCATGGAGTTCCTCTACCAGGACGGGGAGTTCTACTTCATCGAAATGAACACGCGCATCCAGGTCGAACACCCGGTCACCGAACTGGTCACCGGGATCGATCTGGTCAAGGCGCAGCTGCAGATCGCCGCTGGCGAACGCCTGCCCTACTCGCAGGCCGACGTGCAGGTACGCGGTCACGCCATCGAATGCCGCATCAACGCCGAGGATGCGCGCACCTTCATGCCCTCCCCGGGACCGATCAAGCTGTGGCATCCACCCGGCGGCCCCGGCATCCGCGTCGACAGCCACCTGTACCTGGGCTACAACGTGCCACCGCATTACGACTCGCTGATCGGCAAGCTGATCGCGCACGGGGATACGCGCGAGACGGCCATCGCCCGCATGCGCAATGCCCTGTCGGAATTCGTGGTCGAGGGGATCAAGACCAACACCGCGCTTCACCAGGAGATCCTGGCACACGCTGCCTTCCAGGCGGGCGGCCTGGACATCCACTATCTGGAGCGCCGGCTGGGTCTCAAGTGACGCCGGCGGCCGCCACCGCTCGCCGATCCGGGGCAGCGTCAGGCACGCAGCGAAGCGCGGCATGAGCCCCGGGAATGATTGTTTCGAGCTCAGCTTCGAGCTCGGCACCCTCGAACCCGAGGCGGCCGAGACCGCCTGTCTCGCCACCGGCGCGATCGCGGTCACCTACAGCGATGTGGTGGACGAGCCGGTGCTCGAGCCGCTGCCCGGGGAAGTGCGCCTCTGGCGCCGCACGCGCGTGCAGGTGCTGTACCCTGCCGAGCGGGCGGATGCGGCGCTGATCGGCGCGCTGGCGATGCGGCTGGGCTGCGCCCCCGCGGATCTGGCGGCGCGCGCAGTCGCAGGCCGCGCCTGGGAACGCGAGTGGCTGCGAGACTTTCATGCCATGCGCTTCGGCGAGCGGCTGTGGGTCTGTCCGCGCCACGAGCAGGTCATGCAGCCCGACGCCGTAATCGTGCGGCTCGACCCGGGTCTGGCCTTCGGCACCGGTACGCATCCCTCGACCGCACTGTGCCTCGAATGGCTCGACCATACCGCAAGTGGCGATCCCGCGGGCCGCGATGCCCCGGGCCGCGATGCCGCGGGCCGCGATGCCGCGGGCCGCGCCGGCCCGCAGCGCTTCGCTCCCGAAAGCGTCGTGGACTACGGCTGTGGCTCGGGTGTGCTGGCGCTGGCCGCGCTGCGCCTGGGCGCCCGCCGCGCCTTTGCCTTCGACATCGATCCGCAGGCGCGACTGGCCACGCGCCAGAACGCCGAGGACAATGACGTCGCAGCGCGGCTGCGGGTGTGTGAGCATCCGGCGGATATTCCGCGGGGTTGTCAGCTGCTGATGGCCAATATCCTCGCGCCGGTGCTCACGGCTCTGTCCGAGCAGTTCGCCACGCTGCTCGAGCCCGGCGCACGACTGCTGCTGAGCGGCATCCTCGCCGAACAGGAGGCGGACGTGGCGCGGCCGTTCGGGAAGTGGTTTGATATGAGGCGATTCGCGCGCCGCGACGATTGGGTCGCCCTGTGCGGCACCCGCCATTGAACACGGATTCCAGGCGGTCGAGCTGAAGCGATGTTCACGGTCTGTCCCAAGTGCACGCTCACACTCGCGGTGACCGCCAATGACCTGCGCGTCGGGCAGGGATACGTGCGCTGTGGCCGCTGCTCGAACGTCTTCAACGCACTGCTGAAACTCTCCGAGGCGCCCGATGAGGCCTACGGCGACGGCGGCCCGCCGATCGCGCAGGCCGACCCCGCCTCGCGATCGCAGATCACGCGCGCGATGTCATCCGAGGCCGCAAACGCTGCTGCCACGAACGCTGCTGCCACGAACGGAGCCGCCGCGAACGGAGCTGCCGCCCGCGCAGCTGCCACACCCCCGGCATCGCCGCGTAGCGCGCCAGGTGGATTCACGGCGCCGGCCACTCCCAGCCCTGCCACTCCCGGCCCTGTCGCGTCCGGCCCAGGCGCTGCCGCCTCTGCCACAGCCAGCCGCACTGCCGGCGCCACGCCGGCCGCGGGAGTTTCACGCGCCGCTGCCGCGACGGCCCCGGCGCACGCCAACCCGGCACAACACGCGGCCCAGGCGCAGCAGGCACCTTCGGCACCACACACGGTTCCGGCACCGCGCACGGCCCCGGCACCGCTGTCGGCCCAGGCGCCTCGCGCAGCGCAAGCGGCTGCCGCTGCGCCGGCGCACGCCGCTCAGGCGTCGCGCGTTGCGGGCGCGTCTCAACCTGCGCAACCCCGTCAGGCAGGCGGGGCAGCGCTGCCGCCCGGCACTGCGAATGCACGTGCCACGACATCGGGCGTCGCGCCGACCGCGAGCGCGCGCGGTGAACCATCTCCGTTCGCTTCACCGCCGGCCGGCGGACCGCAACATCCGAACGACGACGAGGGGATCGATCAGTTTGAGCTCGTTCTGCAGACCCTCGGGCTCAGCCTGGATGAAGATGAGCCGCCGGTGCGGCCACCGAGTGCCTCCACCGGGGCCCCCGGCGAGTCTGACGCATCGGATGCACCGACGCGCATGGTCGAGAACATCGTGCTCGAAGGCGACGGCGTCTCGCAGTCTCAGGCGGAAGTGCCTGACAAGCCGCTCGATGAACTGGACCAGTTCACACGCCGACTGAGCCGGCCGAGCGGAAAGGCCGGCCGGTCACCTGCGACGCGTGATCCGCCGGCGCCTGATGCACCTGCGCGTAATCCGCAGGCCGGTGCTCCTGCGGGACGCCCGGCCGCGCCGGGGCCGGCACGCCGCGCCACCGACAGGCAACCACCACAGTCCCCGACAGCGACCGGGCACGGGGTGCAGGCGCCGACACGCCGATCGCACGAGGCTCCCGGATTGCGTGAGGCTCGCGGATCACAGGAAGCTCGTGCCTCCCAGGAGGCCCGCGAGCTTCGGGGTCTCGACGAAATCAGCTTCGAGGAAGACGCGGCCCTCGATGATGCCTCGCTGGATGATCCGATGCTCGATGAGGCACTTCCAGCCGAATCGGTCGTCCCGATCGGGGATGAGCCCGCGAGCGCCGATCTGGAGATCGCGGCGCTGGAGCGCAGCCCATACCGCTGGGCGTGGCTCGCTGGTTGCCTGCTGCTCGCGCTGCTGCTGCTGCTGCAGATCCTGGGTCACTGGCGCGAGCGGCTCGCCGTCTCCCCGACCTGGGGTGGCCCGGTGCGCGCGCTGTACGCGGCCGTCGGCGCGCCGATCGCGCCGCGCTGGGATCTGTCGGCTTACGAAGTGCACCAGCAGGGTGCGGAATCGGAACCCGGCGAGCGGGCGCAGATTCTCGTGCGCTTCTCGCTGGCCAACCACGCCACGCGCGCGCAGCCCGTGCCGATGCTGCGCCTCACGCTGCTCGATCGCTACGGCCGGCGCGTCGCGCAGCGCGATCTGACACCCGCGGACTACTGGCCACAGGGACGTACTCCGGCCACCTTTCTGGCCAGCGATGAGCGCATCGACACGGAAGTGCAGGTGCGCGATCCGAGCGCGGACAGCGCCAGCTTCGAGCTCGACGTGTGCCTGCGCGACACCGGTGGCGCGCTGCGCTGTGCGGGAGACGCGAGCCTCGGCGCTGCCGGCGCGGCTGCGGGAGTCGACGGCGCACCATGACCTGGCGCGTGGGGCCGCACGAGCTCGCGGGCGCCAGCGTGCTCGCGCCGATGGCCGGGGTCACCGACCGCCCCTTTCGAATGCTATGCCGCCGTTTCGGAGCGGCACTGGCACCGGCCGAGATGCTCAGCAGCGATCAACGCCTGTGGTCCACGAGCAAATCACAGCGGCGAATGAATCATGACGGTGAGCCCGAGCCGCGCGTGGTGCAGCTGGTGGGCAGCGAGCCGGCCGAGCTGGCCGCGGCGGCGCGCGTCAACGTGGATCTCGGCGCGCAGATCATCGACATCAACATGGGCTGCCCCGCCCGCAAGGTCTGCAATCGCGACGCCGGTTCGGCGCTGCTCGGCGATGAGGATCTCATCCGCCGCATTCTCGATGCAGTGGTGAGGGCGGTAGCGGTCCCCGTCACGCTCAAGATCCGCACGGGAGTGGAGCCCGCGCGCCGCAATGCGGCACGCGTTGCGCAGATTGCACAGGCCTGTGGCATTGCGGCTCTCGCCATCCACGGCAGGACGCGCTCTGATCATTTTCGTGGCAGCGCGGAATACGACACGATCCGCCAGGCACGCGAGGGACTTGCCATTCCGCTGCTCGCCAATGGCGATATCGATACGGCACCGCTCGCTCGCGCGGTACTTGATTTCACGGGTGCGCAGGGAGTAATGATCGGTCGCGCGGCGCAGGGCGCACCATGGATTTTCCGTGATGTCAATGCATACCTCGCCGAAGGCACGACACCCGCTCCGCTCTTGCGCGCCTTCAAGACAGAGATCATTCTTCATCACCTCGAGTTGCTGTACGCGTTCTACGGCGAGTACACGGGACTTCGAGTGGCACGCAAGCACCTTGGTTGGTATTGCCGGCAGCACGCGCACATCGAGGCGCTGCGGCCCGCGCTGATGGCAGCCGAGGACTCGACCTCGCAGTTCGCTGTGGCTCGGCGGGGCTTCGAGCAATGGATGCAACTCGAGGCGGCGTGAAGGCGCGCGGCCGCGCTCGGGCGGGAGAGGGGAGATCGCGCAAACAACAATACGGCCAGAGCAGGCAATCCATGGCCATAAGCAGCGGCGTGAAGACGAAGGGCACCGGCGTGAAGGTCAACGGCAATCCCGGCGGCAGGGTCAACGGCAATCCCGGCGTGAAGGTCAACGGCAGGGAGCTGCCGCTGCGTGGGCACACCGAGCGGGCGTTGAGCGAATACTTCGCCAGCCTCAACGGACATCGGCCTGCGCGCCTCTACGACATGGTGCTGCATGAGGTCGAGGAGCCGCTGTTCCGTGCGGTCCTGGACTACGCCGCCGGCAATCAGAGCCGCGCCGCGGTGATACTCGGCATCAATCGCGGCACGCTGCGAAAGAAACTGCGCGCGCTCGGCCTGTCCGAGTAATGACGACGATCCGCCGAGCGCTGCTGTCGGTCTCGGACAAGCGCGGGCTGGCAAGCTTCGCCGCGCAGCTGCACCGCCGCGGGGTCGAGCTGCTGTCGACGGGTGGCACCGCCGAGGTCCTCGCGGCCGAGGGACTGCCGGTGCGCCAGGTCGCCGATTACACCGGCTTCCCGGAGCTCATGGGGGGTCGGCTGAAGACCCTGCATCCGCGCGTGCACGGTGGCTTGCTCGCCCGCCGTGGACTCGACGATGAGGCCATGCAGGATCACGGAATCCTGCCGATCGATCTGCTGGTCGTGAACCTCTATCCGTTCGCCGCTACCGTGGCGCGCGCCGACGCCAGCTTCGAGGAGGCCATCGAGCAGATCGATATCGGCGGCCCGGCGATGCTGCGTTCGGCAGCCAAGAATCACGCCGACGTCACGGTGCTGGTCGACCCGGACGACTACGATCGTGTGCTCGCGGAGCTGCAGGCTGCCGGTGAGACGTCGATCGACACACGCGCCTGGCTCGCCGCCAAGGCCTTCGCGCACACTGCGCTGTACGACGCGCGTATCGCGGACTGGCTGCGCTCGCGCGACGGCAGCGAGGCCGCGCTGTTTCCCGAGCAGCTCGCGCTGTGCTATGAGCGACAGATCGAGCTGCGCTACGGGGAGAACCCGCACCAGCGCGCGGCGTTCTACCGCCGACCCGGCGCACGCGGCGCCTCGGTGGGCACGGCGCGGCTGCTGCAGGGCCGGGAGCTCTCCTACAACAATATCGCCGATGCGGACACCGCCATCGAATGCGTGCGGCAGTTCGTCGAGCCCGCCTGCGTGATCGTCAAGCACGCCAATCCCTGTGGTGTCGCGCTCGGTGCCGATGCGCTCACCGCCTACCGCGATGCCTACCGCACCGATCCGACGTCGGCGTTCGGCGGCGTCATCGCGTTCAACCGGCCGCTGCAGGAGCCGTGTGCGCGCGCCATCGTCGAACAGCAGTTCGTCGAGGTGATCGCGGCCCCCAGGGTCGAGGCCACGGCGCTCACGGCCCTCGCCGATCGGCCGCAGCTGCGCGTGCTGGAGAGTGGCGAGCTCGGCGCGGATGCCGATGAGGAGCCGGAGCTGCGCAGCGTGCGCGGCGGACTGCTGCTGCAGCAACGCGACGTGGCGCACATCGACGCCGCGGACCTCAAAGTCGTCAGCCGCCGCGCGCCGCAGCC
>JASHSK010000235.1 GCA_030038755.1 Gammaproteobacteria bacterium
TACGCGCACACCCGGTAGACGAACCCGATGCTGGTCGCGTCCGCCAGCGCCCCGAGCATGGCAGCACCGAGGCCGCCGATGCCGAAGGCGAAGCCGAAGAACAGGCCGGATATCATCCCCACCCTGCCGGGTACCAGCTCCTGGGCAAACACCACGATCGCCGGGAAGGCGGAGGCGAGGATCAGCCCGATCATGACCGTCAGCGGCCCCGTCCAGAACAGGCTGGCGTGCGGCAGCAGCAGCGTGAAGGGCAGCGGCCCGAGAATCGACGCCCAGATCACGTAGCGACGGCCGAAGCGATCGCCGATCGGGCCGCCGAGAATCGTGCCGACCGCGACCGCCGCCAGGAACACGAACAGATACACCTGCGCGCTGCGCACCGACACGCCGAACGTGCGGATCAGGTAGAAGGTGTAGTAGCTGGTCAGGCTCGCAAGATAAATGTACTTGGAGAAGATCAGCGCCACGAGCACCGCAATCCCCTTGAGCGCGGTGCGCGTGGAGACCGCCGCGCTGCCGGCGCGACGCGCGCTGCCGCCGCGCAGCCGTGCCAGCCCATGGTGCCGGTACCACATGCCCACGTTGTACAGGATCGCGCAGGACAGCAGCGCCAGCAGCGCAAAGAACGCCAGGCTCCTCTGACCCCAGCGCAGCACGACGATGGCCGCGCCGAGCGGCCCGAGCGCCGAGCCGATGTTGCCGCCGACCTGGAAGAGCGACTGCGCCAGTCCATGGCGCGGACCGGCGGCCATGCGCGCCACGCGCGAGGACTCCGGGTGAAACACCGAGGAGCCGACCCCGAGCAGCGAGGCACCGATGAGCAGCAGCGCATAGTCGTGCGCGATCGACAGCACCATGAGGCCGCTCAGCGTGAACAGCGTGCCGCCCGGCAGGGCCAGCGGCGCCGGACGGCGGTCGGCGAACAATCCGACCAGCGGCTGCAGGATCGAGGCGGTGACCTGGTAGCACAGCGTGACCAGACCGATCTGCGCGAAGCTCAGATGAAACTGCGCCTTGAGATTCGGATAGATCGCCGGCAGCAGCGATTGCATCATGTCATTGAGCAGATGGCAGAAGCTGATCGCCAGGATCACTCCGTACACCGTGCTCTGCACGCTGACCGCGCCATCCAGTGCAGCCTGCGGCTGCCGGTTTGACGGGCTCGGATGCGACGGGGTCAATTGAGTCCCAGGTAGTCGAGGATGCCGCGCGCGGCCTCACGGCCCTCGAACACCGCGGTGACCACCAGGTCCGAGCCTCGCACCATGTCACCGCCGGCGAACACCTTGGGGTTGGTGGTCTGAAACGGCCGCGCGGCCGAGGCGGACACACGCACGCGGCCGCCCGGATGCAGGGCGATGCCGTGCGGCTCGAACCAGCCCGGCGGGCTGGGCTGAAAGCCGAAGGCCACGACCACCGCATCGGCGGGGATGATCCGCTCGGAGCCAGGCACGTTCTCGGTGAGGCGCCGGCCGCGCGGGCCGGGCGGGCCGAGGCGCGTCTCGAGCACCTTGACGCCTTCGACATGGCCGTGGCCGAGGATCTCGACCGGCTGGCAATTGAAGATGAACTCGACGCCCTCTTCCTTGCTGTTCTTGTAGTCGCGGCGCGAGCCGGGCATGTTGGCCTCGTCGCGCCGGTAGGTGCAGGTCACCGACTCCGCGCCCTGGCGGATGGCGGTGCGGTTGCAGTCCATGCCCGTGTCCCCGCCGCCGAGCACCACGACGCGCTTGCCGGCCAGGTCGATGAACCGCTCCTCGGATCCAGGCAGCCCGAGCACGCGGTTGATGTTCGCGATCAGGTACGGCAGTGCCTCGTGGACGCCGGACAGGTTCTCGCCGGGGAAGCCTCCCTTCACGTAGGTGTAGGTGCCCATGCCGAGAAATATCGCGTCGTACTCGGCCATCAGCTGCTCGAACGACACGTCGCGGCCGACCTCCACCCCCAGTCGAAACTCCACGCCCATGCCCTGCATGATCTCGCGGCGCGTCTCGACGACTTCCTTCTCGAGCTTGAACGGCGGGATGCCGAAGGTCAGCAGTCCTCCGATGCGCGCATGGCGATCGAACACCACGGGACGCACGCCGTTGCGCGCGAGGATGTCGGCGCAGCCCAGCCCCGCGGGGCCCGCACCGATCACCGCCACGCGCTTGTCCGTCCAGCGCACACCCGACATGTCGGGACGCCAGCCCTGCCTGAGCGCCTCATCGGTGATGTATTTCTCGATCGAGCCGATGGTCACGGCGCCCAGCCCGTCATTGAGCGTGCAGGCTCCCTCGCACAGCCGATCCTGCGGGCAGATCCGGCCGCACACCTCCGGCAGCGAATTCGTCCGGTGCGACAGCTCCGCCGCTTCGAACAGCTTGCCCTCGGCGATGAGCGACAGCCAGTTCGGAATGTAGTTGTGCACCGGGCACTTCCACTCGCAGAACGGGTTGCCGCACGACAGGCAGCGGCCCGACTGCTGCGCGGCGGCGTGCGCATCGAACGGCGCGTAGATCTCCCTGAACACGCCGATACGCTCGGACACGGGCAGCTTGTCCGGCTCGCGGCGCTCGAATTCCAGGAACTGCAGCGTCTTCTCGACCATGTCGCGTCGCCCGGGCGTTCGCGCTAGGCCGCGCGCCGCAGGTCCTCGATCAGCGAGTCGATCGAGGCCGCCTTCGGCTTGACCAGCCAGAAATGACCGATATAGGAGCGCAGATCGTTGACGATCTCGTCGGCCCACACGCTGCCGGTCTCGGCGGCGTGCGCGCGCAGCAGCTCGCGCAGGTACTGCGTGTTGGCGTCCATGTTCTGATGCGTGAGCCGGTGGATATCGATCAGCTCATGGTTGTAGCGGTCGACGAAGTCGTGATCGAGGTCCAGCACGTAGGCGAAACCGCCGGTGAAACCGGCGCCGAAGTTCAATCCGGTGCGGCCGAGCACGCACACCACGCCGCCGGTCATGTACTCGCAGCAATGATCGCCGGCGCCCTCGAGCACGGCGACCGCGCCCGAGTTGCGCACGGCGAAGCGCTCGCCGGCCTGCCCGGCCGCGAACAGCTGACCGCCGGTGGCGCCATACAGGCAGGTGTTGCCCATGATGACCGTCTCGCGGGCCACGAAGCTCGCGCCCGGCGGCGGACGCAGCACCAGCCTGCCGGCGGCCATGCCCTTGCCGACATAGTCGTTGGCGTCGCCCGTCAGGTACAGATGCAGTCCGCCGGCGTTCCACACACCGAAGCTCTGACCGATGGAGCCCGCCAGCTGCACGATCAGCGGCGCGTCATCCATGCCGTGATTGCCCCAGCGCCGCGCGATCTCGCCCGACAGCCGCGCGCCGATGGAGCGGTGGTAGTTCTTCACCTCGTAGCGCCAGGTGCCGCCCGACTTGGCGCCGATCGCGCTCAGCATGTCGGCGACCATGCGCTCGGCGAGCTCGCCCTTGTCGAACGGCGCGTTGGAAGGCTCGACGCAGAACTGCGGGCGATCGGACACCAGCCCCTCGGCCGACAGCAGCGGCGTGAGGTCGAGCTTGCGCTGCTTGGGCGTCTCCCCCGGCAGCTCCTGCAGCAGCTCGGTGCGACCGATGAGGTCCTGCATGCGCCGCACGCCGAGCGCCGCCATCCACTCGCGACACTCCTGCGCGACGAAGCGGAAATAGTTGATCGCCATCTCCGGCATGCCGGTGAAGTACTTCTCGCGCAGCACCGCGTGCTGGGTCGCCACGCCGGTCGCGCAGTTGTTCAGGTGGCAGATGCGCAGGTACTTGCAGCCCAGCGCCACGACCGGCGCGGTGCCGAAGCCGAAGCTCTCGGCGCCGAGGATCGCGGCCTTGATGACGTCGAGCCCCGTCTTGAGCCCGCCGTCGGTCTGCACGCGCACGCGGTGGCGCATGTCGTTGGCGCGCAGCGTCTGGTGCGTCTCGGCCAGGCCGAGCTCCCAGGGGGTGCCGGCGTA